>DAHVAK010000172.1 GCA_027314665.1 Spirochaetales bacterium
GTGCCGTAGAGGGTTCCGGTCGCGGTGTGAAGCTCGATCGGCGCGCCGTCGCGGTCGGGGGCCGCGCCCCCTCCAGGCGATCCGGGCGAGGCCGGGGTGAGCGTGAAGGTGCCGCGGGCGGGTCCCTGGGTGAACTCCCCCGAGATGACTCCCCCGGAGAGGCTCCCGGAAAAATAGGCGACGTCCGAGCCGGCGTCGAGCGAGAAGATGACCTTCGCTCCCTCCACGACGACCGCGCTCAAGGGCAGCCCGCGCGCGGCCTCCCGGGGGATGTCGATGGTTCCGTGATAGGCTCCGCTGCCGTCTCGCGAGAGGTGGACGACGATCGGGGTCGCCTGCGCGCCGACTGCGATCGCCCCGGCCCAATTCCCGACGAAGCCGCGGGTTGCCGCGGCCGCGGGGGCGACGGCGGACGCGCTCCGGCCCGCCGGAGCTCGGGTGGCGCAGGAGACGAGCGCCATGACCGCGAGGGCGCAGGCGGCTGTCAGAAGTGAACGCCTCTGCTCCATGCTCGTATTGTTGCAGCCGCGGGCCCTCGCGTCTACCCACCTTGCGCCGGAGCGCCAAACGTGGCACTATCCCCTCGGTGGAACACCCCGGCCGCCCAGGTTCTTTTCGGCTGCGGTCGCGTGCACATCGCGGAGTCACCTCATGCCGCTGCTCCTCGTGCTCTTTTCGGGGCTGCTGGGCTCGCTTTTCGGCCTCGGCTACAAGTATAAGACGCGCTACGCCTGCGATCACGATCGGCTCATCGTAGTCCTCTCGGGATCGGCCGCACTCTTCGCCCTCGCGGGGATTCCGCTCTTCGGCGAGCCCCTCTTCGACCGCGAGGCGCTTCTCCTCGGCATCCCCTTCGGGATCGCGAGCTACGTCTCGACGCTCCTCTACCTCGTGGTGATCGAGCGCGCCCAGCTCAACGTCACCTGGACGGTCATCCAGTTCTTCGTCGTCATCCCCTTTCTCGTGAGCGTCATCGGCTACGGCGAGCGCCTCGACCTGGTCTCGATCCTCGGGCTCGTTCTGATCCTCGCTTCGGTTGTGCTCTTCGGGCAGCGCGGCAGGGGGGCGACGAAGGGAGCGGCCGCCGATCGGCGCCTGCTTGTCATGCTCCTCCTGTCGACCCTTTTTTCCGGGATCGGCAATTCCTTTCCCAAGATCTACGCCGCCACCGTCGCGCACTCTCACCCGTTGAGCCTGCTGTTCTGGGCGAACCTTTGGTACCTGACAAGCGCCCTGCTTGTCGCCGGGGTCAAGGGCCGCCTCGGACAGCTGCGCCCGACCCGCGCTACCCTTGCCATCGGAAGCTGGATGGGGCTCACCTCGGTCATCGGCATGGCGGCGCTCACCGTGGCGCTCGCCTCGATCGGGGGATCGATCGCCTACCCGGTGCGCAGCGTCGTGAACATCCTTGCCGTCTACCTCCTCTCCTTCGCCCTCTTCCGCGAGCGGGTGACGGTCATCGAGTCGATCGGGGCCGCGGCTGCCCTCGCGGGGGTAGCCTTGGTCTCCTCGTCGGTGTCGTAGCCGCTGCTCTCGAAGGCCGCCGGGCGCCGCCACCATTGCGCGCCCGACGGGAGCGCGGTAGGATGAACGGGTGATGAGGTCGCTGGCGCTCGCCGTGGGGCTCGCCTTCCTGTGCGTCTCCTGCTCGCTCCTGTCGCCTGCCGCCGCGAGCGAGCGATACGCCTGGGACGACTACTCCCCCTTCGCCCGTGGGCTTTCAAATCCCCAGGAGCTCGCCGCGCACCCCTTCCTCAAAGAGGCCCCGGTCTATCACCTTGCCCTCCGCATCTCCGACGATCTCGCCTCCCTCGACGGGAAGCTGTCCGTGCGCTACACGAACTCAAGCGAGCGTCCGATGGAAAGCCTCGACTTCGCCCTTCTTGCCAACCTCGCCCCCAACTCGATGACGGTCGAGGACCCCCGCGTCGACGGCGAGCCCGCGGCGTCGCAGCTGCGCGACGGCGGGATCTCAGTGCGCCTGTCCCTCCCGAGACCCCTCCCTCCGCTCGGGCGCGCGATCGTGTCGATGCGCTATCATCTGAAAGTGCCGACGAGCCCGGTCGTCGGCTTCGGAGGGCTCCTCTCGTGGAGGGGTGAGCTCACCCTCGGCTACGCCTACCCGATGATCCCGGCAGGGGGGCGGTGGAATTGGGGGAGGCCGCCCGCGTGGGGGGATCTTACCGCGAACCCGGTCTCCTTCTATCTCGTCTCGTTGAGCTATCCCAAGGGGCTCGTGCTCGCCGCCCCGGGGGTCGCCCTCGCCCGGCGAGACGCAGGGGATCGGACTCGACTCCTCCTCGCCTTCGGACCGGCACGCGACCTCTTCCTTGCCCTCGGGAAGAACCTCTCCGTTCAAGAGCTTCGACGCGGGGCGACGACGTTCCGAAGCTACGCTCCCGGGGGTCTCTCCGCCGCCTCCCCCGCCATCCTCGACGAGGCGGCCGACGCGCTCTCCCTGTTCGAAAGGCGCTACGGCCCCTACCCCTACCGGACCCTCACCTTCGTCGGCTCCCTCTTCGAGGCGGAAGGGCTCGAGTTCCCGGGGATGATCCTCCTCACCTCCTGGCTCTACGGCGATCCCGCCAAGAGCGTCGACGGCTCCCGGCTCGGGATCTACCTCGAGCTCACGGTCGCGCACGAGACCGCCCACCAGTGGTTCTACGCCCTCATCGGGAACAACCAGCTCACCGAGCCCTGGATCGACGAGGCCCTTGCGCAGTACTCGATGTGGCTCGACTGGGCAGAGCGCCACGGGAGCGAGCGCGCCGCTCGCCTCCTTCACTCCTTTGAGGAGGAGGCGCGCTCGGGCGGGCAGATGCTTCCCATAGGACGCCCCGTCGCCGCCTACACCCCCCGCGAATACGAGGCGACCATCTACGGGCGGGGTCCCCTCTTTCTCACCGCCCTTGCGGATCGAATGGGCGAGGCCGACTTCGCGCGCTTCCTCCGGCGCCTGGCCGCGGAGTACCGCTGGCGCGTGGTGAGCGGGGGGCGCTACGAGCGCCTAGCCGAGCAGACCTGCGGCTGCAGCCTCTCGAATCTCTGGGATGAATGGGTGAGCGCTCCACTAAGGATTAAGTAGCCGTCGCACGTCGGGGATAGTAGCTTTCAGGGCGGAGGAGCCCATGGATTCTCGACCGCTCATCGTCGTCGGCCACAAGAACCCCGACACCGATGCCGTGTGCGCTGCAATCGCCTACGCGAAGCTGAAGAACCGCACCGGAGAGCCCGCCCGAGCCTATCGCGCCGGGAACATCAACGCTCAGACGAAGTACGTCCTGGAGCGCTTCGCCGTCACCCCTCCGCCCCTCCTGCCGGATATCTACCTCAGGCTCTCGGACATCATGATCGGAAGCGAGGAGCTCATCACCCTTCGCCCCGACGACACGGTCGGGCACGCCCGCGACATCCTGGTGGAGCGGCGCTTCTCCTTTCTGCCGGTGACCGACGACGCGGGGCGCTGCCTCGGGATGTTCACGCTCCTCGGGCTCGCGGAGGCGCTCGACCGGCTTCGCCGGATGCAGGACGGGCAACCCGTCACCTTCTCGCCTGCGGAGCTCCTTCGCTGCTCGGGCGGGCGATCCCTCTCGACCGAGACCCTGCCCGAGCGCTTCTCGGGGATCCTGCGAATCCCGGACTCCGCGGAGGCGGCCGCCGCCGGCCCTGCCTCCCCCGCCGACGCTCCCCCCGCCAAACTCGCTTCCTCCGCTTCTGGCCCTGCCGCAATTCATCTCGTTTCCGCTCGCACCCTTGCCGACTCGCGCTTCCTCGCCGCCCTCGGCGAGGGCGACGTCGTCATCGCCTTCGGATCCGCCTCGGCGCCCCCCCTCTCCCGCGGGGCAAGGGAAAGGGCGGCGGCAGTCATCCACCTTCCCGGGACCCTCCTCGCCGCCGCCGCGGCGCTCTACGAAGCAAGCCCGATCCGCGACTCCATTCAAAGCGCCGAGCCCATCTTGCGCACCCACGACCTCGTGCGGAGGGTCGAGCGCGAGATCAATCGCTACAACGCCGGAGGCTTCATCGTGACCGACGACGCGGGGATAGTGCGCGGCGTCGTCACGCGGATGAGCTTCCTCAACCAGGCGCAGTTTCGCCTCGTGTTGGTCGACCACAACGAGCTCTCCCAGGCGGTGGACGGGGCGGAGGAGGCGGAAATCGTCGAGGTCATCGATCACCATCGCCTCGGCGCGCGGAGCACCGATGCCCCGATCACCTTCATCAACAAGGTGGTCGGCTCCACCTGCAGCATCGTTGCGGAGATGTACCGCAACCTCGGAATCCAGCCCGACCGACAGACCGCCGGGATCATGCTCTCCGCGCTCCTCTCCGACACGGTGATCCTGAAGTCGCCGACGACGACCGACCTCGACCGGGCCATGGCGCCCTGGCTGGCGGACCTCGCAGGGATCGCGATCGAGTCCTATGGCGAGGAGATGTTCGCCGCGGGAAGCGAGCTCGCCGGGCTCACCGCCGAGGCAATCATCCGTCAGGACCAGAAGCTCTACCAGGAGAGCGGCTTCAGGTTCGCCGTGAGCCAAATCGAGATGGTCGGCTTCAAGGGCTTCTACGACCGCTTCGAAGAGCTCGCCGCGGCCCTCGAGCTCTCGCGCGCCGGGGGCGGCCTCGATTTCGCCTGTCTGCTTGCCACCGATATCACCCGGGAGACGAGCCTGCTGCTCTTCGCGGGCACCGAGCGGGTGGCGGGCGCGATCCAGTACCCCCAGGC
>DAHVAK010000238.1 GCA_027314665.1 Spirochaetales bacterium
GCGAGGGGGCCGCGCCCGAGCGGAGGCCGCTCCCCGGGCGCGAGGCGGTCCGGGGTCGTCCGCCGGAGCCCCGTACCCCCAAGGAACGCCCGCCGCGCGACGGGAGCGCCCCGGCATCCCGTCCGGCCGCCGACGCCCCAATCGAAGATCGGCTCGCCTACTACCAGGCCAAATACGGCGAGGACTTTCGTCCGGAGCGCGTTCCCTCGGGGGGCGGGCGCCGCCAGCCGCCCAAGTCCGCACCGGGCGGGGAGCGCAGCAGCGGGAGCCGAAAAGGAAAGCCAGGCGGGGCTCGCCCGCCCGTCGACGGGGGAGCGAGCGCACAGGGCGGTCCGCGCGGACCGAAGGGCCCCGCGCAGCGCCAAGGCGGCTCGGCTCAGGGACCGAAGGGTCAGACGAGACCGCAGGCTCCCCGTCCGAACGGCAAGCCGCCGGCGCCGAAGGGCAATCAGGCTCCCTCGCCGAGCCCGCAGAGCGGCAGCCTCTTGGACCGGATCAAGGGGCTCTTCCGCCGAAAGTAGGCCAAGGCGCCGCAGCTCAAACGGGGGGCAGCATAAACTGGCCCCCTCTTCGCCGGTGGACGGCAGATTGCGGGCTCGCCCTGAGCTCGGCGCATGCTGCTGCTCTGTCGGTAGGCCTGCCATTTTCACATCGATCCATTTTCTGTGATATAATCGTTCTATCCAAATAGTCGTTCCCTCTACATCTCGTAAAAAAAGGAGTGCACACGCTCATGAAGAAGCTCGTGCTCTATGCTCTTCTCGCGGCTTCGCTCGCGCTTGTGCTTGTCGCGTGCGGTCAATCGCAGCGAGGATCGACGCTCGTCTACGGGACTACCGAGAAGGTGACCGACATGGATCCTGCGAGCGCCTACGACTTCCACACCTGGGAGATATTTCAAAACATCGATCAAGGCCTCCTTACCTACAAGCCCGGGACCACCGAGATTGCGCCCGGTCTGGCCGAGAGCTACACCGTCAACGACAAGGGAGACCAGTACACCCTCACTCTCCGCAAGGGCCTGAAGTTCTCGAACGGCGATCCCTTCAACGCCCAGGCGGTCAAGTAGTCGATCGATCGTGTCATGCGCCTGAAGGGCGATCCCTGCTTGCTCGTGACGAGCTTCGTGCAGTCCTGCGACGTTGTCAACGACTCCACGGTTCGCTTCAATCTTGTCGGGCCGATCGCCTACTTCCCGGCGCTTCTCGCCACACCGACCTATTTCCCGCTCGATCCGAAGAACTATCCGGCCGACAAGATTGTGAAGGACGTGAGCGAGCTCAGCGGCGGGACGATTGCGGGGCTCGGGCCCTACACCCTCTCGTCGTTCAAGCGCGACGAAGAGGCGGTCTTCCGCGCGAACCCCAACTACTGGGGCCCGAAGCCGAAGATCAACACCATCATCATCCGGTATTTTGCGGACGCGACGACGATGCGCCTCTCGCTCCAATCCGGAGAGCTCGATCTTGCCTACAAGACCCTGAACCCCTCGGACATCAAGGATCTCTCGGCCGATCCGAAGTTCACAACCCACGTGCTTCCCGGACCCTTCATTCGCTTCCTGAACTGCGAGACCTCCGAAAGCGTCTTCAAGGACAAGCGCCTGCGCGAGGCGGTCGCCGCGCTCATCAACCGGCCCGAGATCATTCAGAAGGTCTTCCTCGGCCAGAACGCCCCGCTCTACTCCATGATCCCGAACGGAATGATCTATCACGCCGATGACTTCAAGACCGCGTTCGGCGACGCAAACATTGCGAAGGCGACGTCCCTCCTCACGGCGGCGGGATACAGCAAGGCTCGGCCCCTCTCCTTCGATCTGTGGTACACCCCGTCGCACTACGGCGACACCGAGGTCTCCCTCGCCCAGGTCCTGAAAAACGATCTCGAGGCGAGCGGAATGGTCAAGGTCTCTCTGAAGTCGGCCGAGTGGGCCACCTACAAGGATCAATGGAACAAGAAGCAGATGGCGGCCTTCCTGCTGGGCTGGTATCCCGACTACGTCGATCCGGACGACTATACCGCCGCCTTCGCGAGCACCGAGGGGTCGAAGGGAGAGGGGATCTACTTCTCCAATCCGACCTGGGATGCCCTGTTCCAGAAGGAGGAGGCAAACGCCGATCCGAAGGTGCGCGAAGAGGTCTTCACGGAGATTCAGCAGATGTCGACCGACGAGGTGCCGACGGTTCCGATCTACCAGGGCAACCTCTACGTCTTCACCAAACCGAGCGTGAAGGGGGTTACCATCGGACCGACCCTCATCTTCAACTACAATCAGCTCTACTTCGCGAAGGAGTAGGTCGACGACGCCATGAAGGGACTGGTGCGCTATTTCATCACGCGTATTCTCCTCACGGTCCCCATGGTCTTCATCCTCCTCACGATCGTCTTTGTGGTGCTTCGGGTCATGCCCGGGGATCCGGTGTCCGCGATGCTCGGGGCCCATGCCCCGCAGTCGGTCATCGATCAGAAGAAGGCGGAGCTCGGTCTGGACAAGCCCGTCTTCGCACAATACCTGAGCTATCTCGCTCAGATCGCGCGGCTTGACCTCGGCAACTCCATGGTCCTTCAGCAGTCGGTGGCGAGCGCCATCGGCGACAAGCTCCCGGCGACGATCGAGCTCACGGTCTTTGGGATGCTCTTCACCCTGCTCATCGGGGTTCCGCTCGGCGCCTACGCCGCGCGGAACCGCCGAACGGGACGGGACTTCGCCATCCGCATCTTCGGAAACGTCGCCTACTGCATCCCGGTCTACTGGATGGGGCTCATGCTCCAGCTCGTCTTCGGGGTCTGGCTCCGCTGGCTGCCGGTCGCCGGACGGACGAGCGCGCGGGTGATTCCCTCTCTTTTCGAGAAGACCGGCTTCTACGTCCTGGACACCATTCTCTCCGGCGACTTCAGGGCTCTGGGGGACGTCCTGGTTCATCTCTTCCTGCCCTCCCTCACCCTTGGAATCGTCCTCTCGGGCGTCTTCATCCGCCTGACCCGCGCGAACATGCTCGACACCCTGAAGAGCGACTTCATCCTGGCCGCGCGCGCCCGCGGGATCCCCGACCGCCGCGTCACCTATCGCCACGGCCTGAAGAACGCCTTCATCCCCATCCTGACAATGCTCGGGCTTGAGTTCGCGATGCTGCTGTCGGGAGCGATTCTCACCGAGACGACCTTTTCCTGGCCGGGGATGGGACGCCTCCTCCTTGAACGGATCTATCTGCGCGACTACCCGGTCGTGCAGGGCGTCATCGTGGTTTTCGCGCTCATGGTGAGTGCGATATCGCTCATCGTCGACCTGCTCTATTCGCTGATCGACCCGCGGGTCAGGTACTAGGTGAGGGAGGAGCGCATCGGTGCGTGAAACAGGAGGCGCAGGCGGAGGCTCGGGGCCGCGAGCCCGCTTCTCTCCCGCAAACGGTCTGGGCTCGCTGTTTCGCCTGCTGATCCGGGCAACTCGGCGCTACGGGGCGGAATGGTGGATCATGGTGGCGGGGCTCCTCGTCATTCTCTTCATGATCTACCTTGCGCTCTTCCCGCAAACGATTGCCCTGTACAATCCCAACGCGCAGAACACCGGAGCGCAGCTCTCGGCTCCCGGGCCCGGACATCCCTTTGGGACTGACAACCTCGACCGCGACGTCTTCTCGCGGGTCGTGTGGGGATCGCGCACGATTCTCGGCGTCGCCCTCTCGGCGGCTCTCCTCTCCTCGCTCATCGGCATCCCGCTCGGGCTCCTCTCGGGCTACATCGGCGGCCTTCTGGACCGCGTGCTCTCGCTCGTCATGGACTCGGTCTACGCCTTTCCGGGGCTGATTCTCGCGATCGCCTTCGCCGCGATGCTCGGTCCCGGGGTGGTGAACATCACCCTCGCCGTCGCCGTGATCTACATCCCCACCTACTTCAGGCTGGTGCGCGGACAGACCCTCCAGCTCAAGGAGCAGCTCTACGTGGAGGCGGCTCGCTCGATCGGGGCCAGGCGCGGCACCATCCTCTTTCAGTACATTTTCCCGAACATCATCGCGACCGTGGTCGTCATCTTCTCCCTCAACATCGCCGACGCGATCACAACCGAGGCCGCGCTCTCCTACATCGGGCTGGGCCTCCCGGCGGGGATACCCGACTGGGGCATGGATCTCTCCATCGGCAAGACCTTCCTGCCCTCCGGGGTCTGGTGGATGATCACCTTTCCCGGGCTCGCCATCGTCACGCTCGCCCTCGGCTTCACGATGCTCGGCGAGGGGCTCGCGGAGGTTCTCAATCCGCGCCTGCTGGAGCGATGAGAGGGCGCATGGCTGAGCCGATTCTTGAGGTGCAGGAGCTTTCGATCGATTATCCGATCGCCATCGGCACTGTGCGGGCCGTGCGCGAGGTAAGCTTCGTGCTGCGCAAGGGCGAGGTGCTGGGGCTGGTCGGGGAGTCCGGATGCGGGAAGTCCACCCTCGGGCTCTCGCTCCTGCGCCTGCAGAAACCGCCGGGCAGGGTCGTCGGGGGGAGGATCCTCTATCGCGGACGCGATATTCTGGGGATGAAGAACGGGGAGCTGCGCCGCCTGCGCGGCGCCAACATCGCTATGGTGTTCCAGAACCCCCTCACCTCGCTCGATCCCCTCGATCGCATCCGCGACCACTTTCTCGAGACTCTCGCGGTCCACGAGCCCGAGCTCCCTAGAGAGCAGGCGCTCGCTCGCTCCCGGGAGATCCTCGAGCGGCTCGGGATCGAGGGCAAGCGCCTCGACGAGTACCCGCATCAGCTCTCCGGAGGGATGCGGCAGCGCATCATGATCGGGCTCGGTCTCATCCACGAGCCGGAGATCCTCATCGCCGACGAGCCGACGACCTCCCTGGACGTCATCGTGGAGGCGGGCTTCATCGATCTGCTTGCGAGCCTGAAGGCTCAATACAACATCTCTATCATCCTGATCTCCCACAACCTGGCCATGGTGGCGGAGATCGCGGACCGGATAGCGGTGATGTACGGCGGCAGGATGGTCGAGATCGCGAGCGCGGAGCAGATCTTCTCCGAGCCGCTCCATCCCTACACTCGGGGCCTGATCGACTGCGTGCCGAACATCGATGCAGAAAGCGAGCGCCTCGTGAGCATGCCAGGCTCCCCCCCCGACCTCGTCTCGCCCGCCGCCGGCTGCCCCTTCGCTCCGCGCTGTGCGCAGGTGATGGAGCGATGCAGGGCGGAGGCCCCGAGGCTCACCGAGCGGGGCGAGGGGCGTCAGGTCTCCTGTTGGCTGGGAGAGGGGTCATGAGCGAAGGACAATCGCAGGGGGAGCTCGTCCGGGTCGAGGGTCTCACCAAACGGTTTCCCGTGCAGAAGAATCTGGTGGACCTCCTCTTTTCCGGAAGGGAGCAGCAGTGGGTCCATGCGGTGGACGACGTCTCCTTCACGATCCGCCGCGGCGAGGTGCTCGCCTTGGCGGGCGAGAGCGGCTCGGGCAAGTCCACGACCGGGAGGCTTCTCTTGCGGCTTCTCGATCCGAGCTCGGGACGGATCTTCTTCGACGGCGAGGAGATCGCGCACAAGGGCCAGGAGGATCTCCGCCGCCTCCGCTCCCGGATGCAGGTGGTCTTCCAGGATCCCGACTCCTCGTTGAGCCCTCGTATGCGGGTAGGGGAGGCGATCGCCCATCCGCTGCGAATACACAGGACGCCGGACAAGCGCGCGGCGGCCCTCGCCCTCATGGAGCGGGTTGGTCTCACGCCGGCGGAGTTCCTCTACCGAAAGTATCCCCACCAGCTCTCAGGGGGGCAGACCCAGAGGGTGGTTCTCGCCCGAGCGCTCATAACCAACCCCGAGTTTCTCGTGGCCGACGAGCCGATCGCCATGGCGGACGTCTCGGTGCGGGCGATGATCCTGGAGCTCCTGCGGGAGCTGCGCGACGAGCTGAACCTGACCTACCTCTTCATCACCCACGACCTCGCGACCGCCAAGTACCTCTGCGATCGCGTGGCGGTCATGTACCTCGGGCGCATCGTGGAGATCGGTGGCCGCGATCAGCTCTTTCGCCGCTCTCACCACCCCTACACCCGGGCGCTCCTTGCGGCGATTCCGGTTCCGGACCCTGCAAAGCGGCGCACCGAGCCCGTCGTGAAGGGCGAGATTCCGAGCGCGATCACGCCGCCGAGCGGCTGCCACTTTCATCCCCGCTGCCCCTTCGCGACCGCGCGATGCCGGGAGGGGCGCCCGCCGCTCAAGGAGATCGAGCCTGATCACCTCTCGGCCTGCCTGCTCGACTGACCGCTATTCCTGACTAAATTAGTTGACCTTTACCCCTCTTGTTGGGTAGTTTGTGGCGATACATCTGATCCGCAAAGGAGAGGAAGAAATGCCAGCAATCACAAAAAGGATTCTCGTAGCGCTTCTCGTTCTCGGCGTCACGTCGGGTGTGCTGTGGGCCCAGTCGCAGTACTCCGTGCAGGTGCAGACCGCGCCCAACGGCGTGAGCTACCTCACCGACGGCAACGGGATGACTCTCTACTACTTCACCCACGACACGAACGGCCAGAGCGCCTGCTACGGCAAGTGCGCCGAAGCGTGGCCGGTCTTCTATGCGCCGAACCTCACCGTCCCCTCGTCGCTTCAGGCGAGCGATTTCGGGACGATCACCCGGACCGACGGAACCATGCAGACCACCTACAAGGGATGGCCGCTGTACTACTGGTTCAAGGACAAGAAGCCGGGTGATATGACCGGCGAGGGAGTCGGGGGCATCTGGTACATCGTGAAGGTGCCCTTCTACACGGTCATGATCGGAACGAACGAGAAGCTCGGCAACTATCTGGTGGATTCAAGCGGGCGAAGCCTCTACTACTTCGCGAAGGACTCCGCAGGCACGAGCGTCTGCACCGGAGAGTGTCTGCAGATCTGGCCCGCCTTCAACGCGGGGTCGATCGTCGTTCCCTCGGCCCTGAATCCGCAGGACTTCGGCACGATCACCCGAGCGGACGGCACCACGCAAACCACCTATAAGGGGTACCCCCTCTACTACTTCGTCAAGGATCAGAAACCCGGAGAGGTGAACGGACAGGGGGTCCGCGGCGTCTGGTACGTCGTCAACCCCAAGACCTTCAACCCCGGTCAGTAGCCCGGCGTCGTCGGTCTGCTCCCTTCCCCCGACGCGAAGGAGGGGGAAGGGCGGGCTGGAGCGAGCGGGCGAATCGGCTGTTCAAGCACCGCGAGAATCCGTATACTTCCTGCGATCCAACCCCATACAACGGTGGAATCCTGCACGAGCGGGGAGAGCGTGAGCAGCATCCATGTTTTCGACGTAGATCACACCATAACCCGGCACTCGACGGGGGTGCGCTTTCTTTTCGAGGGGGTAAGGCTCGGCGTTTTTCCGATTCGCCCCCTTTTTTCGGTTCCCGGCTTCTTCGTCAGGTACCGCTCGGGACGCATGCGGGCGCATCACCTCAGGCGCGAGATACCCCTGCTGAAAGGGACGAGCCGCGCCGAGATGGAGCGCATCGCCCGGGCGAGCTTCGAGCGCCGAATACGATTTGACATCTTCGCCGACGCCGAAGCCCTCATCCGCAAGCTGCTTGCCAGCGGCGCCGAGGTCGTTCTCGCCTCGCTGTCCCTCGACTTGGTGGTGCGCCCGCTCGCGGATCATTTCGGGGTGAGGGAGATCATCACGTCCGCCTTCGAGTTCGAGGGCGGGGCCTGCACCGGGCGCTTCGCGGAGGGGCCGGTCTTCAACGAGGAGAAGCGCGATCGAGTCCTGCGGCTCCTCGCCTCGCGCGGGGTGGCTCCGGAGGAATGCTACTTCTACACCGACAGCGTCAACGACTTGCCCCTTCTCTATCGGGTGGGCCACCCCGTCGCCGTGAATCCGGATCGGCGGCTTGCGGAGGAGGCGGCTCGAAAGGGCTGGACGGTCCTCCGCTTCAACTAGCAGGGTGCTGACAAAGTAATTGACTCGCTGCCAAAACGGCGTTTTCGGTTGAGCCGCTTGCCCCAAAGTGGTTCGAAAAAACGCCGTTTTGGCAGGTACCTTTGAGATTGTCAGCACCCTGCTGAAGCCTCCCGGCGGCCCGGCCGGATGGCTTGCCGCCGGTGCCGCCCGATCCCTCAGCCGAACAGACTCGAATAGAGCGAAGGGCTGTAGAGCGCGAAGTCGGTCCGCCGGAAGTACTCGATCGGGCCGGCTTCGCGGAGCTTGGCGACGAGGAGGTCGATCTGCTTCTGGGAGCGATAGGCGGCGATCGCCGCGAGCTTTCGCTCCAGGTGCGCGGGGCCTCCCTCGAGCTTGATCTCGGGCTCTCCGGGAAAGGCGCAATAGATCGCCATCTCGTAGACCGGAATCAGGGTCGCAAGCGGAGCTCCCAGCTCCGGCCAGATCTCGCCCTGGGCGTGAAAGGTCGAGATCAGGGCCTCCTGGAAGACCGACTTGTGGTCGGGATGCAAATCATTTCCGGTCGCAAGGAAGAGCCGAGTCGGCTGCACGGTGCGAAGGAGATGCACGTAGGCGTTCTGAAGTCCGGTGTATCCCTCCACGATGCCGGGATCGCCTGCCGCAGCCTCCCTGCGCCCGAGGCAGCGGGCGAGATCGCAGTCGGGAAGGCCGAGCCAGCGCAACCGGTTGATTCCGAGCAATCGAAAGCGTTCGATCGTCTCGTCCCGGCGGATGCGGCTGATCGATTCGCGCTGATCGGCTTCGCAGTAGCCCATGCGCCCGTCGGTGGTGATCGCCATCTCGAGGGGTATCCCCTCGGCGAGCGCCGCCTGGAGGAGCAGCCCGGCGCCCATGACGATGTCATCGTCATGGGGCGCGATGAAGAGCCAGCGCTCGTCGCCCCCCCGCCAGTCGTCGAACGCGATGGAGAGGCTCTCTCCCTTCCGCACCCCCGCGCCCTGCCGCCCGGCCTGCCTCCG
>DAHVAK010000254.1 GCA_027314665.1 Spirochaetales bacterium
AAAATCATCGATTCGAGGGTGGAGACCACAGGCGGAGCAGTGGCGGCCCTCGAGCCCGCCATGCAGCGCTCCTGGATCGGCGCGCTCACCAACGCGGTGAAACGGGTCCAGGAGCTCGGTCATTTTGCGATAGTGCTGACCTCGGAGGCTGCCCGCCCGCTCGTGAAGTCGAGCACCGAGCGGGAGATTCCGAACCTTGTGGTGCTCTCCGTTCCGGAAATCGTCTCTGACATTCGCGTAGAAGCGCTCGGTGAGATCCGAATCGAGCAAGAGGGAAAATAAGAGATGGAGTACTTTACTGAACAAGCCCCCACCCACAGGGAGGTCATGGCTCGGATCCGCTCGAAGTACGGGGAGCGGGCGAAGATCCTGACCCAAAAGAGCGTGCGCCTCGGGGGCTTCATGGGATTTTTCGCGCGGGAGGGAGTGGAGATCGCCGGATACCTCAGTCAGGAGCCCATCCACGCGAAGCGCATGGACGTCGAAGAGGAGAAAAAGAAGATCCTCCGCGAGGTGAAGAGCGAGCAGACCCTCCAGCAGCTGCTTGCCGAGGTCCAGGCCATCAAGAGCCGCATCGAGAGCGACGGGGGCTCGGCAAAGGGCCCGGAGAAGCATGCCTCCCTCGAGGAGGTCGAGGAGCTCCTCTACGAAAACGACTTCACCCGCAGCTTCGTGGACCGAATCGTCGAGCGGCTGAAGCGAGATCTCACCCTCGAGGACCTCGACGATCTGCGTCTCGTGCAGACGACGGTCTTGGGCTGGATCGGGGAGCAGATCTCGATCTATCGCGAGGTTCCGAAGGGAAAGCCCAGGATCATCGTCCTGGTCGGCCCGACCGGGGTCGGAAAGACCACCACCATTGCCAAGCTCGCCGCCGTGTACGGTATCGTCAGCGAAGGAAAGAAAGCGAAGAGCGTGCGCATGCTCACCATCGACAACTACCGCATCGGCGCCAGGAACCAGATCGAGACCTACGGAGAGATCATGGGAATCCCGGTTTCCTGCGCGGAGACGACCCTCGAGTTGAAGAAGAAGCTCGCACTCTACCAGGATGTGGACATGATCCTCATCGACACCATCGGGAAGAGCCCGAAGGACTACACCCGGCTCGCGGAGATGCAGGAGCTTCTCGCCGCTTGCGGCGAGCAGGCCGAGATCTACCTTGCCTTGAGCGCGACCACGAAGACCGCCGACCTGCGAGAGATCCTCCAGCAGTTCGAGCCGTTTAAGTATCGTGCGATCGTCTTGACGAAGCTCGATGAGACGATGCGGGTGGGGAACGTCGTGAGCGTGCTCGCCGAGAGGCAGAAGCAGCTCCTCCACTTTGCCACCGGTCAGGTGGTCCCGCAGGACATCGAGCGGGCGTCTGTGCCGGTGCTCCTGCGCCATCTCGAGGGGTTCAACGTCAATCACGAATATCTCGACAAGAAGTTCGAGAAGAGCGCTCCGAAGGACGACTTCCCGGCTATGGAGTGGAAGTAGCTATGGCAGACCAGGCAGAGCAGCTTCGGGAGATCGTTCGAAGCAAGGGACATCCGGAGGCGAAAAGCGCACCGGGGACCGGCCCGCAGGCGGCGAAGGCAGGCGGCAAAAAGACGCGAATCATCGCGATCTCGAGTGGCAAGGGAGGGGTGGGCAAGACCAACCTCTCGATCAACCTGGCGCTCGCCTATGGCCAACTCGGCAAGAAGGTCATCGTGATGGACGCCGACCTCGGCTTGGCCAACGTCAACGTTGTACTCGGGATCATCCCGAAGTACAATCTCTACCATCTGATCCGGCGCCAGAAGAAGATGCGCGACATCATCCTCGACACGAGCTACGGCATTCAGATCGTCGCTGGGGCATCGGGGTTCTCGAAGATCGCAAACCTCTCCGATGAGGAGCGCGAGACCTTCGTTCAGGAGCTTTCCGAGCTGCAAAGCGCGGACATCGTCATCATCGATACGAGCGCCGGCGTCTCGAACAACGTGCTCTCGTTCATTCGCGCAGCGGACGAATGCCTCATCGTCACTACGCCCGAACCTACCGCCATCACCGATGCATACGGGATCATCAAGATCATTGCTACCGAGGTCGACAACATGAATCTCGGTTTGAAGCTCGTCGTCAATCGGGTGCACTCCGTCACGGAGGGCAAGAGGGTCGCCGAGCGGGTTGTCAACATCGCGGGCCAGTTCCTCAACCTGAAGGTCGACTACCTCGGCTACGTGTACGACGATCCGGTGGTGAGCAACGCGGTCTTGCGGCAGCGTCCCTTTCTCATTTCGGATCCCAGCAGCAAGGCCGCCATCTGCGTGAAACACATTGCCGGAAGATTGGAGAAAGTGGAGTATCGTGAAGGAGGAGGGATCGGTCAGTTCCTGCGCAAGCTCGTCGGCCTCCCGGCAGGCGCTTGAGGTTCTCCGCGAGAGCGCAGGCGTCTGCATCCCGCCTGACCCTCGGCTTGACTGGCCTCCTGTTTTGCCATACTCTGTAGGTCAGGGCGTCACAGAGTGTGTACGAGGTGACCCACGGTGATCAACGGGAAGATTGCGTTTTGGTCCGGTCTCGGCGGCTTCCTCCTATCATTCCTGATTGGGATCATCGGCGGCGTGCTTTTTGGCGCTCTCATCCTGCGGGCTCTTCTGTGGGGGCTTCTCTTCGCGCTTCTGGGAGCCGCCCTCCACTATGTGATCTCCCGCTTTCTCCCTGAAATGCTTTCCAAACCGGCTGCAAGGCAGGAGGGGGGCGGCTCGATCGACATCGTGCTTCCGGAAGAGATGCCCCGCTCCGTTTCCGCGGGGAGCAGCCTGAACGACGAGGAGTTGCCCGTGGAGGAGCTGGAAGAGAGCGAGGTCGAGGAGATCCCGACCGCTGAAGCGGTCGAGGAAAGCGGAGAGCCGATCGGCGAGCCGCAAAAGGACGACTCGTTTTTCTCGGCGATCCGGGACGAGGAGGCCGAGCTCGCGGAGGAGCTTCCGGAGTTCGAAGGAGAGGGGATTGCAGAGGACCGCGGCAAGAGCGGCTCGTCCGTTCAGCCTCCGAAGCGAGCCTCCGTGCTGTCGCCGAAAGATTCCGTCGATCCGGCCGAGATCGCGCGTGCCATTCGCACGGCATTGAAGAAGGATCAGAAAGGGTAAGCTATGGGGGACAAGCTCTCAGAGGGCAAAACCGAAGAGGAACTTTGGGCACTCTATAGAGAAACGAGAAATCCCAGAATACGGGATCTGTTCGTCAAACAGTACGCACCCCTCGTGAAGTACGTCGCCGGCAAGATCGCGATGGCGATGCCGCACAACGTGGAGTTCGACGATTTGGTGGGGTTCGGCGTTTTCGGAGTGTTCGACGCGATCGGGAAATTCGACCCCGAGAAGCACGTCAAGTTCAAAACCTATGCGGTCACCCGCATTCGCGGAGCGATCTTCGACGAGCTTCGCTCCATCGACTGGGTGCCCCGATCGGTCCGGCAGAAGACCCGTGAGGTTGAGGAGGTCGTTCACCGCCTCGAGTACTCCCTGGGGCGGTCGGCCTCGGATCGAGAGATATCGCGCGAGCTGGGCATGAGCGTTCCGGAATTCCAGAAGCTCATGCTGAAGATATCCAGCACCTCGATGCTTTCCATCAACGATGTCTGGTACACCGGCGAGGACAATGACAAGGTCTCGATAGTAGAGAGCATAGAGTCGCCTCAGAGCATGAATCCGGACACGATTGTAGAGAAGGAAGAGATCAAGCGCGTGATCGTCAAATCGATCAGTGAGCTTCCCGAGAAGGAGAAGAAGGTGCTCGTTCTGTACTACTACGAGGACCTTACTCTGAAGGAAATCGGAAAGGTGCTGGACGTCACCGAGTCGCGAGTCTCGCAGCTGCACACGAAGGCAATCATGAGGCTTCGGGCGAAGCTCACGAACATCAAGAAGGGGATCTTGTAGCGATGGTCAGCGTCGATCAGCTTCGCGAGTTCATGCGAAAACAGGCGGAAGCCGATCGCGACCGGCACACCCTCAAGGTGTCGGGCCGGACCCTTGAAGAAGCCTTGAGCCAGGCCTCGATAGAGCTGGGGATTCCCATCAAGCGCTTGGAGTACGAGGTCGTTCAGGAGGGATCTGCCGGGGCCCTTGGCGTCGGGCGCAAGGACTGGAATCTCGTCGTCTACGAAACAGCAAAGAAGAAGGCCGACGAAGAGTACCTGCCGAAGGTCGATCTCGACCTTTCCGCGAAACCGAGCGCCGCAGGCGCGCCGGTCGATGTGGACGGCGAGGTGTTCGTGCGACTCGCTCCGGAGGGAGTGCTCCTCAAGGCGGTTCCCCCGATCGGTAGGGGCAAGCGCGCAACCGACCGGCAGGCCATCGAGAAGCTTGGGGCCCGGGGGGTGACGGAGTATCGGGCAAACCTCGTTTCGCAAGTCGTGCGGGACGCTTCAAACGAGTGGGTCAAGGTCGGCGAGTTCCGCTACAATCCTACGGGCGATTCCGCCCTCTCAGCCGAGGTTGCCGATCAAGAGATGAAGGCCTACATCTCGATCTCGCGCCCCGGCCCCGGGGGAGCGGACCTTTCGGCGGATTCGATCATCGAGCTTCTGAAGATGCAGGGGATCGTCTACGGCCTGAAGGAGGACGTAATTCGGCAGCTCGAGAGCTCTCCTCGCTACGGCCAGCGCATCCTCACGGCCGAGGGAACCTACGCCGTTAACGGCGCCGACGCCAAGATCGTCTACAGCTTCGAGACCGACCGCTCCAACATCAAGCTGAAGGAGAAGAACGGGCGGGTCGATTTTCGGGAGCTGAACCTCGTGCAGAATGTCGTGGAGGGACAGATCCTCGCGCGCAAGGTCCCGCCGCAGGAGGGAGCATCGGGCACGACCGTGA
Organism: Spirochaetales bacterium; assembly: GCA_027314665.1. Lineage (GTDB taxonomy): Bacteria > Spirochaetota > Spirochaetia > DAHUYW01 > DAHUYW01 > DAHUYW01. Next base: position 4,851 of record DAHVAK010000254.1, read on the forward strand.
CCGGCCAGCATCTTGCCGCAAAGCGCGGCAAAGAGGTGAAGATCACCCCGGGAAAGAACGTCACCCTTTCCGAGGACGGGATGACGCTGACCTCCGACATCAACGGCCAGGTGATTCTGTCGGGCGATCGGGTCAATGTCGAGCCTCTCTACGTCGTGCGCGGCAACGTCAACCTGAAAACCGGCGGCAACGTTATCTTCCTCGGCACGGTCATTGTGCAGGGAAGCGTCGAGGACGGATTCAAGGTGAAGGCCTCGGGCAACATCGAGGTGTTCGGCAACGTCGGCAAGAGCGAGCTCGATGCGGAAGGCGACGTCATCGTCCACCAAGGGATCAACGGGAAGAACGGCGGCTTGGTGCGCGCGGGGAAGGGCGTTTGGGCGAAGTTTATCGAGAACGCCTTCGTGGAGGCAGGGGAGTCGGTAGTGGCAAGCGACGGCATCATCAACTCGAACGTCGATGCCAACATCAACATCGCCTGCCACGGCAAGCGGGCCACGATCGTGGGTGGGCGGCTGCGCGCTGCCGAGCTGGTCGCGGCGAAGACCTTCGGCTCGATCAACGGCTCGGAGACGATCGTCGAGGTCGGATACGATCCGAGAAGCAAGGCGAAGCTCGCCGAGAACGAAGAGGCCGTACAGACCATCACGAAGGAGCTCGAAGAGGTCGATCTGAACATCCATACCCTCGAGAATCTAAAACGCGCCAAGCAGAAGATTCCCGAGGAGAAGGAGAATTTTCTTCAGGAGCTCATCGACCGCCGCAACGAGCTCATAGCAGCCAGGAAGAGTCACCACGATGAGATCGAGAGCGTCCGTGCCTATCTGGCATCCCTGAAGACGCGGGGCAAGATCTCGGCTTCCTTGCGGGTCTATCCGGGCGTGAAGATCTTCATCAAGGACGCGAGCCTTGAGATTCGGAACGAATTCCGGTCGGTAACCTTTATTTCTGAAGCTAACCTCGTCAAGATGACGAGATACGAGGAGCCGGATGAGGACTTCGAGCGGAGGCGATAATGTCGGTTCAGCCCATCGACCTTCAGGTCCTTATCTCGCGCATGCCGGACATCGGCAAGGATCAGGCGATCCAGAAGGATGCGGCTCAGATCGCGCAGATAGCCCAAGGGAATCAGCTTGTGCAGAAGACGGAGCAGCAATCGCACAGCGTGAACGAGTCACAGCAGACCGACGAGGTCCAGCGGGCGAAGGATCGAACCAAGGGCGGCGGTAAGTTCCGCCCCGGTCGCGGCCGCAAGGGAAAGGCGCACAAGGAAGAGGCGCACGAGATCTTCAGCGATCCGGAAGTCGGCAAGAATGTCGATATAACCGGGTAGCGCCCCATGGCAGGCATGGTACTCCTCATCATTGCTAACGCCGCGCTGTTGGTGGGCTTTTTTTTCTATTTCCGCAGACGAATCGATCGCGCCCTCGCGACGGATTCGATTGTCAAGGCGATTCGGGACGAGGTGAACCAGATGATCGTCGACTTCAACGGGACGACCGATCGCAACATCGCACTCATCGAAGAGCGAATCGGCCGGCTGCAGGGGTTGCTCTCGAACGCGGACAAACGGATCACGGTCCTCAAGAAAGAGAGCGAGAAGACGAAGAGCTCTGAGGATGTCTATGCACAGCTCAAGCCGCGCGGTCCCCTTCCGGAACCCTCGATTCCCAAAGACCCCGTGCGGGCCAAGAGCCCCCGCGAGGAGGTCCTCGATCTGTATCATCAGGGAATGGATCCGAAGCTCATCGCCTCGAGGCTGAACAAGACCTTGGGCGAGGTGGAGCTGATCATCTCACTTGGCGAGCGGCGGCGGTAGAGGGCCTACGAGATGGCGACTGAGAAGCTTGCTTTTTTTCTCCAGGACGGCGCCGCGATGTGTGAAAGCCTTGGCCACACGCTCCTTCGGCTGGAGGAGGAGCCGGAGAGCGCGGATCTCATCAATCAGGCCTTTCGGTACGTTCATTCGATAAAGTCCGAGGCTTCCTTCCTCAAGCTATACTCGATCAGCGCCGTGGCCCACGGAATGGAGGGACGTCTTGAGCAGTTTCGCAGGGACGGTGCGGCGAGTCGGGAGGTCCTGAAGACCCTGCAGGAGATGCGCGAGCAGCTCGAGGAGGGCCTCTACGAAGTGGAGCTGCAGTCGAGCGCCGCGTCGCAGGAGGATGTCACTCCCCCTTCGCACGACGACGGCTCCGCACGGTCGAGCGCGCCTCGGGCCCGGGAGGTGGAGTTCAGCGAGTTTGAGCGGAGGCTCCTCCGCGAGGCATGGGAGCGCGGCGAGCGATTCTATCGAATGGTCTGCACGCTGGAGGAGAGCGCCCCGATCAAGTACGCGAAGGCCTATCTGGTCGTGAACAATCTCGAAATTTTGGCGAACGTGGTGCGCACGGTGCCGCCGCTCGAGCCCGGGGAGGACGAGGCCTTCCGGGAGTTTCAGGTCTATTTTACCGCCGCCGTTGAGGAGCAGGAGATCCGCGACGCGATCGACCTCGATCAGGTCGAGCGCATTGCGATAAGCGAGATTGGGTTCGAGTCCGCCGCTCTTCGAAGCCTGCCGGAGCGCGCGGCGGAGCCTCGCCCTGCGATCGAGGAGCCCTTCCTCCGCATCGAGGGGGCGAGGCTGGACGAAATGATCGAGTATGTTCAGGAGATGAAGCTTCTCCTCCACGGTCGTTCCGGTGGCGAGGAAACGGCGTCTCTCGCGGAGCTGGTCTCTGGGCTCGACGGGCTTCTCGGCGAGCTTCGGCGGGTGCCGCTCCAGCGGGAGCTGCGTCACTTGCCGCGATTCGCCCGAGACCTCGCGAGGGGGCTCGACAAGCAGGTCAAGACCGAGATACGAGGCGGCGAGATTCGGGTGGACAGCCGGAGGCTTGCCGTGCTGTCGGAGGTGCTCCTGCATCTGGTGCGCAACGCGGTCGACCACGGAATCGAGCCGCCCATGGAGCGCGAGCTGCGCGGAAAGGATCCCGTGGGAGCCATCGATATCTCGGTCGCGCAGGAGGGGAGCCGAATCATTATCCGGGTGGGCGACGACGGAGCGGGAATCGACGAGGCTGCGGTTGTGAACAAGGCGCGAGAGCTGAGGATTC
>DAHVAK010000267.1 GCA_027314665.1 Spirochaetales bacterium
GAAGGGCCACCGACCAGCTCGAGTGTCCGACCTACACCCTCCACCTCGCCGAGGGCATCGAGCGTCTCATCGCCACCGGGGCCTACGGGATCTACAACGTAACCGGCTCGGGCGGCTGCACCCGAGTCGAGTTCGCCGAAGCGGTGCTTTCGGCCGCGGGACGCTCCGAGCAGGTGGAGCGCATCGACGCCGCGCACATCAAGCGCAAGGCGCGGCGTCCCTCGCGGATCGTGCTCGACGGGCGCCTCTTTCGCCTTGCGACCGGCGCCCCCATGCCCGACTGGCGGGAGGGGGTGCGCGCCTATCTCGTCCGGGAGAAGCCGTCCGGCTGACCGTCGGCGGCTGCCGAGGGACGACCGGCGCGCCGCATCGCGACCGACCTGCCGGCGAGCGGCGCTTCCCTTTGGGGCCGCGCGCTTCGCTGAAGCGCGCGGGCCGCTACCCGATCCGCCGACAGGAAGAGCGCACCTTGAGCTCAGGAGACAGCACGACTCCCCGAGCCCCCTCCCCCCCGGCAATGCGGTCCAGGATAAGCTCGGCCGCGGCCGAGGCGACCTCGTCGAGGGGCTGCCGCATCGTCGTCAGGGCGGGAACCGTGAAGGCGGCATACTTGATGTCGTCGTAGCCGGTGATCGAGATGTCCTCCGGAATGCGCACCTTGCTTTCGTAGGCGGCTCGAATGGCCCCGAGCGCCATCTGGTCGTTGGAGAAGACGATCGCAGTCGGCCGGGGCTCCCGGCGAACGAGGGTACGGAAGGCCTCGTAGCCGCTCTCGATCGACCAGTCGCCCGTGCAGACGAGGTCGCTTTCAAAGGGTATCCCCATCACCTTCAGCTCGCTTCCGTAGCTTTCATAGCGCACCCGCGCGTTGATTTCGGACATGTTCCCGCACACGAATCCGATCCTCCGGTGCCCGAGCTCGAAGAGGTAGCGGAGGATGACCGCGGTGCCGGCTGCGTTGTCGGTGTCGACGTAGGCGCAATCGGCCGCATCGCTGCTGCCGTGCACGATGACGAAGGGCACGTTCGCCTCCGCCAGGCGCTCGATCTCCGGGTCGCTCACCGCGGGAGCAATCAGGATCAAGCCGTCGACCTTGCGCTCTTTGACGAGCCGCGTGGGATCGCGGTATTCGTCGCCGGTCCGCGTGCTCCCGAGAAAGAGATGATAGCCGCGGCGGCTTAAGCTGTCCTCCAGCTCGATGCACAGCTCGATGAAGAAAGGGCGCGAGAAGACGTATTCCTTACGGGGAAAGATCACGCCGATGTTTTCGGTCTTGCGGGTGTTCAGTGCCCGCGCCGAGGCATCCGGATAGTAGGCAAGCTCGCGGATGGCGGCGAGCACCCGCTCGCGAGTCTCCTTCTTCACGTTGGGATGGTTGTTGACGACCCGTGAGACGGTCATGAACGAAACATGTGCGCGCGCTGCTACGTCCTGCTGTGATGCCATCGTTTGATTCCCCTCGACGCCGCATTATATCCGAGCCGCTGCGAGGCTGGGGAGCGCAGCCCCTCCCTCCTCATCGCGACAGGAAGTCGAAATCCCCCGCCTCGCCCTGCTGCTCCCGCCCGCGCCTCTTTAGCAAGTTGCTGACAAACTCAAAGGTACCTGCCAAAACGGCGTTTTCACGAGCCAATTTCGGGCAAGAAACCCTAGAAAACGCCGTTTTGGCAGCGGGTCAATTACTTTGTCAGCACCCTGTTAGGACGCGATCGATCGCCCCCCTCACCTCTTGCCGTCCTGAGAACAGATCGATGCGGTGATGGAAGATCACTTCGGCCCCGGGATCGATCCTCCTCAGTCGCCCGGCCTCTCGCTCCAGCCTCCGCGGATTGGGCAGGTCCGAACAGGGGTTCAGGCCCACGACGTAGCCCTCCCGCGTCCCCGCGCAGCGCTTCCACAAGATCGTGTAGGGCAGGGTGTCGACCCGAAAGCTCACCTCCGCCGCGAGATCCCCCTCCCCGTTCTCGAGGAGCTGATGGGCGAAACCCTCCCGATCGCCGCACGCGCAGTAGAGGAAGACCTGCTCGACGAAGCCGGGCGTCGGCCCCGGTATCGTCGCAAGCGACTCGAGACCCGCGGCGGCGAAGCGGTCGCGCGGGACCATGCGGTCGTAGGTGCCGAAATAGCGCGATCCCGCCTCAAGGAACGGCGCCCCGAAGTTCGTATGGTAAAGCATCTCGTATTCACCCGGAGACTCGCCGAGGTTTGTCAGGGTGTCTTCGACGGCGATGCGCGCCTGCCCCTCCTCGAGGCGCAGGCGATAGGCCTCGCCGAAGACCATTTCTTCGGAGAGATCGCCCTCCAGCGTCACCCCTCCCCCCGAGGCGATCAGCCTCACCCGCGACGCGGGGGTCCACCCGAGCTTGCCATGGAGCGGGAGGAAAACCCGCTCGCGCTCGCCCATGTTGTTGGTGACCTCGTCGTCCCCAATCGCTCCCGACCATCCGATCCCGCAGCGGTTCAGCAGCTCGTTGAAGCCGTAGTGAGCCCCTCGTCCACCCATTTCGAGCAGATTGATGAACTGGGGATGCACGATCTCCCGAACCGGCGACCTCCATCCGAGGAAACGCCCGGCGAAGCTCCCGTCGATGATTCCCATGCCGCGCGTGGGGCAGATGCGCAAGGTAAGCGGTCCGTTGCACAGCTCGATGATCTCGACCCCGGTCTGGCGCCCGCCATGAAGGGTAGTCTTTCGGCAGTAGCTCCCCTCGGCCCAACCCAGCTCGCCGCCCGGGATGTGGAAGTCCGAGGATGAAAAGGAGGAGAGGCTGTCGGAAAGGATCCAGCTCGTCTCCATGGCGGCTACCGCAGATACCCGAGATAGCGCTCTTGGAGGGTGAGGAGGGTGTCCAGGGTTCGCTCGACGGCCGCAGCATCGTCCACGACCGGATCCACGAGGAGGGCCTGTAGCGCGAGCTCCCGCGATCCGCGCAGGGCGGCCTCCACGGTCAGATCGTTGACCGGCACCTGGTTGGAGAGCAGCCCGGCGAAGCCCTTCGGCAGCGCCCCGAGCGCGACCCCGTGCACCCCGCGCCCGTCGACCGTCGCCGGAACCTCGACGACGATCTCCCGAGGGAGGTTCGCAATGAAGCCCTCGTTGGGCAGGTTCACGGCCAGCTCCTCAGCCGGGCTGTCGGTGACGATCGCTTCGATGATCGGAATCTCGCGCCAGTGCTCGATCTCGAGGGTGCCCTTGATCCGGGAATCGGGGACCTGCTCCAGGCACCAGCGCCGGTAGAAGCTGTAGAAATCGAGGATCCCCTTGTGGTCGACCGCCCGATGGGCCCAGGGAAGGTACTCCCCCAAGTGGCTGTCGGTGGTGATCGGCAGGAGCCCGAACTTCTCGAGGATCACCCGAAACAGCTCGCGCTCCGGCCAAACTCCCTCCCGCCACGGGCGGCGCACGCCGCTTTCGCGCGCGGAATCGAGCATCTCCTTCGTCGCCCCGAGGTTCTCGTAGGAGCCCTCCGGCAGGGCGGCGAAATAGGCCGGAGCCTTGGCGCGAATCTCCGGATAGGCGTCGCGCCCCGAGTCCCGGTAGACCGCCTCGAGCAGGACGCTCAAATGGTTCAATCCGCCCGCTTTG
>DAHVAK010000271.1 GCA_027314665.1 Spirochaetales bacterium
CTATGAGACCATCCGACGAAAAAAAAGCGGCGAGATCGTGGACGTCTCGCTGCGGGCCTCCGCGATAAGAGACTATTCGGGAGAGGTTACCGGAATCTCCCTGATCGCGCGGGACATCACCACGCGCAAGGACCTCAACAAGCGCCTGCTCGAGATGCGCAATCGCGAGCAGGCGCGTATCGGGCGAGACCTTCACGACAGTCTCGGCCAGCAGCTGACGGGAATCCTCTTTCGCATGAAGGGGTTGGAGGTTCGACTCCGCGCGCAGGGGATGGAGGAGGACCGCGCCGAGGCCGCCGAGATCGGGCAGCTCGTGAAGGACGGGATCCACAAGACCCGGGAGCTTGCAGCGGGCCTCATTCCGGCGACGCTGCAATCCCTGGGCCTGAAGGATGCGCTCGCCCAGCTCACCGCCAACGTGGCGGCGGTGTGCGAGATGAAGGCGCATTTCCATTGCTCTCAGCGTTTATCTCTGACCGATCAGGTCGTCGTGACGGAGCTCTACCACATTGCCGAAGAAGCCTTGACCAATGCCGTGAAGCACGCCGAAGCCTCCTACGTCGAAGTCCACCTCGACGAGGCAAGCTCGGAGCTTACCCTGCGCATACGCGACGACGGCAAGGGCATGCCGCCGAGCCCCGCGCGGGGCCTCGGCTTGAAAATCATGGATTACCGCGCCAACTTGATCAACGCGCGCCTTTCCATCTCTTCGCGCCCGGGAGAGGGCACGGTGGTCGTCTGCCGCTTGCCGCTGGATCAATTCACTCGGGGAGGACGCATATGATGCAGACAATTGTCGTGGTCGACGACCATCCAATCGTGCGACAGGGCCTCATCCGGCTGATTTCCTCCGAGCCCAACCTGCGCGTGGTGGGGGAGGCCGAGGACAGCGACTCCGCCCTCGATGTCGTGCGCGTCGAGCATCCCAGCCTCGTCCTCGTCGACCTTTCCTTGAAGAACTCAAGCGGCATCGAGCTGATCAAAGACATCGCCGCCCTCGCGCCTGAAGCAAAGGTGCTCGTTGTTTCCCTCCACGACGAGAGCGTCTATGCCGAGCGGGCTCTGCGGGCGGGCGCGCGCGGCTTCGTCATGAAAAGCGAGGCGATTGACGACGTTCTCGTTGCGATCAAAGTGGTCGTCTCCGGGGGGGTCTACCTCAGCCCGAGCCTGAAGTCGGAGCTGATAGATCTTCAGTTCTCGCATCAAGGAAGCGCTCGAGCAACAACCGGCATCGAGTCCCTGAGCGACCGCGAGCTCGAAGTGCTCCAGCTGCTCGGAGAGGGGAAGGGCCCTGGGATCATCGCGCAGGCCCTGAACTTGAGCGTGAAGACGGTGGAAACCTACAAGTCGCACCTCAAGCAGAAGCTCAACCTCAAGGATACGACCGCCCTCGTGCAGTATGCGGTCAAGTTCTGCCTCGACAAGAACCTCTAGCAGGGTGCTGACAAAGTGATTGACCCGCTGCCAAAACGGCGTTTTCTATGGCTTCTTGCCGCAGATTGGCTTGAGAAAACGCCGTTTTGGCAGGTACCTTTGAGTTTTTCAGCGACCTGCTAGCGGCGCTCCGGCGCGGTCCTGAAACCCCGCAGGCCCGCTCCCTGCAGCTCGCCTGCGATCGATTGACTTCCTTCCTTGCCCAAAGGAGCTCGCCTGAGATAGAATGAGGCGATGATACCCCTCAGCAACATCCGCAATTTCTGCATCATCGCACATATCGATCACGGAAAGTCGACTCTGGCTGATCGATTCATCCAACGGGCGCATATCATCTCCGAGCGCGACTTCAAGGATCAGATCCTCGACAACATGGACATCGAGCGGGAGAGAGGCATTACCATTAAGTCCCAGGCGGTCACGATGCCTTACACCGCGGCCGACGGGCAGGAATACCGTCTCAACCTCGTCGACACTCCCGGGCACGTCGACTTTTCCTATGAGGTCTCTCGGGCGATCTACTCCTGCGAGGGCGCGATTCTCCTCATCGACGCGACGCAGGGGGTGGAGGCGCAGACGCTGTCGAACATGTACATGGCGCTCGAGCACGACCTGGAAATCCTGCCCGTGATAAACAAGATTGACCTGCCCGGCGCCGACGTCGAATGGGTCCGCCGCCAGATTGAGCACGACCTTGGCCTCGACGCGAGCAATCTCTGTCTGATCTCCGCGAAGAAGGGGCTCGGGATCGAGGAGCTGCTGGAGGCCGTGGTCCGCGTGATACCTCCCCCAAAGCCGCCGAAGGACGACCAGCTCAAGGCCCTCATCTTCGACTCGCGCTACGACGCTTATCGGGGAGTCATCGCCTACGTGCGGATGTTTTCGGGGGTTGTGCAGCCCGGGCAGCAGATACGCTTCTGGTCAGGGAAATCGGGCTACAAGGTCGAGGAGACCGGGATCTTCAAGATCGGGCTCGAGCCCACTGCGAACCTCTCGGCCGGGGACGTCGGCTACATCATCTGCGGGGTAAAGGAGATCTCCGAGGTTCGCGTCGGAGACACCATCACCGACGAACTTCATCCCTGCGATGCGCCTCTGCCGGGGTTCAAGGAAGTCAAGCCGGTAGTCTTCTCCTCAATCTATCCCATCGATGCGAACGAGTACGAGGAGCTCCATTCCGCCATCGACAAGCTCCGGCTGAACGATGCCTCCCTCGTCTACGAGAAGGACTCCTCCGCGGCGCTCGGATTTGGATTTCGCTGCGGATTCCTCGGGCTCCTTCACCTCGAGGTTGTCCAGGAGAGGCTTGAACGGGAGTTCGATCTCTCGATCGTTCTGACCTCTCCTTCCGTGCGCTATCGTCTCACCTTGACCGACGGACAGACCCTCTACGTCGACAACCCCAGCGAGTTTCCCAATCCTTCGAGCATCGACGGGGCGGAAGAGCCCTACATCGCTGCGAGCATCATCACGCCGACGGAATACCTGGGGAGCATCATCACCCTGTGTCTCGAGAAGCGTGGCACGCAGAAGAGCATGACCTATCTTGATCCGAAACGGGTCGAAGTGGTGTATGAGATGCCGCTCGCGGAAGTGCTCTTCGACTTCTACGACCGGCTCAAATCGATGAGTCGAGGCTACGCCTCCTTCGACTACACCGTAAGCGACTACCAGCCGACCGATCTCGTCAAGCTCGACATCCTCATCAACGGCAAGCCCGTCGACGCGCTGTCGCAGCTCGTCTATCACGAGCGAGCCCAAAGCCGCGCGCGGACGATCTGCAAGCGCTTGGTCGACGAGATCCCCCGTCAGCAGTTCAAGATCCCCATCCAGGGAGCGATCGGCAGCACCATCATCGCGCGCGAGACGATCTCCGCCTTCCGCAAGGACGTCACGGCGAAGTGCTACGGAGGAGACATCACCCGCAAGCGAAAGCTTCTTGAGAAGCAGAAAGAGGGCAAGAAGCGCATGAAGATGGTGGGCGACGTCGAGCTTCCCCAGTCGGCCTTTCTATCGGTGCTGAAGACGGCGGAGGAGTAGCGCGGGGCTCCTACGCGCGCGGGGCCTGCTCCTCGGTGAGCCGGCGCAAGGAGCGCTCGATCCAGGAGCGGCAGGTGTCGATGGATTCAACGGCCCTCTTCAGGAAGCCAGGATCGACCGACGGAAGGGGAGGCGGATCGGGGAAGTGAAGGTAGACGTAGTCCACTTCCTCAAGCGCCGCTGTCGCCTCTCGTTCCGAGGCCGATCCGCGAGAGAGCACATCAAGGTGCCGCAGCGCCGCCGCCGCCGCTGAGGCAAGAAGGCCCTCCTCGCGGCGCAGAAACGATAGGAGCGTCGATCGCCGCTCCGACTCCGACGAGTCCCGGCTGCCGTGCGGCAGCGATTCGGGAGCCTCCCTTGCAGGAGCCGCGGCTGAGCTCGCGTGCGCCTCGCGCAGCACGGCCGCGAGCTTCTCAGGCAGGGAACAGCGGGGCAGGCCGAGATCGAGGCCCCGCTCGCCGATGTCGAATACGCGCTGCTCGCCTGCAACGACCTCCCCTAGCAGCCTGCGATACCCCAAGAGGATCGGATCGGTGACGACCGTTCCGCCGCTCTTGTTCTCCGCCGCGAGCAGGGCGCGCGCGCCCTGACCCTGGAAGGGAGAGGGAGGCCGGGTTCGGCTCCAGCCTTCGAGCTGACGAAGGTGGGCGGGAGCTCCGCGGGCGTGGGTCTTTCCTAGCTGGTAGGAGAAGTCCAGCCCGGCGACGAACACCGGCGCCTCCGTGAGATCCAGGGCGCAGTAGAGGGCAGCGACGCCGACGGACCCGAGCGGCGGAATGAGGAGCGGTCGAAGCTGCGCCTCCGCGAGCCTTCGGGCGAGCGCCGAGGGCGCGAAATCGGAGAGGAAGAGAATGACAGGCTTGGTCGAGGCCCGAAGGGCTGCGGGGTTCGAGCAAAGGTCCGCCATTATCCGCAGCCCCGCCGAATGGGAGGCCGAGCCGGGAGCGAGGCCCGCGGCAACAAAATCGTCGATGTTGGCGAACTGACCCTCGAGCACGAAGACCGCGTCCGGGCGGACCCCGCTGTGAACAAGGGTTGGGAGCGCGGTGTCGACGGCGAGCAGGTACACCCGATCGCGGACCGAGCGAATCGGCTCGAGAGCCCCCTCCAGAGACTCGCCGGCGCCCGCGACGACGATCGGAAGTGGGATGCGGGTGTCGCGCAGGTCTCGGGCGGAGAGGATCTCGGGGAGATTGAGAAGAACGTTCTTGATCCAGAGGCTTGAGAGCTCGATGAGCGTCAGGCGATTTCGCCAGTGGGCCTGGATCTCGCCTTGGACGCTTTCGAAGACCTGTTGGTAGAAGGCGCTCGAGAGGGCGTAGCCTCCGCTCAGACGAATCTCGATACAGCGGCGGAAGCGTCCGATGTGAAGCGAGTCCAATACTCCCTTCAGGGTCTTCACCGACTCGGTGCGCACGTACGAGATGCGCGGATCGGTTGCGATCCGTCCTGCGCTTTCAAGCGACAAGGCCATCAGCTTCTGATCGGCTTCGATCGCAAGCACGTGGCACGTCTCGGGAAGCCGCGCGAGAAGGAGCGGGACTCCGTAGAACAGGAGAGGCGAGGGGAGAAGGACCAGGGTGTGGGAGGGAATCGCAAAGCCCGCCGCTCTTCGCTCCGCGCTCGCGACGGGAGACTGGGTCGAATACAGATGCCGACTACGATAGTAAACCGTGAGCCCCCTCCCCGTATCCTCGAGGAGGGGAGCCTCGGCGTCCATCAGGGCGATGCCGAGGCGAAGTTGAAGTTCTTTAAGAAGACCTGCTGGAAATTATCCTCGAACTTCGGCGACTGCAAGATATGATCGACGAGATCAGTCTGGGTGTACTGCTGAAGGATGTAGGGGTAGTAGCGCCCAATTGCGGTCGCCTCGCCGGCAGGCGCGCTGCGCTCGTCGAGAGGATCCACAACGACGATGTTCGTGTCCAGGATGATCGGCTTGGAGATGGCGCCGATTTTCAGGGAGAAGAGCTCCTGGAAGAAGCTCTGGTTGTAGGCTCCGCTTGCGAGGGCATCGTTGTTGTCGAGGGCCTTCATCTGCGGGAGAAAAAAGGCGTTTCCATAGTTGATCGGGAAGTAGTTGGTCTGGTGAACGGCCAGGCCCTGTCGAACGCTGGCTGCATCGAAGCCGACCTTTGCAGCAGCGTCACGGAACTCGTTGCCGAGGTTCGAGAGGTAATCCTCGATCTGGCCTCGTTCGTACTGCTCCATGTAGGCCCGCACGGTTTTGACGGTGTTCGGATCGGTGAAATCCGGCTGTCGGGCCGGCTGGTTCACGCGATAGATGACCCAACCGAAGGAGGTCTTGATGACCGGCGATATCTGCCCGCTCTTCATTGCGAAAAGCTTTTCGAGATCGGCCACGTTTTGGAAATCCGGCTTGAGGCTGTTGAAGTCCACCCAACCCATCTCACCGCCCTTGTCGGCGTAGGAGTCCTTGGACTGGTTCTTGGCGATCTCCTCGAAAAGATTCGGGTTTTCCTCGAGCTTCTGGTAGATGGCGTTTGTGTCCGACTCGCTCGATTTTACCGTGATTCGGCTCATGTTGATGGTGCGGAAGAGGTTTGCATGCGCCTGGCCGAACTTCACGACGAGGTTGGCAGGATATTGGGCAAAGCTGAAGACCACGTACCTGAAATCCCGTTCGGGGGAAGCCATCCCCTTGATGAAGTCGACGGCATTGGTGCTGACCTTCTGATCATAGAGGATGTCGTCGTAGTATTGCTGCTGGATGAGATCCTCAGCGTACAGCTCGCGGTTGGCCTGTCGATCGGACGGCGAGGCCTGATTGTACGCCTCGACGCTGAACTTCCCGTTCACAGTGTAGGGCCCGTACTTCGCCAAGGCTTCATCCACCCGATGCCCAGTCACGATGAGCCCGCTGCGGTGTGCATCCTGGAGGATGGCGGTGTGGACGACCGTGCGCTCAAAGGCACCGCGCCAAACCTGGTAGGTGACCAGCTCGGGGTTGGCGGTCGCCTGTTGACTTTCGATCTGCTGCTGGAGGAGATCCCGCTGTCTTGCGAAGTAGTTTTGCGGATTGCCTATGAAGCGGATGTCCTCGCCGTTGTACTTTCCGAACACGAGGCTTCCCGCGGCAAAGTTGCCGGGGCGGAACGGAAGGGCGACGAAGGTCACCACCACGATGACGAGAATTATCACGCTGAAGACGTAGACGAGGGGATGTGACTGGTGTCTCTTCTCAATCTGCTCAGAGGGCTTCTTGTCCGGGGTCTTTCCCTTGAGGCGACGCATTTCTCGTGATGGCATGATTATCCCTTACGATTCGTACCTGTATCGACGACCCGCAAACGATACCATGCAGCGGACAGCGTGTCAATTCGCCTCCCTCGGCGGCCATCCGCCCCTTGTTGACACGATCGGAGAAGTCCAGTATAGTTCGACCCGGATCATCGGGGGGCGTGGCGAAGCTGGTTATCGCGCCGGCCTGTCAAGCCGGAGATCGCGGGTTCAAGTCCCGTCGCTCCCGATTCCCTCCCTTCCGGGACGCCCTCGGGCTGTAGCGCAGTTGGTAGCGCGCATGGTTCGGGACCATGAGGTCCGCGGTTCAAGCCCGCGCAGCCCGACTCTCCTTCTACCGAAAAAGCTTCACCTTCATCGAGGAAAGCCGCTGGAATTCGGGCCTATAGTTAGAGGAAAGCGAGTCCGAAGAGATAGGTAAGATGAAGGTTTCTCGCTTCCTACTCGGCACGGCGGTGGCGTTTCTCCTAACAGTTGGGCTCGCGGCGGCCGAAGTGGAGCACGTCGTCCAGCAAGGTGAGACCGCCTACCACATCGCGCGCGCGTACGGCATCCCGGTCAAGGTTCTCCTCTCGGTCAACAAGATAACGGACGCACGCGACCTTCGCGTCGGAACGGTCCTGAAGATTCCCAGCCTCTACGTGGTGAAGCGAGGCGACACCCTCTACGGGATCGCACAGGAGTGCGGGGTGACCCTCCAGTCTCTGTTGACTCTCAACCGCCTTCAGGCTTCCCACATCCTCAAGGTAGGGCAGACCCTGGTCCTGCCGCGCAGCGCCCATGCGCCTTCGAAGGCACAGCCCGTCGTCGCTACCTCGCTCGACGACGCCGCGTCAAGCGCAGCGGATGGCGACGCCGTTGCACAGTCGGCACCCGAGTCCAGCCCGGATGCCCTGTCCTCCGGGCAGTCCCCCTTCTGGCCCCATCCCGGAAAGCGGGTTCTCCTCGCGGGAAAGCTTGCCGGAGGCGCCCAGATATGGGGCCGGGAGGGCGATCCGATCCTCTCGGTCTCGTCAGGGCGGGTGGTCTGGGTCGGGCCCTACCGGGGCTATGGACGAGTCGTCTTCGTGGAATCCGCCCGCAGCTACATCTACGTGTACGGGGGTGGCGAGCGTACCTTGGTGAGGGTAGGAGAGGAGGTCAGTCCCGGAACGGAGGTCGCGCAGATGGGCATCAACCCGCGCCTTGGCCAGGCGTTGACCTATTTCTTCGTCTACCGGGACGGCAAGCCGGTGGACCCTGAAACGGCGCCTCGCGGATAGAGCCCCTCCGCAACGCGAGGCAAGAGGTGAAGCACGCAAAAATCATCGGGATCTCCGGAGGGTCCGGCGCGGGAAAAACGACGATCGTTCGCAAGATCTCCGAGATCGTATCCGACTTCGTCTTCATCCCCCAGGACAACTACTACAAGTCCTCCGACGAGATACCGCATCGAGCGACACCCTCCCGCAGCCCGACAGCGATCCCGAGCGGACTCCCTCCGCCGGAGCCCATCAGCAACGCCAACATCAGCGAGTTCAACTTCGACCGCCCCGACGCCTTCGACAACGAGCTTCTCCGCAAGCACCTCCGCGCGCTCAAGGACTTTGAGGCGATCGACATGCCGCAGTACGACTTTGTCCACAACCGCCGCCTCGATCAGACGGTGCGGGTGGAGCCGAAAAAGCTCGTCCTCTTTGACGGGATCATGATCTTCTGCCACAGCACGATCCGCGAGTTGATCGATCTCAAGCTCTTCGTCGATACCCCCGACGACATCCGCTTCATCAGGCGGCTGCGGCGGGACATCGAGGAACGCGGACGGACTGTCGACTCGGTCATCCGCCAGTATCTCGAGGTCGTGCGTCCCGGCCACTACGAGTTCGTCGAGCCGACCAAGCTCTACGCCGATCTCATCATCCCTGAAGGGGGCTTCAATGAGACGGCCATTCAGGTACTCGCCTCCTTCATCCGCGGCGTCGCCGAGGAGGGGTGACACCGCTACCTATGGGGCCCTCTCCCCGGGGTTCTCATCCACGAGCTTTTCCCGCCCCCGCCTTGCCAGGGGAATGACCACGAACCGACCAGTCGGTCGGCTTGACCTTCGGGAGGGAGCTGGCTCATACTGGGTTCGGCGCGTGCGGAGGTTGCGAATGCCGGGAGAGGATCGAGGCGTACGGGAGTCGATCATCGTCGCCGGGGTCTCGGCCTTTCGGAGACTCGGCTACCACGGGGCTTCGGTAAACGACATCGTCTCCGAGGCGGGGGTCTCGAAGGGGGGCTTCTACCACCACTTTCCGAGCAAGGAGGCCCTCTTCGTGGAGGTGATGGAGCGTGTGCTCTTCATTCGCGAGGAGGGGGAGCCCCCTGCGCCGGGCGATGCCGACGTCGAGGAGCGTCTGCGCGCTCTGTTTTTCGCGCCGCTTTCGCGCGAGGCGGACTATCTCCCCATCCTTTTCGACGCAATCAAGGCCTCGGCAGTCGTTCGGGAGCGGGTCGCCGAGCTCTTTGGCTCCTACCGCGAGCGCTGCGAGGGCCTGCTCCGCAGGGGACAGGAGGTCGGGGCCGTTCGCGAGCGCCTCGACTGCGCCTCGTGGGCCTTCCAGATCGTCGCCTCTATCGAGGGGGCTTTTCTGCTCTCGGTCGTTTCGCCCGATCCCACCGGGAGCGAGCGTCTTCCCGAGGCGCTCGACAAGCTCTTCGAAACCCTCTGGCGAGTCCTGCGGCGCATCGACATCTAGCAGGGTTCGGTTTAGATATTGTAGGTGAGGTGCTCTTCGGCCATTCGCTGCTCGTTGAGCAGCTCATCGAGGCTCTTGTCGAGACAGCCGCGCACGGCGCGCTCGATGCCGCTCCAGAAGAACTCGAGCGGACCGTCGCGCTTCGGCTCGGGCACGATCTCGATCTTTCCGTCGAGGCAGGTGAGCACATCGAGCACGCTCGTGTGGTCGGGCGAGGAAGCGAGGGCATAGCCCCCTTGCGAGCCTCGGTAGCTCTCCACGATTCCCGCCTTCTTGAGCACCACGAGGAGCTGCTCGAGGTAGTGCTGCGGTATGCCATGAGCGCCGGCGATGTCCCGGATTTGCACGGGCCCCTTGTTGTAGTATCGGGCCAGCTCAAGAACGGCTGTAAGCCCATAGACGCCTCTCGCCGATAGGGTGAACAGATCTGCTCCTTCTCACGTCGCGAAGTGAAGAATAGGGGTGAGGCAGTCGAATGTCAAGGACGAATCCTCGGCGGAGCCTGCGCGCTTGACAGAGGGTACGGAGCCAACTACCCTCACCCCACAGAAATGGGAGGAAGCAGCATGCTGATCAAGGCTCGACGGCTCGTGGTGACGATTGCCCTGCTTTCGGCAGTCGCGGGCTTTTCCTTCGGCCAGGGAAATTCCGAGAAGGCGTCCCGCCGCGCGATTGAGGTCACCGGCATCGGCATCGCTCACGCCGCCCCCACTCTAGCCCGCGTGCAGCTTGGGGTGCAGTCGAGATCCCCCGATGTGAAGACCGCCCTCGCGCACAACGCCGCCGGAATGCAGGCGCTCCTCGCGGCGCTGAAGGCTGCAGGGGTCTCGGGGAGGGATATCGCCACCTCGGAGTATCAGGTGCTCTATGTGCCCGAGGAGGGGACGCCGGGAGCCTCCCGCCCGGGATACTATGAGGTGACTACCTCGGTGACTGTCACCGTCCGGGAGATTGAGCGCCTTGGGTCGATTCTCGACGATTCCTTCGCGGCGGGAGCAAATCTCTCCGGAGGGATAGCCTTCGGGATCTCGGACAGCGCCGCCCTTGAGGCGGAGGCGCGCGCGAAGGCCTTTGCCGACGCGAAAGGGCGCGCCGAGGAGCTCGCGCGCCTAGCCGGGGTAGGGCTCGGTCGCGCGGAGCGGATAACCGAGCTCGGCGGCCTTCCCTCGGTCCGCCCTGTCTTTGCGGCCGCGGGGATGGCGCCTCCGGTCAGCGCGGGGGAGCTCACGGTGCAGATATCCCTTCAGGTCCTCTTCCCCATCGAATAGGAGCGAGCCATGTACCAGACAGCCGTCCATCGCAGCTTTCGCGCGAGCCACTCCTTGAGCGGCGGCCCGCAGCAGGAGAGGGTTCCGCACGAGCACCACTTCACTTTGGAGCTCGTCTTCGCCGCGATGGAGCTCGACGAGAACGGCTTCGTGGTCGACCGCACGGCTCTCGAGGATTGCTTGGCGGAGCTCCTTTCCTCCGCGGAAAGGCACCTCATCAACGACCAGCCCTTTTTTGACGATCTCCCGCCCACCCTGGAGAACATGGCCCGCTTCTTCGCAGAGGAGATCGTGAACCGACTTCGCGAGGAGGGACTCGATGCGAAAAGGGTCGCTCGAGTGGATGCTCGCCTGTGGGAGTCGGAAAGCTCCTGGGCCTCCTACAGCTTTGAACCGGGCTCCCCGGGGCCCGCGCCCGCAAGCCCCCGCCGCAAGGCGCAAGCGCGCCGCGAACCTGCCAAGAAGCCGCGGAAATAGGTCGGTGTGGCCGGCGGAACGCCGGGGGGAGGCGCGCCGTGTCAGGAATGCTGAGCGGGGAACTGAATCGCTACGGTCGTTCCGCGCTGGCGCTTGACGCTGATCTTCGCGTTCAGCTGCAGCGCCAGCGCGGAGACAAGCTGAAAACCCAAAGTGGTGGCTGTGCGCGGATTGATCTTGCCGGGGAGCCCGATTCCGTCGTCGGTCACTCGCAGGGTGAAGCTCGATTCTTGGCGATCGAGCCGCACGGTGACCGCCCCGTGTGTTCGCCCCTTGAAGGCGTACTTCACCGCGTTGGTGAAAAGCTCGGAGATGATGAGTCCCAATGGGATTGCCGTGTTGATGTCCAGCTTCACCTCGGCAACCTCGATTGAAAGCTCGATGTGCTTCGGACCCGACAATACCGACTGCAGGAGATTCGCGGTAAGCTGGCGGACATATCCGCCAAAGTCGACCTGGGTCAGGTCCTCGCTTAGGTAGAGCTGCTCATGGACGAGGGAAATGGAGTTGATGCGGTCGCGGATCTGTTCGAAGACTTCGAGGTCGTGCCGGTTCTTCAAAGACTGGCTCTGAAGGGAGATGAGGCTCGCGACCATGGCGAGATTGTTCTTCACGCGATGGTGAACTTCCTTGAGCAGGACCTCTTTTTCGTGAAGCGACCGCTTGATCTCAAGCTCCGTGCGTTTCTGCTCGGTGACGTCGGCGATGAGCACAATCGTCGTGGCTCGGTGATTGTCCTCGACCGGAAGGAGCTTGATCGCGAGTCTGCGCTCTCCGAGGAAGATCGCGGCGTCGTCATCGAAGGCCCCGGCTCTCAGCCGTGAGAGGATGCCGGTGGTCGACGCGCCGTTGACGCGAAAGGCCAGCTCGTCGAAGTTCCGTCCGAGGAGGGTCTCCTCCCCTTCGCCGAGGATGGAGACCACCGATTGGTTCGCGCTGATGATGTCTCCGTGCTCGGTGACCTCCAGAATCCCCTCGGACATATTCTCGAGGATGATCTCGGCGTGTCGCTTGGAGCTCAAGAGCTCGCGGGTGATCTTTCGAGCGTAGATGTCCTCGGCGCCGTAGACATTCCTCTGGTTGAAATCCATGGGGTCGAGCGTCTCCCGCGAAAGAATCTCAAGCACATGGTCCCGCATCTTGTTCAAGGGACCCTTTGCGATGCAGGCGTTGGCTCCGAGCGCCTCAAGGCTTATCTCCTGCTCGGCGGCAATGGCGGAGAGAATCACGATGAAGATGCCTCGATAGGCAGGCGTCCGGCGAATGATGCGGCATAGGTGCGTGCCGTCGATGTTCGGCATCACCAGATCGGTGATCAAGACCCCGGGCACGCAGGTCTTCATCGCCGCGAGGGCCGAGAGGCCGTCCTCGGCTGCAATTGGCGTGTGCCCCTCGCGCGCGAGAAGATTGACGAGGAACTCTCGAATCACTGGTTGGTTGTCGACGATGAGGATTGTCTTTCCCATGTGGGCGCTCAGCCGCCACCGACCGCAAGCAGGGTTGAGATGCGCTCGAGCTCTTCGCGCAGGAGGGAGCGCAGCGCGGGGACTTCCGTGAGCGTCCGTGATTGGGCGGAGCTCTCAAGGGCCTGTGCAGCGCTGAGGAGCTCCGCCAGACCGAGGCTTGCGCTGGCTCCCTTCAGGGAATGAGCGAGCTCGGCGATCCGCGAGAAGTCGCATGCGCCGATCGCCTCTTCCAATTGCGCGAGCTCGGAGGCCGCGTTTGTCGTGAAGAGCTGGAGCAGGGAGCGATATTCCTTCTCCTCGATCTCAAGCTCCGTGGCCTTCGCCGGAATATCCATGCTGTCCCCGGGGCGCCCGGTCGGATCGCCGTGCTCGACGTTCACGTGCTCGCCTCTGGTACGGCAACCGGAACTCCGGTCGTTCCCACCTTGAATGAGTATCGGCAGGTCGCATTGCCCACTACATGAAAAGAACCGTCTAGAGCGGGAGTGAGGGTCTTCGAAGCCTCCACGAGCGGGAGGGCGCGCTGTGCGAGCTCCGCGTAGCCGACTTCGCCGCTTTCGGCTCCTTCGAGGGACAAGTCCACCGTCAGGAGCGAGCCGGAGGGCTCTGCGGTTAGGCCGACGAGGATCGTGGCGCTGCTCGCCTCGCTCGCCGTCCGAGATCCGTTTCCCGCAATCGCCTCGGCCCACTGGGTTGCGACCGCATAGAGCAACCCCCCGAGAAGCGAGAGCTGAGGCGCCGTCGCGACGGAAAGCGAAAGGGGCAGGACGGGGACAAAGGAAATGCTCCGGTCAGCCTCCCGGACTGCGAGCCGAACTATCTCGGCGAAGTATCGCTCGATGAGCCGCGGCGATTCGCCAACCGAGCCGAGGAGTCTTTCGCCCGCGAGAGCGGCCTCATGACAACCCCGCAGGAGGAGCGCGACGGTGCGTTCGAGGGTCTTGGTGCGGCGGATGAGCTCGCGCTTTTCCAGGCATCGGGAGATGCGAAAGAGGAGCTCGTCGCTCTCGCAAGGCTTCAGAAGATAGTCATCGAGCGATAGGCGTTCGGCCTCGGTCGCAAAGGAGACGTCGACGTAGCCGGTGAGCACGATGACCATGGTTTCGCGGTCGGCCGCTTTTGCGGCGGAAAGAACGTGGAGCCCGTCGACTTCCTTCATCACCAGATCGGTGATGATGACATCGAACTTCGTCTGTCGAATGAGCTCGATCGCCCTCTCGCCGCTTGATGCCGTGGCTATCGTGAAGCCGCTCTTTTCAAGCACTATGCCCAGGCCGGTGAGGATAATCGCGTCATCGTCGACTAGCAAGATGCTCCCTCGTTTCATCCCCGCTCACGACTCTTCAGCCGCTCGTGGCCTCGCTTGGCGTGAGCTTCTTGCTGAACAAGCGGTAGGACTTGTATCGAGTCCCGCCCCACTTTTCAATTGGGCGAATCATGTTGAGGTTTGTTTCCACCACGAGGGAACATTCTGACCACTTGTACCCGGCAGCGAGCCCGGTCTTGATGGTTTCCACCACCATGGCTATGTCGACGCCCTGATTGCGATACTCCTTCATGACGCCCATCATGAAGGTCCGGGCCCCCACGCTGTGCTTGCGCCCATAGAGGAAGTGGAACCACCCGAGGGGAAGGAAACGTCCGTTCATGCGCTTTACCGCCGGATTGATGTCCGGCAAGGTGATCGAGCAGCCGATCGGAGCTCCCTGTTTCGTCTCCACGATGAAGCACAGGCGAGGATCAACGAACAGCAGGAGTGCCTCCTTGATCTGCTCGAACTGACGATCGGTGAAAGGGTAGTGGCCCCAGTTGTCGGCCCACGCCTCGTTGAAGATGACCTTGATCTTGGCGATCTCTTCATCGAGCCGCTTAAAGTTGACGTTTCGAAAGACATAGCGCTTCTGGTTGACGAGGCGCTCCTTGGCCTTAAGCAGCCCATCTCGGATCGGTGCGCTACCATCCACCTTGAAGGCGTACCAGTCGATCTCCTTGTCGTAGCCGGCATCGTGCATCTGATTGATGTAGTACCGCGGATTGTAGGTTTCCATGACGACGGGGGTCGCCGGGATCGCATCCCAACCGTCGACAAGGAGACACTGCTCGTCGTACACCGTGAAGCTTTCCGGTCCGACGATCTTCGTCATGCCCTTCGCGGCTACCCAGCTCTCCGCAGCGCCGAGGAGGGACCGGGATACCTCGTCGTCGTCCACGCACTCGTAGAAGCCGAAGAAGCCGTCCCGGGAGCCCTGAAACTGGTTGTGATTGAAGTTGATGTGGGCGGAGATGCGCCCGGCGCATCGACCGTCCTTGTAGGCCAGAAAATAGGCCGCCTCTCCAAACTCAAAGAACGGCGAGCGCCGTCTATTGAGCATGCGAAGCGTGTCAGTGATGATGGGTGGCACCCAGTTGGGATCCCCCTTGTAGACCTTCCAGGGGAAAAGCACGAACTCCTTGATGTCTCGCCGTGTAACAGCTTCCCTGACAGTTACCATAGTCCTCCTCTCTTCGATGCACAGCAAACCAGCGTTCCCATCATAAAACACTTTCGGGACTTTATCCACCCTATCGAGTTCTTGGAGATTTGGGACCGATTCGCTACCCACTTCCCGCTCGGCGGGAAGTTCTGGTATTGTTACCCCATGAGAAACCCGCTCGCGGTGATAGGGAGGTACGCGGCTCAATTCATGAGCGCCTACGGACGGGTAACCCTGTTGACCATCGAAAGCGTCGCAGCCTGGCGCAAAATCCCGAAGTATCTTCCCGAGATTCTGGAGCAGTACGCCAATCTCGAACGTCGCTCTCGCCCCGTGGCGACCGTCACCGCGGCGGCGATGGGGCTCATCCTCGGTGTGCAGATCGGAACCCAGATCAACGCGGCAACCCCGGCCTGGATCGAGGGGGGGCTCATCCTGCGTGCGGTCCTCCTCGAGATGGGGCCGCTCATCCTGTCGCTGATCCTTGCAGGGAGGGTCGGGGCGGGAATCGCCTCCGAGCTAGGCGCCATGCAGGTCACTGAGCAGATAGACGCCTTGCGGGCCATGGCCATCGATCCAGTGGAGTTTCTCGTCATGCCGCGGGTGGTCGCCGCGCTCATTGCCTTCCCGGTGCTCATCATCTATAGTGACCTCATCGCGATACTCGCGGGGTTCGTCTCCTCGCACTTCACGATACACCTTACCTGGGTCGGCTTCGTAAAGGGGATGCACCACTCCTTTGTCGTCACGGACGTCTTCGCGAGCATCATAAAGGCGGCCGTCTTCGGCGAGGTCATTGTCGTGGTTGGCTCCTATTTCGGCTTAAGCTCGCGGCGAGGCGCCAAGGGGGTGGGGGCTGCGACCACCCAGGCCTTCGTGTGGACGGCGATCGCCATTCTCTTTCTCGACTACGTAATCTCGGCGGTGCTTTACTTTATATGGTAGTCATCGAGCACCTGCAGAAGTACTTCGGCGAGAACAGGGTTCTCGATGATGTGAATCTCACCCTCAACGACGGGGAGATCTTGAGCATCATCGGAATGAGCGGGATCGGCAAATCGGTACTCCTCAAGATCATCATCGGACTCATCGAGCCCGACGGGGGCAGGATCTACCTCGACGACCTGGATATCACCGACCTCGGGGAGAGCGAGTTCAATGAGCGCGTGAGAAGCCAGATTAGCATGGTCTTTCAGCAGGGAGCGCTCTGGGATTCCTTGACCGTCCAAGAAAACATCGAGCTTGCTCTCGCCGTCCGCCACAACCTGTCCAAGCCTGAGCGAGACTCCCTGGTGCACGAGAGCCTCGAGCTCGTGGGGCTTCGCGACGCCGAAAAGCTCTACCCGGAGGAGTTGAGCGGCGGCATGATCAAGCGGGCCTCCATCGCGCGCGCAATCGCGGCCCGACCAAAGTATCTGTTCTACGACGAGCCGACCACGGGGCTCGATCCGGTCTTGGCGAACATGGTGAACGATCTCATTATTACTTTGCACCGGGAGCTGCACACGACCTCCTTGATCGTGAGCCACGATATTGAGCACCTCCAGAGATTCTCCCAGCGCGTAGCCCTGCTCCACGGCGGCAGAATCGAGCACATCTGCGAGGCCGCGGAGATGTGGAATCAGAACAACAGACTATTCAACAGCTTTATTCGCGGAGAGTTGGACATACTCTATGAGAACAAAACATAACGAGCTCGGCATCGGTGTCGGCGTGACGGTCGCGACTCTCATCGTCGTCCTCGGCATACTCGCCCTGGGAAGCTCGGACATCTTTGTGGGTGGGATGCGCATCACCATGACCGTGCCCGACGCGGACGGATTGTCGACCGGCGATGCGGTGCTCTTCCGCGGGATATCGATCGGAACCGTCGATTCCCTGACCATCGATCCGGACGGGGTGCTCGTCACGATGAAGCTCAAGGGAAAACCGGCGATTCCCCGCGATTCGCGATTCTTCATCAAGAGCTCGAGCCTGCTCGGCGACAAGGTGGTCGAAATTCGTCCGGGAAGCTCGCCGGAAAACCTCCGGCCAAACAACGGGGTCAAGGGCAGCTCCGAGAGCGGGCTTCTCGGGCTCGCTTCGAACGCGGGGCAGGTGCAGCATCAGATCTCGACGATCCTCACGAACATCGACAATCTCTCGGGCGCATCCACGCTGAAGAGCGTCTATGGAACGATCGACAACCTGAACCAGACCATCGTGACCCTTCAGGGAATCCTCGCCGACAATCGGCTGGCCCTGAAGTCCACGATGGACAATCTCTCCGCCATCAGCGGGGAGAGCCGGAAGCCCGTGTACGAGACGATCAAGACCCTCGACGCAACCATCCGTTCGATCGACCGGACCTCCATCGAGCTTCAGTCCGCAATTCGGCAGACCAGCTCCTCGCTTTCGGCGTTGAACGGGGTTCTCTCCCAGGTCGAGGCGGGCAGGGGGACGCTCGGGAAACTCGTAAAGGACGACTCCCTCTATGTAGAGATGAAGGACGCCGTCGCGCAGTTCAGGGCGCTCGTGCAGGACATCAAGAAGAACCCGCAGAAATACGTGACCGTGAAGCTCTTCTAGTCCGGCTAGAACACGCTGGTCATCTGCGCCAGGGCGTCGGGGACCAAGCCTTCGGTGAGGCGCGGGAGGTGGCGGACCATGCTCGAGACGTATTTGAAGATGCTGTCGGCAAAGATCATCACCCCCAAGCCGACGGGCTCGCGCTCCGCGACGCGGAGCGCCCCTTCGCAGACGAGGGCGGCGCTGGGACCGGCGAGAAGCCCCTCGATCTGGCAGAGATCAAGGACGCGCTCGTAGGCGAGCTCGTAGTCGATCTCGAGCACCTCGTCGATCAAGGCAGGGTCATAAAGCTTGGTGACCTCAAGCTCCTTGAGGTTGCGGAGCCCGGGGACGTCGTGGCCTTCGGTCGGCTGTACCGCGATGATCTTTACCCCAGGATTCTTCGCCTTGAGGAAGGTTGCGCAGCCCGTCACGGTTCCGCAGGTGCCGAGCGAAACAAAGAGATGGGTTATCCTCCCCTCGGTCTGCCGCCAGAGCTCCGGTCCGGTCGTCCGTACGTGGGCCTCGACGTTCTGCCCGTTCTCGTACTGGTTCGGCATGACGTAGCGGTCCTTCTGGGCCTTGGCATGGGTCTTGGCGAGATTGATCGTGCCTCCGCTCTGACCGGGAACCGGGCAGAGGGAATCGCTCACGACGTCGATCTCGGCCCCCATGATCTTGAGGAGGACCTTCTTCTCCAGGGGGATCCGCTCCGGGACCACCGCCCGCATATGGTACCCCCGAACCTTCGCCATCGCCGCGAGACTGATGCCGGTGTTGCCCGAGGTCGGCTCCACGATCCCGCGCCCGTTTCCGACCTCGCCCCTCTCCTCGAGATCGCGAAGCATCGCGTAGGCGGCTCGGTCCTTGACCGATCCGAAGGGGTTCATCCATTCCAGCTTGGCATAGAGGGTAGAATCAGGAGAAGGGTTCAGGCGGTTGAGCCGCACGAGGGGGGTGGGGTTTTCCTCGCTAGGAAGAAGCTCGAAAACATCCTCATAGACGCGGGTCGCGTGGTTCATAGGCCCCTCTAAGTTGAGTATATTGATAAGGTACTCGCGGCAAAGGGAAAAGTAAAGTCACCCCTCGCGCGGCGCCCGCCGCGTTCGGCGGGGCGATCGCACGGGGCAGGCGTCAGATTCCAGCCACCGGATGCGGGCGGTAGGGCTGCTCCAGGTAGGCGATCTGCTCGGAGCTCAGCGTGATCGCGGTTGCCGCGATTGCCTGTTCGAGGTGTTCGGGCTTGCTCGCGCCGATGATCGGACTCGTAACGTAGGGCTTGGAGAGCATCCACGCGAGGGCCACCTGCGCGCTGCTCTTGCCGATGGCCTTTCCCACCTCGATCGCGCGCTCGACGATCGCGAAATCCTCGGGCTGGTAGTAGAGACGGTGGGCAAACTCGTCGCTCTTGCTGCGCGTCGTCTGATCGCTCTTCGCGGCCGTGCGGTTGCCGGCGAGAAAGCCGCGCGCAAGCGGGCTCCACGGGATCACCCCGATGCCTCGATCCACGCACAGCGGGATCATCTCGCGCTCCTCTTCGCGATAGACCAGGTTGTAGTGGTTCTGCATCGAAACGAAGAGCGACCATCCCCGGAGCTTGGAGGTGTAGAGGGCCTTGGCGAACTGCCAGGCATACATGCTCGAGGCGCCGATGTAGCGGGCCTTGCCCGCGCGAACGACGTCGTTTAGCGCCTCGAGGGTCTCCTCGATCGGAGTCGCGTCGTCCCAGCGGTGTATCTGGTACAGATCGACGTAGTCCATCTTGAGGCGTCGCAGCGAGGCATCGATCCCCGCCATGATGTGCTTGCGAGAGAGTCCCCTCGCGTTGGGATCGGGCCCCATTGGATTGTAGACCTTCGTTGCCACGACGATCTCATCGCGGCGGGCGAAGTCCGCCAATGCCCGACCGGTAACCTCTTCGCTCTCGCCGAGAGAGTACATGTCGGCGGTGTCGAAAAAGTTGATCCCGGCCTCGATGGCCCGCTTGAAGAAGGGGCGGCTCTCTCGCTCGTCGAGAACCCAATCCCGCCATTTGGGCGTGCCGTAGGTCATGGTGCCGAGACACAGCCGCGAGACCTTCAGGCCCGTCGCCCCAAGTCGTACATAGTCCATTGGTTGCTCCCTTGACCGCTCCCGATTCGGCAAATTGAGCGGTCGGCCTCACTGTATCACCGGGCAGGGAGGCGACAAAAGAGGTTTGACGCGCCCAGTTCGCTCGGCTATCATTGGTGCATTCCTTGGAGATACCGGCAACAAAGGGGGGCCGCCCATGAAACTCTACGAACGTGTGTTGAATACCCTCGGGTGGATAGGGTTCATCGCCCTCGTGCCCGTCGGACTCGCGGTCTTTGGCATCCCCGGCCCGCTCAACTTCCTTCACGGCCTCCTCGGGAAGTTCGGCAGCGCCTCGTTCTTGGTCATCCTCTTCTACGGACTCATTCTCCTGCGGGTGCTGTTCGGCAAGAGCGAGATCTATGCGCCGGTGCTGATCGGGGCGGTGGTGAGCTTCTTTCTCATGTCGACGACCACCGAGATCGGATTCATGGACTGGTACCGCAAGCTGACCGATTCGATCGTGTATCTCGGAAACCATCGCTTCGTTTTTCTCGTCGCGATCGGTGTGGTCATCTTGGGGGTTCTCCTCGGCGGGCTGAAGAAGCTGCACTGGGTCATTCAGCTGATTTTTCTCGTCATCGTGCCGATTGCCCTCATCGTGCTCGCCCAGATCTACGGTTTTGCTCCGCTCGGCGCCCCTTCCGCCTGAGCATCGCCGCGCTTTCGCTTGCATGTTTAGTCTGACCCGTCTATACTGCTTGCAAAGGGAAACTATCCCAATCCACCTTTTGATCTGATGGGCAGCGGTATGGATGTAGCCACAGGCATCATTGGCGAGCTTCAACAGCGATTCGGAACGGCGGAGATCGTTCCGCAGACAACGTCGGACGGACTGCCCACCTGCTGGGTAGGCGCGGGGCGGCTCAAGGAGATTTTGAGCTACCTCAAGCTCGGTAGCCCGCGCGCCTACGGCACGCTGCACGATCTCTTCGCGGTCGACGAGCGAAAGCGCTCCAATCGCGAGGGTCTGCCGGCGGCGGATTTTTCGGTAGTCTATCATCTCCTCTCCTACGATCGGGATGAGGACCTGCGCGTCAAGGTCGCGCTTAGCGGCGAAGCTCCCTCTCTTCCGTCGATTGTCGGGATCTGGCCCGCGGCCAACTGGTACGAGCGCGAGGCTTGGGACATGTTCGGGGTTACCTTCGACGGCCACCCGAATCTGCGCCGGATTCTCATGCCCACCTGGTGGAAGGGCCACCCCCTGCGCAAGGAATCCCCCTCCCGCGCGACCGAGATGGCGCCCTTTCAGCTGCCGGAGGACACGGCGGCAGCGCAGGACGAGGAGGAGCGCTTCAAGCCCGAGGAGTGGGGATGGACTACCGAGGAGGGCGACTTCGAGCACATGGTCCTCAACGTGGGTCCCCAGCATCCCGGGACCCACGGGCTCCTCAGAGTCGTGTGCCGGCTCAACGGGCAGGAGATCGTGGATGTCGCCACCGACATCGGCTTTCATCATCGCGGAGCGGAGAAGATGGCCGAGCGCCAATCGTGGAACGCCTTCATCCCCTACACCGATCGCATCGACTATCTCGGCGGCGTGATGAACGAGCTTCCCTACCTTCTCGCCCTCGAGAAGCTCGCCGGGATCGAGGTTCCCGATCGGGCAAAGGTCATCCGCATCATGCTCTCGGAGCTCTTTCGGGTGATAAGCCATCTCGTCTACTACGGAACCCTGGTCCAGGACGTCGGCGCCATCACCCCTGTGTTCTTCACCTTCAACGACAGGGAGCGGGCGCTCGACATCGTGGAATCGATCGCGGGCGGGCGGATGCACCCCTCGTGGTTCCGTATCGGAGGCGTGGCCCAAGACCTCCCGCAGGGCTGGGACACGTTGATCGGGGATTTCCTGAAGTACATGCCGAAGCGCCTGGCGGAGTACGACAAGCTGGTCCTTCGCAGCGGGATCTTCAAGAAGCGCACCCAGGGTGTCGGCGATTTCACGATCGAGGAGGCCAAGGAGTGGGGCGCGACGGGTCCGATGCTCCGCTCGGCCGGGCTTGCGTGGGACTTGCGCAAGAAGCGTCCCTACGGAGGCTACGATCAGTTCGAGTTCGATGTTCCGGTGGGAGTGGCGGGCGATGTCTACGACCGCACGGTCGTGCATGTCGAGGAGATTCGCCAGAGCCTGCGCATCATCGAGCAGTGTCTGAAGGTCATGCCCTCCGGTCCCTACAAGGCGGACTACCCGCCGACCCCGCCCGGGGGGACTCCGCGCCGCGGACCTCGCGGGCCTTCCATGCCGGTAGGCGAGGCCTCGTTCACCGTCGAGACGATCAAGGGAAACACGACCTACTTCGTCATCAGCGAGGGCGGGCTAACCTCCTACCGCACGCGCATCCGAACCCCCTCCTTCGCCCACGTTCAGATGCTCCCGATCCTGAGCAGGGGCTTTACGATCGCCGATTTCGTGGCGATCATCGGGAGCCTCGACTACGTCCTTGCCGACATCGACCGATGAGGAGGGATAACCGATGTTCAGCGCGCTGAGAGCCATCTGGATGGTTTTCCTCCACACCTTTCAGAAGCGGGTGACCGTTCAGTATCCCGATGAGATACGCAGGCTCGCGCCGCGCTCTCGGGGCCGGGTCATCCTGACCCGCAATCCGGACGGGCAGGAGCGCTGCACCGCCTGCAATCGCTGCGTGGTTGCCTGCCCGACCGGGTGCATCGCGATCCAGGGTGCAAAGCGCGAGGACGGCAGCCGCTATCCCGCCTCCTTCAAGATCGACTTCGCCCGCTGCATCTCGTGCGGGTACTGCGAAGAAATCTGCCCCACCTCGGCGATCCAGCTCGTTCCAGACGTCGAGCTTGCGGAGTTCCGACGTCCAAACATGACCTACGTGAAGGAGGACCTCCTCGTGAACGGGCCGGGCAAGTATGTGGGAATGAAGGTCGAGTGAGCAGCTAAGGCGAGGCGTTCAGGCCTTTCGCGGCGGGCGGTCTATGCCGTCGGATCGATGAAATCCAAGAACAGGAAGCTGTCTTTCGCAAGGGGATAGGAGTAGGTCTGGACCTTGTGGTCGGTCTCGAGGTCCTTGTAGGAGGCGGAGAGCGCCCCCCTTCGCTCAAAGGTCATCATGACCGTGTTCGAGAGGGAATAGGGGCGCCAGCTCCAGTTCGATCCCCGATAGGAGGAGTCCCGCTCCCAGGATCCTCTCTGCGACCGCGTCCAGTTCGCGGAAAGCTGGGTTCCGTTTCGGTCGCAGATGTAGGCGCGGATGCACGAGGCAGGGGCCTGCGCGACGGCGCGAGCGAGGAAGGCGTCGGTCTCCTGGGCGCCCTCCAGGCTCGCCGCCTCGGGGAAATGGCCTCGCATCCTCTCGATGGCGGCGAAGAGTCCTTCGTAGGCGGTGAGGGTCTTGTTCCGCTGCTCCTCGATCAGAAGGTCGAGGCGAGCCTCATAGGCGTCCGCGGGAAGGAGCTCCCGGCGCGCCTCGGAGAAGAAGTAACCCTGCACGAGACGAGCGCCGAGCCGCATGCAGTAGCGCAGCTCCTCCTCCGTCTCGACGGCCTCCACGACGAGGGAGGCCCCGACCTGTTCGGCGAAGAGCGCGAAGCCGCGCATCAAGGCGTCCGATGCGCTCATCCCGATCCTGCCCGCCAGGCTCCTCAGATTCACCTTAATGAAGTTCGGGCGAAAGGTGGCGATCCAATCCAGGTGTCCGAAGCTTCCGCCCACGTCGTCCATGGCGATCTGGCAGCCCGACTTGCGGTATTGGTCCACGATTCCCGCCAGCTCACGCGCATCCTTTGGAAGAAGATCTCCGGCGATCTCGACGACGACCCGGCTCGGATCGATGCGATGATCTTCGATCATCTCGATCGTGCGAAGGCTGTGGTGCTTCTTCCAGTAACGGTACATCCAGGCTGGGCGCACGTTGAGAAAGAGGAGGTCCGGATCGCCGTGCGTCGCAAACTGGGCGAAGGCCATCTCGCGCAGGCGTCGGTCGACGCGCCGCTGCTCCTCGGCAGTCACTAGCGGGCTGACGAAGAAGCCGCCGAGGCTCTCGAAGGAGCCGCTTCGCTCCACTCGACCGAGGGATTCATAGCCGACAATGCGCCGCGTCTGCAGCGAGACCACCGGCTGAAAGAAGGGAACGACTGAGCCCATGTCGAGCTCGGGAAGCTCACTCAACACCTCGGGGCTCCCGCCTGCTGAACGGGCAGGGTGGCGCTCCCAAGGCTCAGGAGCGAACGAGCAAAGATGCGGCAGATGTCCGCCAACTTTTTCACCCAGCGCCTCCCGATCCCGTGGATCGAATCCTTTTCTTCGCGCCAAGTATCGAATGAGGCAGAGGCGTTGTCAATTCGCGCCGTTCGACGACGATCATGTGAACCTCCCGCATCTCAGCGTGGCGGTACCTGAGAAGCTGCCCGTCGAGAACCCAGCTTCCGTCCGAGACCGAGATGCGGGCCCCGCTCGGGTAGCGGTCAAGGGGGATGAAGATTTCCGTCTCGACGGCGAGGCGCGGATCGTGGCGGAAGACGAAGATGAATCGCCCGTTGTTTCGATCGAAACGCATCGAGAGCGGCTCGCCGGCGGTCGCCCGGGCGTAGGGTCGAACTACCGCCTCGAGGCCCCGCCCCCCCGAATCGCGACTGAAGATCGAGAAGTCCTCGCCGTTCCAGTGGTCGCCGCGGAGGTTGTCGTTGTCAGAAGTGTAGTTCCACCAGGTGCACGAAAGCAGCCGTGCTTCCACCCCGCGCATGATGCGATCGACCGCGGACAGCTGATCCGTGAAATCCCCGCTGCGATAGGCCCGGCCCTCGTCCAGATCGAAGGGGATCCCGGTTTCCCCCAGGATGACGGGGGCGCCGTCCAGTCGCTCCTTCGCGTCATGCTGAAGCTGCGCCATCTGCCCCTCCACATCGCGGCGGACAGCCCCTCGCCCGAAGACGAACCGACGGCGCAGGGGATTGTAGGCTATGCGGGGATAGAAGCGCCTGCGGACGATCGTGAGGGGATCGTACCAGTGGGGGGCGTACGCAAGGCGATCGATTTCCTTCGAGTCCCACCTCGGAGGTAGGTGCCCAACGATGGGCTCGACGAAGATGAGGGCTTTCGGGTTTGCGGCGCGAATGGCGCGGGCGTAGCGCTCGACGAAGGGCCGGTAGCAGTCTCGATCAAAATCGAGGGCGCGTCCGGCGGCGGTGGCAAAGTAGTCGCTTCGCAGCAGTCGAGGCGCTCCTCCGGGCCCGATCTCCCAGACCCCCTGGCGCCGCCAGATGCATTCGCGATCATCCTTCCAGAGGCGGGCGCCCTCGGCGTTGACCGTCCGCCGCCCAACCATCCGTGCTCCGGCAAGGCCCATTTCATAGACGGGAACCGTCTGAGAAAAACCGGAGGCAAGCAGCATCGACTGGTAGGGACTCGGGCTGTCGCCCATCTTGAGACTTCCCTCAAGCCGCCGGAGGTCGCCGAGGCCGGCGTATCCGTGAAGCGGCTCGTTCATCACGTCGAAACCGACCACATTGCCGCAGCCGCGCAGCCGAGAAGCGATCTGAGCGACCGCCGCGAAGTAATGACGCTGCAAGAACCTCTGGGCGGGCTCGCCGTCGATCAGCAGGCTTGGCGCGAAAAGGTCTCCGGCAAAAAAAAGGGTGAACATGGTGGAGGCACCGAACCTCGCGCCGTTCGTCGGCCAGAGCAGGTGCGGGAAGGTCCCGTTGTAGTACTGATGGAGGACCGCGGAGCCGGTCTGGTGCACCCGGGCCGGATCGATTCCGACGGCCTCGAGGGTCCAGCCTGGCGCACCGTCCCCTCCGAAAAAGCGCGACCAGACGTCCTGATGGGGATCGATGAGGAGCGAGATCCCGTGCTCGCCTGCCTTGCGGGCCACGGCCTCGAGATAGTCGAGGTAGGCAGAGTCATACAGCCCGGGTCCGGCGTGCTCGACCCCCTCCCAGGTGACAAGAAAGCGGAGGAAGGTAAAGCCCCAGGAGCGTAGCCGCGAGAAGTGCTCGTCGGCCTCGGAAAGGGGGAAGGGGCGTCCCACGAAGGAGGGAGAGCGGTGCTCCAGGAAGCCCTCGCTGAGATGGGTGGCCCCGTCGGGATGGAGGGGAAGCTTGCTCGAGCCGCCCAGATTTACCCCGCGAAGGAGCAGCGTGCGACCATGCTCGTCTACGAACCGCGGCCCCTCGATCTCGATCATCTCCCCCCTTTCGCCTTCCTGCGATGGGTTGAACTGTGGCAGGTTTGGTCGAAAGGGGCAAGCGACTCCGCCGCAGTTGACACGTGCCGCGAGACATTGGTAGGATGGTCAATAAACCAATATACTCTGCACTGGAAGGAGATCTCGCGTGAGCAAGGAAGCTTCTCGAAGCCTGATCCGTCATTTCTCGCCCGCGTGGTACGCCTCGGTCATGGGGACCGGGGGGCTGGCCAACGTGCTCTATCTCTTCAGCGGCCACGCCGCTTTTTTGCGTCCGGCGGCCTTCGTCCTGTGGTGGCTCAACTGCGCCCTGTTTCTCCTCTTCATCGGACCATGGATCGCACGGTGGTTTCTCCATCTGGACAAGCTCACCGAGGATCTCACGCACCCGATGCTCTCGAACTTCTTCGTCACGATGCCGGTCGGAGCCTTGATCCTCGGCACCAATTTCTTCCTGATGGGGAGAGGCCTCTTCCCGATGCCCTTCATTGCCGGGCTTGGGGCGGTGCTTTGGGGCTTTGCAGCCGTTGCCATCCTCTTTTTCGGCGTCGTAGTGATCTACAACATGCTGGTCCGGGAAAGCGTTGCCGTTGAGTCCGTCAACTTCTCCTGGTTCATAACTCCAGTGGCCAGCATCGTGGTTCCCCTGCTCGGCGACCCTCTGGTGAGCCACTTTGCGCAGCACAACCTCCAAGCGGCGAAGCTTATCAACCTGATCGACATCAGCTTCTACGGTACCGGCATGATCCTCTTCCTCATCATCGCAAGCATCGTCTTCAATCGGTTGATCAATCATCAGATGCCCCACCCGATGATGGCGCCGACCTTCTGGATCATTCTCGGACCCATCGGGGTCGGAACCATAAGCCTGATGGGCATCGCCGATGTTTCGAAGCAGATCGGCCTCATCGAATCGACGAGCGGAATCTATCTGCTCTCCCTCGTGCTGTGGGGATTCGGGATATTCGCCTTCCTGCTCACGCTGATGGTCAACGGACGCTATCTCCGTGAGGCCGGCGTCCCCTTCTCACTCTCCTGGTGGGCCTTCATCTTCCCCCTCGCGGCCTACGCGATGTCCTCCTTCAGCGTGGCGGCCTATCTGGGGCTGCCGGTCGTGCTGTGGTACGCGGGCATCTTAACCCTGCTCCTCGCGGTCCTCTGGGTGGTTGTGTTTCTGCGCTCCCTCGTTGCGACCCTCAGGGGCGAGCTGCTCCTCCCGCGCGCGAAGGGATAGCTGACGGGATCGAGATGCGGAGGAGGCGAGCCGCCCGGATGCAGTCACGGACGGGGGCTGCCTAAAAAAGGGCCACCGCGAGAGCTCCTGCGCCGGCGGCCGGAATAGGGTATAATCGCCGGCATGGAAAGCTACGACGTCATCTCGCCCGCCTTTCGTTCTCTCGTTCTGTCCAATGTCCAGGTGGAGACCCTCTTCACCGGAACTCGATGGGGGGAGGGGCCGGTATGGTTCGGCGACGCCGGCTGTCTCGTGTGGAGCGACATCCCGAACAATCGGATGCTCCGCTGGGTCGAAGGGGTCGGCGTCTCGATCTTCCGCCAGCCCTCCAACAACGCCAACGGCAACACCCGGGATCTGCAGGGGCGGCTGATCACCTGCGAGCACGGGGGACGCCGCGTGACCCGCACGGAGTACGACGGGCGGATCACGGTGATCGCCGACTCCTACAAGGGCAAGCGACTCAATTCCCCGAATGACGTCGTCGTGAAGTCCGACGGGACGATCTGGTTTACCGATCCTCCCTACGGAATACTCACCGACTACGAGGGGAACCGCGGCGACAGCGAGCTCGGCGTCAACTACGTCTTCCGATTCGATCCGCGCACCGGCGAGCTGACGCCCGTCGCCGACGACTTCACCAAGCCGAACGGGCTCGCCTTCTCCCCGGATGAGTCTATCCTCTACGTCTCCGACACGGCCCTGTCGCACGATCCGAAGGGAGCCCACCACATTCGCACGCTCAGCGTGAAGGATGGGGAGCGGCTGGCAGGGGGCAAGGTCTTTGTCGAGGTGGTCCCGGGGATGTCGGACGGCTTCCGCCTAGACGAGCACGGCAACGTGTGGACGAGCGCGGGCGACGGGGTGCACTGCTACTCGCCGCACGGCGAGCTCCTCGGCAAGATCAAGATTCCGGAGGTCGTTTCGAACGTCACCTTCGGCGGACCGCGGAAGAATCGCCTCTTTATCGCCGGTGCCACGAGCCTCTACGCAATCTACGTCGCCTGTCGCGGGGTTCAAGCCCCCTAGGGCGGGCCCGAGCATCCCTTGAGCCTTTCTCACGTTCGACTTGACAGGAGGTCTATGAGGTTATAATCTTATTGATGTATTTGATGATGTTTGCGTTTTTAGAGGAAATGGCGGAAAAGAGGCATGAACTATTACGGGCCGCGTGAAGTGGACGGAAGGGACGGCCGGGGAAGCGGGCGGTATCACTTTACCTCCAAGAACGACTATCGAACCGAACCCGTGGGCTACTGCGCCGAGGGCTGCGCAGGCCACGAGACTGCCCATGAGGCTCGCGAGCACTTCCGACAGTACCTCGTCAACGAGCGCGTGGATTTTCGGGTGAACCACATGAAGCGTCCCGAGCGCTGCAAAATCTGCGCCGAGTGGACCTTGAGCTACGCGCGGGTCGAGGCCTGGGATTACTACCCCCTTTGCCAAGAGCACCTCACGCGAGAATCCGTCCTCACCCTGCTCGGGGAGATTCCCGACTTCGTCGCAGCCTGGTAGGGCAGCCCGTCGGCGCCCGCTGGCCTGCTCTCCTCCCTGGGGGAGCCGCGGGGCGCTCAATAGGGGTGGGTGATGTACTCCTCGAGCTGCTCGATGAGCGCCTCCCGATCGGCAAGGGCCGCCTTGAGCACGTCCCCGATGGAGATCATGCCTACCACGGTCTCCTCCTGCACCACGGGCAGATGCCGCACGCGCTTCTCGATCATGAGCGTCATGCATTCGTCGATGGCGCGCGCGGGGGAGACCGTGAGCACCCCCTCCGTCATGACCTCCGAGACGGGGGTGGCCTGAGAGCGCTTCCCCTTGAGCACCACCTTGCGCGCGTAGTCGCGCTCCGAGAAGATTCCGACGGGCTTGCCCAAACGATCTGTAACGAGAACCGCTCCGATGTTCTTGTCGGCCATGAGCTTCAAGGCGTCGAAGATGCTGGTCTCCGGATGGACCGACCAGACATCGCTCCCCTTGCGTCGAAGGACGTCACGAACGTTCTGCATGTGCGCGCCTCCATGTAACCGGGAATCGCCACTCCCCATACCCGTAGGGAAACACACGCGGGCGTGACTCAAGTGTAGACCGGAATTCTCGCGCTGCACAGCCTTTTTGTGCCGTCAGCAAGCGGCGGGATCGACGTCGGCTTCATAGTCGACGCCTTCGATCTCGAAGCCGGACAGCCCGAGAAACTCCCGGCGGACAGTCGCGAGGTCGCCGATCGCAGCAAGGTTTTCGGTGGTCGCCTCATCCCACCTGCGGCGCACCTGCTCCTGCACGTCATCCCGCAACTCGCGGTCGTCGAGACGGATTCGACCCTCGCCGTCGACCGGGACCCGATCGCCCCCGAAGAGAAACTCGCGAAAGAGACGATCGATCTGCTCGATGGGGCCTTCGTGGATGCCCTTCTCCCGCATCACCCGGTAGAGCAGCGCGGCGTAGAGGGGGAACCCCGCGATGACTGCACCCGCTTTGCTGACCACGGCCTTGTTGACCGAGGCATAGGCCGAGCCGCCCCGTGCGGCAAGCCGCTGGTGGAGCCGGCGCGCGGTAGCCTCGAGGTGCTCCTTGGCCTTGCCGATCGTCGCGCCCCGATAGAAGGGAAAGGTCAGCTCGGGCCCCAGGTAGGAGAAGGCTATCGTGGCCGCTCGGGGCGACAGGACCCCACCGGCCTCCAGAGCTTGAATCCAGAGCTCCCAATCCTCGCCGCCCATCACTTTAATGGTCCCTTCGATCTCATCCTCGCTCGCAGGCTCGAGGTTCACCATGCCGACCCGGGCGGTCATGAGATCGACGGTCTTGACCGAGGAGCGCTGTCCTACGGGCTTCAAGACCGATCGATAGAGGCCTTCGCCGTTCGGCTTGGGACGCACCGGAGAGGCAAGGCTGTAGACGACGAGATCGACCCTTCCGAGGCGCTCCCCGATGAGGGCCACGGTCGCCTCCTTCGTGGCCGGCGAGTAGGCGTCGCCGTTGATGCTCCAGGAGTCGAGGCCTGCCGCCCTGGCCCTCCGGTCGAAGGCGGCGGTGGCATACCAACCCGCCGATCCGGTGCGCGAAGGCGAACCGGGCTTTTCGAGCGCCACGCCGACCGTTGCCGCTCCGCAGCCGAAGGCCGCCATGACCCGCGAGGCGAGGCCGTATCCGGCGGAGGATCCGATCACGAGGACCTTGCCCGGACCCGCAAGCGGGCCGCGGCCCGCAGCGTAGTCGATCTGGGCCGATACCAGTCGAGCGCACCCCACGGGGTGAGCCGTGAGGCAGACGTTGTTGCGAATTCGCGGTTCGACGATCACCCTGTCCACCCCCGGGAGAGAGAGCCCTGATCGTAGGTGCCTGTGCCCAACCTGTCAACAGAGAGGGAGGAGGGCGCGCACGAACGGCAAGGCGGACCGCGAATTGTAGTGGACGCATGATAGGCATAGTTGTACAATCAGGTTCAATGAGAAAGCGGGTAGTAGTTACCGGTATCGGAACGGTCAATCCAGTGGGGCTTTCCGTCACCGAAACCTGGAACAACCTGCTTGCGGGGAAAAGCGGGATTGCCCGCGTTCAGGCCTTCGATCCCGAAGAATGGGGTTTGGAGTCGCAGATCGCCGGCGAGGTCAAGAACTTCGATCCGGGCGCCTTCATGGACAGGAAGGAGGCCCGTCGACTCGATCGCTTCAGCCAGCTCGCCCTGGCCGCCGCCCTGGAGGCGCGACGGGATGCCGGCCTCACCCTCGACGGGGAGCTGCGCTATGAGACGGGAACCATCATCGCGAGCGGAGTCGGGGGACTCTCCACCCTCGTCGAACAGGTCCGCAACCTCCGCGAAAGCGGCGCTCGCCGGGTCAGTCCCTTCACCGTCCCGATGATCATGTCCAACGGCGCAGCGAGCCTCGTCTCAATTCAGCTTGGAGCCTGGGGACCGAGCTTCTCGACGGTTTCGGCCTGTGCTTCCTCGGCGGACTCGATCGGGGTGGCCTTGGACATGATCCGAAACGGGCGCGCGCGGGTCATGTTTGCGGGCGGGAGCGAGGCGGCCATCCTTCCCATCTGTTTCGCAGGTTTCGACCAGGCGCATGCCCTGTGCAGCACCTCCAACGACCATCCCGAGAGGGCTTCCCGCCCCTTTGACCGGGATCGAAGCGGATTTGTCCTCGCGGAGGGCGCCGCGGTGCTCGTGCTCGAAGAGGAATCCTTCGCACGGGAGCGAGGCGCGCGAATTCTAGCGGAGCTCGCCGGGTACGGCTCGGCGGCGGACGGCTATCACGTCACGGCGCCGGAGCCCGACGGGCGAGCTGCCGTCAAGGCGATCGAGGTGGCGCTCACCGACGCGCAGGCAAGCGCGGACGAGGTCAGCTACATCAACGCCCACGGCACCTCCACCCGCCTCAACGACAAGGTGGAGACCCTCTCGATCAAGAAGGTCTTCGGCGATGCGGCCGAAGGCATCCCGATAAGCTCGACCAAGTCGATGACGGGGCACCTCGGCGGCGCAACCGGCGCCCTGGAAGCCCTCGTCTGCGTCAAGGCGGTCGAGACGGGATGGGCGCCTCCAACCATTAACTACGATAATCAAGACCCGGAATGCGACCTCGACTACATCCCGTGGCAAGCCCGCGAGATTGCGAGCGGGGTCGTGCTCACGAACTCCTTCGGATTCGGTGGTCACAGCACGTGCCTTGCTTTCAGGAAATACGAAGCGAAATGAATCGATCGGCCAATGGAGGCGAGGCATGGAAAACGAGCAAGCAAGCTACGACTATGAGCCGTTCGCGGCTACGGCAGAGTACAAGGAAGTCAATCAGACGATAGTCCGCCGGTGGGTGGGGGCTATTTCGGCGAGGGGCGGAAGACCGGTCCGAAGAGTTCTCGATCTCGCCACAGGGGTTGGGACGATGGTCGAGTTGTTTCTCGACTATCTACCGGTTGGGTGGGCCCAGCCCGAAGTAATCTGCCTGGACCAGAACGAAACGGCCCTGATCCAAGCGAGGGAGAACCTTCGACCAAGGGTCAAGAACCTGAATCTCCTGCACTCAACGGTCGAGGAGATGAACCTGCCGCCGGGAAGCGTCGATGTCGTCATCTGGGGAAACGGGATCCACTACCTCAACGAGGGGGCGCAAGAGAGCGCGCTGCGCAACATCCGCCGAACCTTGACGGAGGGCGGATGGTTCTTCTTCAATTCCGCGTTCTGCTTCGAGTCGAGGCCCCCGCAGACCATTCCCTTCTACCGCACCCAGATCCGGAAGGCCGTCGGCTACCTTCGGGCCCGAGGGGTCATGCGCGAGGAGAAGGAGAGCAGACCCGCGGCGGGGAATTTCCTGCCCGAGGCTCACTACCAGATGCTTTTGCAGCGCATGGGCTTCGCGGTGGAGGAAATGAAGGACGTCGAAGTCCGGGTGCATCAGACCGCGCTCGAGCACATCAGCGGATTCGTCCAGTACGCAGCCGGCGCCCTTCACGGCTACCGACCGGAGGCTGCCGCGGAAGCCATGCGCGAGACCGTGGAGCCGGCGCTGAAGGAGCACGGCGTTCGTGACGAGAACGATCAGCTCTACATCCCGCGGAACTGGATGGAGGTCATTGCCCGAGTCTTCGCCCCCCTTGCCGCCGGAGCGTAAGCCGGAAGCCGCTGAGCCCGACCGGCCCTCGAGCGAAGCCGCGGGCTTGGTGATCAGCCGACGAGGTGAACGAGCCTCCAGCCCCAATTGACGAATGCCCCGAGGAGCAGCGCTCCGACGACCTCCGCTCCCGAAATGAGAAGGGCCTTCGACGAGCCGAACTCGCGCCTGAGAACGGCGATCGTGCTCACGCAGGGCACGTAGAGCATGACAATGAGCGCAAACACGTAGATCTGGCGCGGGCTCAGCACGGTGTTGAGGAGCATCGTGTGACTGAGCGCCGCTAACATGATGAGGGTGAGCTCCTTTCGAAAGATCCCGAAGATGAGCACGATGATGGCGATCGCCGGAAGTCCCAGCACCCCCTCGGTGAAGGGCGCGAGCGCCTGCGAGATCCAATCCAGAACCCCGACCAGGTTCAAGAGATAGAGCACCAAGCTGCCGATGACGATGATGGGAAAGGCAAACTGCAGAAAGTCCTTCAGCCGGAACCAGGTCTGACGAATGGTGATGCGGGCGACCGGTACCTTGAGCTTCGGCATCTCCATGATGAGGCCGGGATTGTCGCCCGGAAGGAGACGGTTCATGATTCGTCCGACGACAAACATGAGCACCAGACTCACCAGGTAGAGGGAGAGTGCCGGAAGAAACCCGAGGAAGACCCCGACCAGCCCGAGGATCACTACGGTTCGGGCAGAGCAGGGGACGAGGGTCGCGAGCACCGCGGCGATGAGGCGGTTTCGCGGCTGTTCCATGATCCGGGTTCCCATGACCGCCGGGACGTTGCATCCGACCCCGAGGATGATGGGAATGAAGGCCTTCCCATGGAGCCCAAGGCGATGCATGAGTGAATCAGTGAGAAAGGCGATCCGCGCGAGATACCCGCTGTTCTCGAGAATCGAGAGAGCGATGTAGAACGGGACGATGTAGGGGAGGGCCACCTCGACGCCCGCAACCACCCCCTCCACGAGCCCCTGCCAGAGGAAGTTGGACAGCCAAGAGGGCAGGGACAGGCCATAGAAGGCCGTGCGCGCAACCGCGAACAACCCATCGAGAAGCGTCGAGAGCCGATCGCCGATGAAGTAGATGGCCCCGAAGAGGGCGAACATCCCGACGACGAAGACGACCCAACCTCCGAGCTTCGTCAGGAGAAAGGAATCGAGCTGCTCGCCTGCCGCGCGCGTCTTGCGCTTGGTCGTGCGCACGACGGCATCGACTGCCCTGGCGCAGAAGGCGTAGCGCTCAGCGGCGAGGATTGTCGCCACGGGATGGCCGTGCAGCCGCTCGAGCCGCTTTGCAAGCGCGCGGGCGAGGGCGAGGGGGTCCTGCACGGCGGAGACCGGAGCTTCCACGAGCCCCGTCGCCGGGGAGCCTCCGCCCGGCTCGCGCGTGCCGTTGCGCTCCTTGCCGACGGCAAGCGAGGCCCTCACCGCCTCCGCGATCTCCCGATCCGATTCGAGGAGCTTGATCGCCGCGAAACGCGACGGATAGCCCTGGATCGAGGATCGCCCGTGATGCGGGGCCAGACTCCGCTCGAGAGAGGCGATCGCCCCCTCCACCTCCCGCCCGTAGCGGACGACGGAGCTCCTGGTCGACCCCGAAAGCGAGAGCGCCGCCTCGATCAGCTCCGTGAGCCCCTTCCCCGTGACCCCGGAGGTCTTCACGACCGGAACCCCGAGGAGCTCGCCGAGCCTTGCCTCGTCGATCTCGATCCCCGACTTTTCCGCCAAATCGAAGAGATTGAGGGCGAGGACGATCGGCGCCCCGAGCTCGATGAGCTGGAGGGTGAAGTAGAGATTGCGCTGCAGCACCGTGGAATCGACCACGTTGACGACGGCGTTGGGCCTCGCCTCTGCAATGTACTCCCGGCTTACAAGCTCCTCCTGGGAGTAGGTGGAAAGCGAATAGATCCCGGGGAGATCGACAACGCGGATGCTTCGCCCGCCATGCAGGCAGACCCCCTCGGCGAGCTCGACCGTCTTGCCCGGCCAGTTGCCGACGATCTGATTCATCCCGGTGAGCGCGTTGAAGATGACGCTCTTGCCCACGTTCGCGTTCCCTGCCAGCGCGATGAGGTAGTCAGCTTTCTGTCCGGCTTTCGGGAATTGGGAGGCTGTCATGGCTTCACCGTGCGCTTGCGTCAGTCGACGGGCTCGCCTGATGGCTCTACGGAGGCCGCCGAGGGCATGACGACGACCCGAGCGGCGACACCGCGACCGAGCGCGAGCCTCGATCCCTGGACCTCGATCTCCACCGGCCCGCCCGCCCGACGGGCGCGAAGGCGAACCGGGGTCCCCGGGGCGATCCCCATGTCCTCGAGCCGGCGCCGCGCGCCCCCGCCGCCGCTAATGAGACAGACCCGGTACTCTCGATCCTCTTCGGCTTGGGTGAGAGGGATGGCCCCCTGCGAGAACAGATCGAGCAGGGAGAGCCGCTCGTCCCGCAGCCCGCTCTCGGTGTCAATCGTCATCTCGTGCTCTATCCGACAGGCCTCTTCGTGCGCCCGTGCCGTGCGCATCCCGAGAAGACGAAACACCCCTTCGGCCAACTCATGGCGCTGGTAGATCTTCCGGCCGATCGACCGCCCCCCTCTCGCGAGGTGGACGGCCTCGCCCTCCATCGTCACGAAGCCGCCGGCGAGCAGATCGAGAAGAACCGCACCGATGGCGACGCCGGACAGGTCGGAGTTGTCCCGCAGAGCCCGCACGGTGGACGGCTGCGATCCAAGCTCCAACCTATAAAGGGCTTCGAGGCACTCTTCCCGCACCTCCCTCTCGCCCCTATTCCTTCGGTCGCTCATCGAGTGCACTCCTTTTCGCTCTTCAGGCTCCCGATATCTATCATACGCAAGATCGGGGTCGAAGGGGAAGGGCCGCGCTCACCCTGTCTGCCGTGCGGACCCTCCGCGACGACCCCAGGTCCGATGAAGCTCGC
This sequence comes from Spirochaetales bacterium, assembly GCA_027314665.1. Classification (GTDB taxonomy): domain Bacteria; phylum Spirochaetota; class Spirochaetia; order DAHUYW01; family DAHUYW01; genus DAHUYW01. The sequence continues at coordinate 35,735 of DAHVAK010000271.1, forward strand.
GAGGCTTCCGATCGCGTAGAGGTGGGCGTGCTCACGGCTGGCGCTATGGACACCAGTTCGACGCCTCGCCGGCCTTCGTAAGGTTCCGCGCCGTTTTCCGCATGCGGTGAGCCCCCCCCAAGAGTTTCTCAGGGCCCCTGTGCCGACCACCTTGCCGAAGGTCGCGCGACGGGGCTACCCTGGGAGAGCCTTGAAGAGGCCAAAGGGGGCGGCGGTGTTTCTCGGCATCGACCTTGGCACCGGGTCGGTCAAAGTGATGCTCCTCGATTCGCAGGGAAGGGAGCGACTTGCCGTCCGTTCCTACCCGATCGAGTCTCCCGCGCCGGGGCGGGCGGAGAGCGATCCCGAGGCCTGGCTTGCGGCGATCCGCGCCGCGGTGGGCGAGCTCTCCCCGCTTCCGCCGCTTCGCGGGATCGGACTGTCGGGGCAGATGCACGGCGTCGTCCCAATTTCGCGGGAGGGTCTCGCTCCTCTGCAGCGCGCCATCCTCTGGGCCGACCAGCGGGGCGCCCCCTACCTCCAGCGGTTTGCGGGGCTGTCCGGCGAGATGAGGGCGCGGATGCTCAACGAGCCGGCCGCGGGCCTTACGGCGACCACGCTCCTGTGGATGAAGCACGAGAGCCCGCGGGACTACGAGCGCGTCGAGGAGATCCTTTTCCCCAAGGACTACATCAGGGCGGTCCTCACCGGGACCATGGCAACCGATCCCTCGGATGCGAGCGGAAGTCTCCTCTATGACTTCAAAACGAGGGGATGGTATTGGGAGCTGATCGGCGCCCTGGAGCTCGACGAGGAGATGCTGCCCGAGATCCGCTGGGCGACCGAGCCGGCGGGGGTCGTTACCACTGAAGGGGCGCGGAGGAGCGGGCTGCCCGCGGGGACTCTCGTTGCCGTAGGAGCGGCCGACGCCCCCGCCGGGGTGTACGGAAGCGGGCTGGCGGGAGCGGCGGAGGCTCAGCTTTCGGTCGGGACCGCCGCGCAGATCTCGCGCCCCATCCCGAGCGACCGCCTCCCGGAGCGGATTGCCTCGCTCAACGTCTTCGAGGGGGTGCTGCCGTCGCAGCGCTATCGGGTTGCCGCGATGCTCAACGCGGGAGTTGCCCTGGAGTGGGCGAGGGGGCTTTTCCCGCGGGAATGGGAGGCGGTCTACGCCGCGCTCGAATCCCGAGGGCTCGCGGAGGGAAGCGACCTTCTGTTCCTGCCCTACCTGACCGGCGAGCGCACCCCCTACCTCAATCCGCGCGCGCGGGGCGCGTGGATCGGGCTCTCCCTTCACCACACGGCGGATGACCTCCTCTTTGCGGCGCTTCTCGGAGTGGCCTGCTCGATTCGCTTGGGGCTCGAGACCCTCGGTGCCGAGGGGATCGAGCGCATCCTCGCGGTGGGGGGGAGCCTGCGCCATCTCTTCTGGCGGAGGGTTCTCGCGACCGTGATCGGGAGACCCCTCTCGGTCTCGCCCCATCCGGACATCTCCGCCCGCGGGGCGGCCCTTCTCGCGGCGGCGATGACGGGCGAGCGGCTGCCGGTCGCGCAGGAGCCCGACGCCCCCCAGGAGCCCGAGGAGGCTCCCTGGGTCGAGGAATACTACCGAAGCTTCCGGGAGGGCTATCGGGCCCTGCAGCCCGTGCAACCGCCCCTATGACCGCCCTCCCTCACTCCGTCGGCTCCCCCGCTGCAGCATCCAGCGTCTCGAGTCGGGCGCGCGGGTAGTAGTGGGAGAGAATCTCCTGGTAGGTGTAGCCTGCGGAAGCCATTCCGGCTGCCCCGCTTTGGTCCATTCCTACCCCGTGTCCCCATCCCCCGCCCGTGAAGATGAAATACTGCGGAAGACCGTTGGGGCCGAGCTTGGGGCGCACGGTGAAGAGGGTGCTGCGCAGCCCGCCCAGGGCGTAGCGAATCAGGTCGCCGCGCACGAAGACCGTGCCGTCCGCGCCGATCACCTCGACCTCGGCCACCCGGCCGGATATCCCGCGGCCCCGGGTGATGATCGAGAGGACTCTTCCGATCGCCTTCTGCCGCTCGACGCGCCGGGCGATCTCTTGGGCGGGAACCCACTTCTCCCAGCGGTAGGCCGCTCGAGAGTAGTAGGGGGCGATCGCGCTGTAGGAGCTTGGGTCGCCCCGCAACCACGAGATAAGCGCCGTGAGCGGTAGATCGCTCGCGCGCTTCGCGGTAAGGAGGTCCGGGACCGCCTCCATGCCGGTCAATTCGCCCCAAACGACCGTGCTGTTTTCGGAGTAGCCCCCGGAGTTTGCGCTGTAGAAGGCCTCGAGCGGGCGGCCTTCGAAGAGGAGCACCTGTCCCGCAGTCGCATTCACCGCTTCGGTGGTTGCCGCGCTTTCGCTCCCAACCCCCCCGTAGGCGGCGGATACCACCGAGCCCGCGAGATCGTAGCCGCGGGAGGCAAAGGTCCCCAGGGAGGCGAGGGTGTAGGAGCGGGCCGCGACTGCTTGAGCCTTGAGGGCCGCCATCGGCCAGAAGGCAGGCATCTCCGAGGGGAGGACCGAATAGAGGTACTCCTCGAGGGGAAGGGCATTGATTACGGCGAAGCCCTCGCGGTCCGGTCGAAACTCCATAGTCCCCCGATAGGCCGGATTGCCGGTGGCCGCGTAGAAGCTGCCGCGCTCCGACACAAGATCGAAGATGAGGGTGGTGCACCGGGGATCCCCATACTCGAGGGTGACGGGGGCGCTCCAGGACAGGAAAGGCTCCTTTCCCGCATCGGAGAGGATGATCCCTTTTCCCTCGCTCCTTACGACGATGAGCTGATCGCCCGCTCCCCGGTAGAGGGGCGCGCCTCCCGGGGAGGCGGAGCGAATCACGAAGGGTCCTCCGGTCTTGAGGGTGATCGATCGAAGCTCCTCCGACAGCCCCACGCGGACGATCCGCGAGGCGGCGACCTGGGGCGGGACTGCAGCCACCCGAGGAGGAACCAGCGTGCGCTTCGCTGTCGCCCGCGCCTGAGCCCGCTTCTCAGCGAGGATCGGATGAGCATCCTGCAGCTCCGTGATCTTCATCGCAATCCAGCCGTCGTTCGGGAGGATTTCGCGGGCCCGAAGGAGAAGGGGATAGGCCGCGTGATCTTCCCCCCGCGCGAGGATCGCGCGAGCGAGGGGGACGAGGGCAATCGTGAGGTCGGGATCCTGCCTGAGGACCCGCTCAAAGGACTTTTCGGCGCCGGCGTACTCCGCCGAGGCGTAGAGGAGCTTCCCGAGAAAGTACCACGCCATGGGATGCCACTCGCGAAGCGCAAGCGACGAGCGCAGGAGCGAGATTGCGCGGAGCCGATCGCCGGAGTCCAGGTAAAGGAGCCCCTCGTAGAAGAGGGAGTGCGCCGATTCGATGGAGAGGGGAAGAAGCTCCCGCGCCCCTTTGAGATCCCCGGCGAGATAGCGGTTGACGAAGAGCTCCTGCTGCACCTTCGCCGGATCGGCGCTCGAGGCAGCGAGATCGCGGAGCACCTCGCCCGCCTTTCCGTACTCTCCGGCCTCCTGATACTCGCTCACGATCTCCCAGCGCGCCTCGAGGTCATGGGGGTTCCCGGCCATGAGCCTGCGAAGCATCTCGATGCTGCGGTTGAAGGAGCCGTGGTAGTAGTCGGCCACTGCCGCGGCGAAGGTCGGATGGGCCTCGGCGGGGACTATAGCGCCGCCTGCGCCACCCGCCACCCGCGTCGTCACGCAGGAGCCCGCCCCGACGAGGATCGTCCCGATTGCGAGCAGCTCGAGCGCTCGCCGGAGGTGACGGATTCCGACTTTCGGAGTCTGTTCATTACGCATGCTGTAGTTCGCCTCAGCACAGTATCGGTCGGAAGAACGGGAAGGGCAACTCCAACCCGCGTCGGCGCCTTCAGCCAACACCGATAGGCGGATTTGGGATCGGAGCGTCGAAGAGCTCTCTTCAAGCTATCGGGTGGTGTGCTGCGATCGGCGAGACTCCCTACACGATCGCGGACGACATCGCCGGAGGCTTCGCCGCCGCCCAGCTCGAGCGGTGCTGTCTCGTCGGAGCCTCGGCGGGCGGCTTCTGCGCCCTCGAGGCCGCCCTTGCCTTTCCCGAGAGGGTGGCCGCCCTCGTGTTGGTTTCGGCGGAGCACCAACGGGACTCCGCAGCGCTCGCAGCGGGGGTGAACTCGGGGGACGCGGCGGCGATGGCAGAGGCTCACGCCCGCATGCGGCTCGACGGCCCGGGGCAGTCGAGGGCTCGAATTGCTCCGGAAGGCGCCTCGCCGAGACCGCCTGTCCCGCCCTGGCAGTCGACGGAGAGCTCGACTATCCGAAGTCGCACGCCTTCGCCTCCCTGTTTGAGCATGCGATCCCGCGGGCGCGACGAATCACCCTGGCAGGCTCCGCGCACCTTCCGCCCCTCGATCGTCCGGAGGCCTTCAACGCCATCCTGAGGGAGTCCCTCGCTGGACTCGACGAGGAGTGCCGGAAGTGAGCGACGCAAGCGCTTTCGCCCCCCGCGAACCGTCCCCAAGCGGGCTCGCGCCGGTCTCCCTGCTTGCCGCCGGCTTTGACAATCCCCGTGGGCATGCTTGCGAACCGGTGACCCGATGCCCTTATGCGGGAAGTCCGAATTGCTGGGTGTTGATCCACTCCGCCTTCGTCATCGACCAGCAGTCGACGGCGAGCCCTTTCAGGACGTACTCGTAGGGGAGCCAGCCGTAGCCGTTCTCGCCCCACTGGGTTCCCCAGGAGTTGCGGATGAGCAAGGCTCCGGTGGTCTCTACCCCTCCGGGATTTCGGTTCGTGATCTTCACCGCGTCGTCGTAGCCGACGAGCGCCACCGCGTGGCCGCCGACGACGCGGTCCGTCGGAATGGGAAAGGGAATCTTGCCCTCGTTGGATGCCGCCTGGGTGTGGGAGTCGTAGACCGTGAAACCGATGATCGAGACGTGCCCTGCCGCGAGGGAGCTCTTGATGCTCGTCAGAAACTCCGCCTCGGTCGCTCCGATCGGATCGAGTCGATAGTAGAGCAGCGCCTGGAAGCTCAAGGCAAAGGCGTAGCAGAAGGCCGTCGGCTCCTTGTCGAAATCGGCGATCGTGTAGGGCCAATACTTTTCGGGGGGAGTGCCGAAGAGTGCCAAGGCTCCCATGGTGGACCTCAGGTAGGCGCCGCTGTCACCCTTCCACCCCATTAGGTTTCTGGTAACCTTGTAGAGAAAGAGGCGCGAGCAGTTCGTGAAGGCTCCCTTCGCGCGCCGCTCGAAGTACTCGTACATCCCCACCGCCGCGTTGGCGGTGCAGGACCCGAGGTCTTGTTGATCCTCAACGGGCGAGCAGTAGGGACGCAAGTCGACCGAGGCGCCTGCTTTTACGGCCTGCCGAACCTTCAATCCGGAGAAGGAATCCTTGATTCTCTCGTGTCCCGCCGCATAATCTCGAATGTCGGGATAGTCCGGAATCCATCCCATTCCCATCGCTCCCTCCATGTGCTTCACCCTCCTTTGTCACCTCGCATCGAATCGCCGCGCATCCAAGGACGGTTTCGCGATTCGGACGTATCGGTGCCTGAATTGAGGTGTGCTTCAAATGATAGTGCCTTCGGCTCCCGCTCGCAATCGAAGGCTCGAAAAAAGACTCCGGCGGCGACGCTGCGGCGCCTCGCTTCAAGGCTTGACGACGAGAGCCCCGAAGCTGCTCCCGCCCATCTGAGTTCCGTAGATCTTGCCGTGGATCCGCACGTGGATCGTCCGCTCTTGCAGGTACGCGTTGTACAGGACGACGACGACCGCCCCATCAGGTCTGACGAAGGAGACGGCGTTCGAATCCATTCCGCCGCTCGCAGCCAGCTTCGATCCGGGAGGCACGAACTTGCTGAAGCTTCCGAAGGCGTAGTACATCGGGGTGTAGGCGACCCTCTTGGCCGTCGTGTCGACCACGATCGCGCTGTTCTGTGGCCACGGGCGAACGACATCGAGATTCATACCGTGCTGGTCGAGCACCATGTTCCACATCTCGTAGACCGACACCCCCGCTTCGAGGTAGTCGCGCATCAGCCCCCAGGTGTAGGCGGCGTAGGAGATGTCGTTCTGAGGGCGCTCCGGGTTGAAGCCGGGCCTCCATGGCCAGTTCCCGCAGTCGGTCTCGGTTTCCCACAAGGGCATGCCCTTGTCGAGGAAGCGGAAGGTCGGGATCAGGTCGATCCCCGACCACTGAAGCCCCACCACCGAGACGTAGCCCCGCGCCTGCGGATCGCTCAAGACTCCTTGCGCGTGCGGAAGCTCGTCGCCCTCGTTGAAGGTTCCGAGCATGATCGCATTCTCGAGCCCCTCCTTCGCGAAGAGGGGCCCCATGTAGCTCAGAACGAAGGTGTGGTACTGCTCGGGGGTCCAGAGGCAGGAGGGGTAGTGCTGCTCGATGAGCGGCTCGTTCTGCACCGCCACCAGGTCGAGGGGGAGTCCCTCGGCGCGATAGGCCTTGATGAAGTCGGCGAGGTAGGCGGCGTAGGCCGCGTAGACCCGCGGATCACTGCGAAGCGAGCCGCCGTCGTAGGCGTTGTTCGTCTTCATCCAGGTCGGCGGAGTCCAGGCGGAGCCCCAGAGCTTCAGCTCGGGCTGATAGGCGAGCGCAGCCCGAATGAAGGGGATGAGGAGCCTGCGGTCGCGCGCAATCGAGAAGCCCTTCATTTCGTAGTCGTTCGGGCTCTCGTCGTCAGTGTAGCGGTCGAGGGCGTAGTCGCTTGCCCCGATCGGAACCCGGCAGATTCGAAGCGCGAGCCCCTCGGTCGGGTCGAAGAGCCTCTCCATCACCGCGCTGCGTTCCGCCTCGGAGAGAGAGAGGAGCGCCTCCCACCCCTTCTCGTTGAAGGCGCCGCCGAATCCCTCGATCGTCTGCCGGGTTCGGGCGGGGTCGACGACGACATCCGCGGTCTTTCCTCCCACGGTGACGATCACCTCCTTGAAGGGCGAGCTCCCGTCCGAGACGTAGGCGGTTGCGTTCGTCGCCTCAGGCAAGGGACGATCGGAGGCGCAAGCGGCAAGCGCGAGAGCCGCTAGTACAGAGAGCGCAACGACGGTTCTTCTTTTCATGGCGTCTTACCTCCTGAGCTCAGAGAGTCGTACTGCGCGGAGAAACCCGATGGCTAGGGACAATAGCCCGATGGACTTCGCGGAACCCATCGGAGACCAGCTGCGGCGATGAGCGCTCTCTCCACGCGTGGGGAGCGCGGTTCATGACCCAAGTATGGACTCATTTTGGCCCGTTTGCCACCTTTCCATCGGCCAACAGGGTGCTGACAGAGTGATTGACCCGTCGCCAAAACGGCAAATCGTTGATGCAGAGCGGTCATCGCGGCTCCTGCTCCGGGGGCGCGCTTCACTCTCCACGGCACGCGCTGCGCATTTTCCCTTTTTTCGATGCAACCGGACAGACCAAGCCCCGGTATACAGGCGGTGACAGACCATTCCTGGTTCACAGAGGAGGTGTGCGGTGAAAAGACTGGTGTTGGCGATCGGCCTGATGCTCGCAGCAGGGTTGCTGTTCGCAGCCGGGCCTCAGGGAGGGGCGGGAGCCGCGAGGCAGACGCAGGCGCAAACGGGGGACTGTGACGGAATACCGGACCAGATCCGGGACCAGCTTCAATTGCAGGACGGCTCCTGCCTGGACGACTTCCTCACCGTGGAGAGCTCCCCCATCCTCGGCTCTTCGGCGACTCAGAGCCGGGATCAGCTGCAGGACTGCACCAGCGACGGCGTTCCCGATCAGGACAGGATCCAGCAGAGCAGGCCGTAGGGGCAGTCATCACGATGCAGCTCAAAAAGTATCGAACGCGGGCCCGCACGGGGGGAGTTCCCCCTGCGCGGACCCGCCTTTCGTCGCACCATGAAAGAGACCAAGCGGGTCCGACCGCTCTCGCCGGGATCTCAACAAGCCGGCCCCCGGCTCAAGATCCAGACAGAGTCCATCCAGCTTCCGCGACTACCTCACCGCAGGCTTGGCGCTCCCATTGGCGTCTTGCTTGAACGGGAGAATACCCGCCATCTCGCCGATGACGTTCACCAGCTCCGTGTTCGACGGGATCACGATCTTCGCATTCGCCGAAAGGGCGGTCTCCACCGTCATGAGTCTTCTCAGCAGCTGCGCGTTACCGACGAAATACTTGTCTGCCGCTTCATTGACGAGCCTGATCGCCTGCGCCTCGCCCTCGGCTTCGAGGATCTTCGCCTGCCGTACCCCTTCGGCCTTCTTGATCTCGGCTCTTCGCGCGCCGTCGGCCATCGTCTCCGTGGCGGTCGCGAAATCAATCGCGGCAACCTTCTCGTTCTCGGCCTTCACAACCTTGTTCATCGTCTCCTGGACGTCCTCGGGCGGATCGATCTCTTTCAACTCGGTTCTGACGATGTCGATTCCCCAATGCGCAGTCTCTTCGCGCAGCGTGCGGTGCAGCTCGCTGTTGATCTTGCCGCGCTCGCTGTTCGCCGACTTCAGGGTCATTGTGCCGATGATGTTTCGCAAGGTCGTTCGGGCAAGATTGACGATCTGATACTTGTAGTTGTTTACGCTGTATTGGGAGTTCTTTACGTTCTCTTCGTCGCTCTTGACCTTGAAATAGACCTGCGCGTCCACGCTTGCATTGAGCTTGTCGCTGGTGATGATCTCCTGCGGCTCCGCGTTGACCATGACCTCGGTGATGTTGATCTTGAACATTCGGTCAATCACCGGAATGATCCAGTTGAAGCCGGGAGAGGCGTAGCGGCGGTATTTGCCGAGGCGTTCGACAAGCCCGCGCGTGGTCGGACGTATGACCCGAATTCCACTCAAGAACACCACGAAGACGACCACGACGGCGAGAAAAATCCAATAATACATATCATTCTCCTTGCCCGACCGGGCGGGCCGATGTGCGGCTTGAAGCTGCGACCTTCGAGGTGTCGCAGAGGGCGCCTTGAACAGGTCTCTGCGTCACTCACGTGCGTCTATCGCCCGACACGCTTCAGTATTTCGCTATCAGGGTGCTGACAAGGTGATTGACCCACTGCCAAAACGGCGTTTTCGGTTGTGTCTCTTGCCCCAAGGTGGTTGGAGAAAGCACCGTTTTGGGAGGTACCTTTTCGGTTGTCAGCACCCTGCTAGTCCCCTTTTCGGGCGCGGCGACGACATCCCCGGCGAGGGCCGGCGCGGCGCGTTTCGCGGCGTGCCGGCCATGGACGCGCGCCGCAGCAGCTCTCTGTGCGAAGACCGCTCAGTCATCTCTCGCCGCTGCTTTCTTCTGTTCCGCGAGCCGGCCCGTCCGGGAGGCCCTCGTTCACCTCTGCCGAGCCGCGCCGAGCTGCCTCGGATACGTCGATGAAGGCCTCGTGCGGCTTCAAGGTTGCATTGGTGTACATTCTCGCCGTGAGACCGGGATCTGCGTGACCCAGGGCAGCGGCTACGGCCCGGAGGTCCTTGCCTCGCTGGATCTGGATGCGCGCCCAGGTGTGGCGCAATTGGTGGGCCGTGACCTCCCGTCCAAGCGTCCGCAGCGATTCGTACTTGATCCTGTTCGTTACCGATATTCGGTTGAACGGCTTGCCGTGATGCTCGAAGAGATAGGTGGCGCCGTGGAAGTAGGTTCGGACATGCTCCACGAACTTGGTCTTGACGTGGACCACCCTTTCCTTGGCTCTTTTCCCCACGATGCGCACCTCGACGAAATCAACGTCCGCCGGCTGCAAATCGGTGAGTCGGATCGCCAACATTTCGGACACCCGCACGCCGGTACCGACGAGAAACTGGACCATGAGCCGAATTGTGTTGTCCTTTGTCTTTTCCACGAAATTGTGGACTTCCTCCACGCTGAGCACCTTTTCCGGCGGGACGGCGAGGCTGTCGATTCGCTTCGGTTTGACCTGCTTCAGCACCTCTTCGAGTTGATAGTTCTTGCGAAGACTCTCGGCGGAGGAGCTGTGCTTGAAGGCATAGCGGATTCGGCTCTTGGCGGCCGCGATCTTACGGTTGATCGTCGCCGGACTGTAGCGCCTTCCGTCGTGCTCTTCTTCAAGCCAGGCGGCATATTCCTTGAGCGCGTCCACCAACAGCAGGTCGCGCTCCTTCATGAACGTGATGAACTGCTTCACGTCGAGATTGTACGCATCGCGAATTTCCTCGAGCTCCTTGAACACCTTCTCCTGCTCCGTCATGCCGCACGCCCCTCCTACTTTCTCTTCGCTCCAGGTACCCCAGAGATTTGCAGAACTATTATTTAGTAATGTAACAGATAAAGTAGGCAAAGTCAAGCCTTCTCGGCGCCGCGAAACCGACCTCCGGGTGTGCGCGCCGCGCATTCGGCTCCGACCCCTTCGGGGAGTGCTGTCGCATAGAGGCGAAGGATCGACTCTCTCCGTGCCGCTCCACTCCTTTACCATGGTATCCTGATGCAACAGGGGGGTGATATGGTGAAGGACAAAGGATTTGTCGAGTCCCGAGAGGTGATTGAAGGGATGCTTCGTGGGGAGACGCTGGGATTCCTCGGACTGTCCGTGGACGGTAGGCCCTATGTAGTCCCGCTCACCTACGGATACCTCGACGGCCGGATCCTCTTCCATGGCGCGCTATCCGGAAAGAAGCTCGACTGCATCAGAGCAAACCCGAACGTTTGCTTCACGGTCGGGCGTCAACGGGGCAAACTGGTTCGTCATCCGCAGGGCGCGCGCTGCCACGTGGCCAATGACAGCGCCATCTGCTATGGGGTCGCGCGAATACTGGAGGATGTGCAGGAGCGCCGAACGGCCCTGCAAGCCTTCAACCGCTGTCTCGAGCCCGACGCCGGAGAGATTACCTTCGAGGCGGCCGCACAGTGCTCTGCCGTCGAGATCAAGATCGCCGAGATGACGGGTCGACGGCAGCAAGGATCGAACTACGCCTTCTTTCGCTACGAGTTTGGAGACAAGGGCGCGCGAGCATAGGGGGGGGCGGAGGCTCTGGGGATCCCGGAGAGCCTTCCTCCACGGCAGGGCTACCGTTCCGGCTTCTGCTTCTCCTCGGCGCTGCGGTCGTCGAAGACGAGGGTCGCCTCACCGACGCGCAGCACGTCGCCGGGGCGCAGGTGCCGCCGCTGGGCGGGGCGATTGTTCACCATGACGGGTTCATCGCTCACGACCGTGAAGGTGCCGCTGCGCTGATCCTTCACGAGGGTCACCTGACTCGTCGCGGATTCTCGGTTTTTTTCCGAGTCTTCCTCTTCCGATGTGACAGTGACTCGATTGCTCGCGTCGAAGCCAATCACGGTCTTGCCCTCGTTGAGTGAGAACACCTTGGTCGAGCCTCCAGCGAGAATCTCCAGATTTGCATCGCTTCGTCGGTTGAGAAATCGAGCCCTGCTGATGAGAAACCAGGCGAGTAGCGCGATCAGGAAGGGAACCACGAGAAGGGGGCTCAGTCTTCCGGCGGGGGGACCGAAGAGGGTTCCGACGAAGTAGTACTGCGAAGCCGACGATGTCCCGTCCGGTCCGTGATACTCGACCCGCACTTCCCTCCTGTCGCCGGCAAGCATTCTCGGCGAGTAGGTCAGTCGATACTCCTCCAGAACACTCCTTCGCACGGAAAGATAGACGCTTGCAAGCTCCTTCTCGCTGCGCGCGTCGAACACGCGTCCTCCGGTCGAGTGGGCGATCGTCTGAAGGTTGGCATCCGGGAGCGCGGGGCCAAACTGAATCGGGAAGACGGATATTCCCTCGCGAATGAGGACGCGCACCGCCTCCTCGCTGGAGACGAGGGCCGAGCCGAACTGCGGATTCGGCCTGCCGGTGTGGAGATAGTAGGGGAAGTTCTCCCCATCGGTCAGAAGGAGAATCACCTTGCGTCCCTTCCACCCGGAAAGAACCTGCGCGGCAGCCCGGAGCGAGGCATAGAGCTCCGTGAAGGAATCGGCCTCCGTGGGCCGGACAATCCTCGCGAGCGCCGCTTCCATATCCGAGCGCAGACGTGTTGGAAGCGTCTCTACGCGATAGAGGGTGTTGAACGAGGCGAGCCCGATCCGGTCGGCAGGATTATCGACCGAATTGAGAAAGATGCGGATCGCGGAGCGCGCCGCCTCGATTCGGGTCTGGGGGCGCGCGCCGGCTGCGGAGGCGTCGAGGGGTTCGTACATGCTTCCGGAGTTGTCGACGAGCAGAAAGAAGGTCAACCCCTCGTTCGCCGGAGCTCCCTCGTGAAACGAGAAGTGCGCCACCGGGAGCAGCGGCCCGCCGGGTAGCCCCTCGGACATCGAGAAGTCGCCCGCTTCGAGCCCGGTCACTGCGTTCCCATTCGGCCCGGTCACTCCCACGTAGACGTCCACCTCCTGCCGGGTGAGAAGGCGCGAGGGATCAATCTGCGCGATTGTCGCCTGCTCCTGGGCGAAGGCGGGCGCCGCCGCCGCGAGAATCATGATCAAGGCCGCCAAAGCTGCCGCGGGCTTCACTCTCTTCTTCACGGGGCTCATCTCTTGCCTCCTACTCACGTTTGTAGAGGAACTTCACCGCCCCGCACGCTATCACGTCGTCGAACTTCAAGGGGGCTCCCGCCTGCCGGGCGGCGCGAGCGGGCTGGAACTCGGCGGGCTGTCCACCCGCAATCCGCTCATCGTTCACCCGTACGCTGCCCTCCATGGGCTCGATGAATAGGTCGCGCCCCCGGGCGACGAGCCGGCAGTGCGCCTCGGCTATATCCCGATAGCCCAGTGAGCTTCCCGGTTGCACCAACTCCGGCGTGGCGCGCTTCTTCGCGGGGATGGGGATGTCGCAGCGGGCGCCGGAGCCGATGACCATCCTGCGCTGGTTGAGGATGTACTCCCGGCTCTTGAAGGGACCATTGAGGACCCTGAAAACCCCGAACGAAAGGCGCCTCTCGACAACGGCGTAGGCAAGGCCGATGAGGATCCCGAGCAAGAGCAAGCCCACGAGGTGCGCCACGGGAAAGGCGGGGAAGAAGAGCCGTCCGTACTCGATTGCCGCGCCGCCGAGGATGCCTCCGGTGAATCCCCCGAGGGCCCCGATGGCAATCTTTCGGGCCGACGACGAGCGGATGCCCGCCGCCGCCCCGACGCAGGCCCCCAGGATCCCCCAACCGACCGCCCGCGCTACCGGCATCGCGATGCTTTCCACCCGGTGGAGGTTGCTCATGAGATAGTCGCCGACGAGGAAGAGGATCCCTTGGGCTGCGAGGAATCCCAGGGCGCCTCCGCCCGCCCCGACGACCCCTCCAACGCCCGCCCCGAGCACGATGCGTCTCCTGCGCGAAGCGATGATCCCATCGGCTCCGCCGAGGAAGGCGCCGAAGATGAGCCCAAAGAGCGCACCCGAGACGATCGAGTAGGCGAGATAGCTCGAAAAGTGCACCTGCAGGTGGATGAGCAGCTCCATCACCGGCCACGTCGCGAGGCCCGCGGAGATTCCGAGGGCAAGCTGTATGAGACGTCGAATGAGAATCGTCATCTGCCATCACTCCAGAAGATCGGGTGCGCTCGCGTAGCCGCTACTGTCGAAGAGAATCTTGCCGGACTTGCGGTCCGCCACGATCCTCAGGCTCAGCCGCTCGAGCGGCAGCACGCTGAAGGCATACTGGCCCGAGAGCGCACCGCTGTGCACCGTGAGGGTGTGCGGACCAGGGGCGAGGCGAAGCTCGGCTGCGCGCGCGCCGATCCGAGGTATCGCAGCGAGATGGGGGGTTCGGCCCCATTCGCGATAGGTGCCGGAACCATCGAGGTCGACGCTGACGGTGCCCGCGCCCGACGTGAGCTCGACCGCCCCAGGGTAGGGTACGAGGCTTGCGTCGATTCGGAGCTGGCTCTCAAACGGTCGGACCGCGAGGGCGTAGTCGGAGGGGTAGTATCCGTCGTGCGCAAAGCGAAATTGATAGGCCCCGCCTGAGCGCAGCGACGAGGCGACATCCCCGACAAAGGCCACCCAGCTCCCGTTCGCATACAGCTCGACAGCCGTGCCGCCGGTGATCGTTTCTCCCCCGGCCGCCGATTCGACCCGAAACGATACAGAAAGGGGAAGGCTCGCCCCCTCATCGATCGATACGACGAGGCTTCGGCCCGCGCCGCCGCCGCCGGTCGCCCGCTGGTCGCGGCGGGACTCGAGGGTGAACCCCCGCCACACGAGCTGGTTCGAGGCCGCGACCTTGACCCGATACTGCCCGACGGGGAGGTAGAGCGGACGGCTCACGAAGACCTCGGTCTCCTGCGTGTTCTGCTCGCGGTCTACGTGGAAGACAAAGCGAGCCCCTTGCACGCGAGGAATCTCCTTTCCGTCGTCGCGGAACAGCTCCGCTGCAACATAGCGCTCCCGAGCCGGCAGGAGCCCGCGGGCAACGCGAACCGTCAGCACGAGCTCGCCGTAGCGATTGGGATAGAGAAGCTCGGAGGCAATCCCGCTTCGCAAGCCGTAGTAGGCTGCCCCGCCGCCGAGAAGCAACAAGGCGACGGCTACCGCAGCGACGGCGCCTCCGAGTCGGGAACGCTTTCTCGGCGGCGACCAGGTTCGGCTCAAGAACGAGGCGATCTGGGTTCGCTGCTCTCCCGCCGCCCGCGACCCGAGTCGTCGGTCGAGCTTCTTCAACACGACGCAAAGGTCCTGGAAACGCCGCGTCCGCTTCGCGCTCATCGCCTTGCGAATCAATCGAGCGGTGAAGCGCGTAATGGCGGGGTTGTGTGTCCTAGGCCTTCGGTATTTCCCGTGCTGGATGGCCTTGAGAGTCTCGGGTGTGACGGAACCGGGGAAGGGCCGCTTGCCGGTCATCATCTCGTAGAGCATCACCCCGAGGGAGTAGATGTCGGCGCGCTTGTCGACGCTTCGGGTGTCCTGGAACTGCTCGGGGGCCATGTAGGACGGCGTGCCGAGGATCGTACCCTCACGGGTGAGATCCGCTTCATTCTCGTCGTCGATGTGCGCAATGCCGAAGTCGACGAGCTTGACGTCGCCTCGGCGTGAAAGGAGGATGTTGCCTGGTTTGATATCCCGATGGATGACGCCGCGATCGTGGGCGTACTTCAGGGCGCGGCAGCAGTCGCGGAAGATGAGGAGCGCTACCCACTCGGGGAGGTATCGCTCGCGCTGCAGAAGCTGGGAGAGGGAAATCCCATCGACGTATTCCTGAACGATGTAGTAGGCGGGTCCCTCGCGAAAATGGTCGAAGACGTCGACGATGTACTCGTTGCGGAAGTCCATCATGATGGAGGCCTCTCGCCGGAAGCGCTCGCGCACGGCCGCACTTCCGCGCAGGGTGAGCTTCTTGATGGTCACGGTCCGGTCGAGAGTCGGGTGTGCGGCGGTGTACACCGCGCCCATTCCCCCTCGCGCAATCTCGGAGATAACCTTGTATTTTCCAATAGTCTCAGGCGGTCGGGCCATCGTTTGCATCCTCGGGAGCGCTTAGCTCGATAACATCGCGCGTAAGCTCGGCGGTACGGTCCGCGGCGAGCAGCGCCATTATATACCGGGACGGGTTATGGATCTGGACGTACCTCCCCCCTGCGCGGAGACTATACCTTCCCCTGACTGCACGGTGGCCGCCGAAATGAAAGGCCGTTGGAGCCTCGCTTGGATCGAGGTAGTGTTCGAGCATCCGATCCACCGCGTCCGTTTCGGCTTGGTCGTTGTCGGTCCAGGTCAGGCCGTAGATCACCTCGTCGCGACCGCGATACTCGATCACCTCTTCGCGCGAAAAGAAGCGCGCGGGCTCAGCGTGGCTGATGAGGTAGTGGGGGCCGATCGCGAGGAGGGGAAGCCGCTTCTCGAACTCAGAGACTCGCGCGATAAGCTGCTCGGTGTAGAATAGGCGAAGGTACTCGAGAACCATTGCACCCTCATACGCGTACTTGCCGAAGGGACGATTTCCGGCTCCCGTCTCGTTGGCGATGTTTTCGTGATTCCCCTTAAGCAGGTGGATGCGAGTCGGCGCGGCCGACTTAAGCGCTGCAATCATCATGAGCACCGCAAGGCCTTCGGTCATTTCCCCGTCCATCGCCTCGTGCAAGGCGAAGCCGTCCGAGAACTCGGTGAGTGCGCGCCTCCATCGCTCCCTCACCCGACCCTCGCCGTGCAAGTAGTCCCCGAGACAGACAAGCTGGATCGAGCCGGCAAGGATCCCTTCGAGAACCGTGGCGGAATCCGGCAGAACGTAGCTCAAGGCGGCCCAAATGAGGCCTGGGCGCGCGTGGATGTCAGGCAGAAGAACGGTCGGGAGATCTCGATCGAGCACGACGAGCCCACCCGGCTCCCTGAAGCGGTCGAGCGGACGAATGGTCTCGTGCTCCGAGGCGAGGACGCTGTTGACCGTGCGGAGCGCCTCATCGAGTGCCGATGGGGAGGGGACGGTTCGCGCCGATCGATACCCATCGAGCTGCTCTCGAAGCGAGGGGGGAACCCTTTGCGGCTCACTCACCGGAAGGCTGCCCTTCGCCGATCCGACACGATCGCCCTCACTCGGCGACGACCGTCTTGTTGACTTCCACAAAGTCCTCGCTCAAGATCTGGGTGGCTTCGCTCAAGCGCTCCAGTTCCTCCTTCGGCTCGAGGCGCTCCGTAAGAACTGCGATCTTGAAGACCGCCGAGCTCTTTCGAATCGGTCCCTTGGAAAAAACGACAGGCTCGTCGATGCGGATATCCTCCGCAAGCGAGGCGCTCTTGTCGCCGGCGCTCTTGGGAACATCCTGCCGCAGCTCGATGGAGGCATACTCCGCCGGTCGCTTGCCCCCGACGAGCGGACCGAGGGTGAGCAGGGAGCCCGAATAGGTCATCACGAGCGCACCTCGGTCCTCCTCCTTTGCGAACTCGTCCCATTCCTCCATGTGAAACTCGCTGATTCGCGCCTCGAAGGCATTTCGTTTCTCGAGCCAGGCCTGCGCTATCCGTTCGACGGACTCATCGGTTTCGGGAAGCCCCGAGCTTGCCGTGATGCTCTTGATGTGATCGCGGACATGTTCGGGTATCTGACTCATGTACTCACCCATCGAAACTCCTCCGCGCCGTCGCGTGCCCCCCGCCAGAGACGGCCCATTGAGTGGTAAGATATCCCGTCAAACCTGCGAAATCAGTCCGGCGGCGCCCGGCCTGCATGGGCGCTCATGCCTGCAGGGCCCCCGCCCACTGCCGTACCCGCGCCGGGGCTCAGGCGAAAGGGGCGGGTGATCCAGCCGTTTGGTGCTATCCTAGAGCCTATGGTCTATTCTGAGGAATACCTGCGGCAGCTGCTCACGGATCGGGTCAAACGCCACCTCGAGTCGATCACCGAGTCGTCGGGCCTGCCTCCCGGCCGGGAGTCGCTTGATCGCATCACCGCGAACTGGCTCGAAAAGCGGCGGCTCTTCGAGGATCAGATTCGGCTGTTGGGAATGGAGATGCCGAGCGAGCTCGCGCAAGAGGACGCACGGGGAGTCGTTCTTCTCACCTATTCAGGCTCGCTCGTCGCCCTCGGGCGCGCCGGGCAGCAGGGGCGATGGTTCGAATACGCGAGCATCAAGCTGCGCAATGACGTTCCGGGCCTCGTGAAAGCGAGCGGGGTCACCGTCCAGGGACGGATTGCGATCGACGCTCCGGTCCACTTCGGCAGCTGCCCCATCGAGCGCTCCTCCGATGTGCTTCTCATCGGGGTCTGCCCCTCGAGGCTCGAGCAAGCGGAAGAGGACAGGCGGCTTCGCGAGGCCACCGTGTTTCTCACGAACGGATTCGTCAAGCTCAACCGAACTCTCACGATTCCCGATGATGCGATCGGTCATTTCACCATGAAGAGCATGGTTCAGTACCTCGCAAAAAAACACGAGATAGCGCAGACCCTCACCCGAGAGCTTCTCGACGACTACCTGACGATGATCGAAGCCGGGGCCCTGATGGGCGAAAGCGTGCCCCTCGGGAACCTCGGACACCTGCGCCTTGCCAGGCGCCCGGCCCAGAAGGCGCGCGTCGGACGCAATCCTGCCACGGGCGGCGAGATGACGATTCCGGCGAGACCCGAAGCCTTCGTGCCGCGAATGTCCTTCAGCGCCCGCCTGAAGGAGCGCGCGGCGTCGCTGCCTCTTCCTGAAGGCGACGGACCCTCCCTCGAGTAGGCGCATCCCGCCCGCGCGAGCCCGCCTTCCATTCCTGTCACGGAGTGATATACTCTGCGGAGAGGAGTCGGCATCCATGGATGACACGATCTACAAGAGAAGCCCCGAGGGCAAGGAAATCGCTCGCGGATCGGAGATGAGGCAGCTGTGTCTCCGCTTCCGTGATCGCACGATCGAGATGGCGAAGACCGTTCGTATCGGAAGAGACGAGAACAACGACGTCGTGATTTCGGATGACCCGCTCGTCTCGCGGCGTCACGCCATCATCGAGCACATCGACGGCGGGTATCGGCTCAGGGACCTCGGGAGCACGAACCAGACCTACCTCAACAACAACCCCCTTCCGGCGCAGACGAGCGTGGCGGTCAAGAGCGGCGATATCATTACGATCGGGCATACGCAGCTGAAGCTCTCGCGGCTCTGACCAGCGATGGGGAGCCCCCTTCGAGGAAAGAAGAATGGCGAATAGACCGTCTGCCCGAAAGACGCCGGCAAGGAAAACCGCTTCAGAGAGAAAGAAGCCTGCTCCCACGAAGGCTGCGGCCTCAAGGAAGGCAGCGAAACCCCTATCGGCGCGGGACAAGCTCTCGGATGAGCTTGTCAGCATGCTGCCGGAAATCGACGCGGAGGGCTTGCTGTTTCTAATTCGCCAGGCCAATGTCCTGCTGCATAACAAGCGGGTCGATGAGCTGAATGCCGAAACGGAAAGGCTGAACAAGCACGGAAAGGAGGCGCGCAAGAAGGCCGGGACTACCGCACGGGTCGGGCAGACCGTCGAGGAGATCACCGTCGAAATTCAGAAGTCCCCTGATGCCAAGACCTACTACGTCATCGTGGATGAGCAGAAGCATTTCTTCACCGCCGAGGAGATGGGGGCGGTGGTGAAGCTCTGCTTCAAGCCCGAACGGAAAAGCGAAGCCCTGCGCTATCTGCATCAGTTCATGAATAACGAACGCAGGGAAGTCTTAATGGATCACGGTGTCTCCACCGAGAAGCATCCGTTTTTCGAAGCCCTTTTCTACGAAGTGCGCTCCAAGTTCACTCTCGATCGTTGATCCGCCTGCATACTCCCGTCCGGACACCCCTACGAACAATCCCATCGCATCAAGATCCGTTCTACTCGAGCGCCTGGTAGGCGAGCTGCGCAAAGTCATCCACGAGCGGTAGCGTGAAGGCGGGCATGTACTGCGTCATGAGCAGACAGAGCAGCCCCTCCGACGGATCGACCCACCACTCCGTGTTGGCAGCGCCGCCCCAACCGAACCTCCCGACCGAGCCGGGTTGGTGGAGGAGGCCTGGGCGAAGCAGGACCGATCCGCCGAGCCCGAAGCCGTTCGCGGGGTTTCCGTGAGCGGCTATGCCCTCGGGCAGGTGATTCTGCATCATCCACTCTACGGTCTTGCGTCCGAGAAGGCGAACACCGTCAAGCTCTCCCTGGTTGAGCATCATCTGTCCGAACCGGAAGTAGTCGGCCACGGTGGAAACGAGGCCGCCGCCGCCGGAGGGATTCCTCGTCGGCCGGGCGTAGCGACTCCCTTCCGGGCGCTCGATCGGTTTGAGCCCGCCCCCTTCCGCCGTGCCGTAGACGGTCGCGAGCCTGTCAATCTTTTCCGGCGGGACCCAGAAGGAGGTGTCGACCATTCCAAGCGGGTCGAATATCCGTTCCTTGAGAAAGGCGTCGAAGGGTTTTCCGGAGGCGAGCTGCACGATGTAGCCGAGGACGTCGATGGACACGCTGTAGCGATACGCGCTGCCGGGGCTGAAGGCGAGCGGAAGCTTGGTGAGAAGGTTGATCATATCCTCGAGGGTGGCGTTAGGGTTCGCCTCGACCTGAGCCCAGAGCTCTTTGCGATACATCTCATCCAGCACGGAATGCTCGTCGAAGCCGTAGCTCAGGCCGCTCGTGTGGGTGAAGAGGTCGTGTACGATCATCTCGCGCTTGCAGGGGATGAGCTCATAGTCGCACTCGTTTCGCGCAACGATGACCCGCGCGTTCTTGAACTCGGGAATGTAGCGAGACACCGGATCGCTGACGCGGAGCTTGCCCTCTTCGACGAGCATCATGGCCGCAACGCTCGTGATGGGCTTCGACATCGAATAGATTCGAAAGATCGTGTCGAGCTCCATCGTCCGCGTGTTCTCCTTGTCCTTGAAGCCGAAATTCTGAAGGTAGGCCACCTCGCCCTCGCGTGCTATCAAGACAATGACGCCGGCGAATTGCCCGCGGTCGACGTATCCCTGCATGACCGGTCTGATCCGCTCTAGGCGCAGAGACGACAGCCCCACTCGTTCAGGATCGACGATCTTCATGCTCTCCTCCGTGTGCTATTGATTATAGGTGGGTTTGAAGCCGAAAACAACAACGCAGTCGGCCTCGCGACAGAAAATCGCGGCCGCCGACATTCTTGAGCGAAGTGCACTGGTTAGACGCGCGGATTCTTTTTGGGAGTTGGAACGGGGGAATGAGGCACGGATGGTATACTAGCCTCCGGAGGTACGCTATGTCGCTTATGAAAGAGTTTAGGGAATTTGCAATGCGCGGCAACGTGGTAGACATGGCAGTGGGTATCATCATTGGCAGCGCATTCGGCAAGATCGTTTCGTCGGTAGTCAACGACGTGCTCATGCCGCCGATTGGGTTGTTGCTCGGCGGCGTCGATTTCAGCGGCTTCGCCGTGACGCTGAAGTCGGCCGCGGGCGAGGCCCCTTCCGTCGCAATCCGGTATGGTACGTTCATCAACGCGGTTATCGACTTCCTGATCGTTGCCTTCGTGCTCTTTGTCGTCATAAAGGTGATGAATACCCTGAGGCTCAAGAAGGAAGCGGAGCCGCCGGCGCCGGCAAAGCCGTCTAGTCAGGAGGTTCTCTTGTCGGAGATACGCGACCTGTTGAAAAAGAGCTGAGCCTCGGTTTCTCCACACCCCCTTTTCAAGAGAAGGCCCATTAACAGGGTGCTGACAAAGTGATTGACCCGCTGCCAAAACGGCGTTTTCTATGGTTTCTTGCCCGAAACTGGTTCGTGAAAACGCCGTCTTGGCAGGTACCTTTGAGTTTGTCAGCACCCTGTTAAGGCGAAACGTAAAATCGGAAAGTACCCGAATCCGGCCAAGCAAGAAGGGAGGAAGGCTTTGAAGTGTTACCTCGGGATCGACCTCGGGACATCGACCGTGAAAGCAATCGTTGTCGACGAGAGCGGGGCTGTCCTCGCAATTCGCGAGAGAGGCTACCCGATTCACCATCCACGCCCGGGTCTTGCCGAGCAAGTGCCGGATGAGTGGTGGGAGGCCACGGCGGAGTGCCTTCGCGATCTGATTGCCGCCCGAGAGGTCAAGGGATGCTCCATCGAGGCAATTGGTCTTTCCGGACAGATGCACGGTTTGGTGATGCTCGACAAGAGCGGAGCGCCGCTTCGCAACGCCATCATCTGGACAGACACCCGAACTGCCGAGATATGCGCCGAGTGGTCGCGGTCCGGCTCGGCCGAGGCGTTCCACTCGATCACCGGGCTTCCTCTCGCCAGCGGCTTTTTCGCCCCCTCCCTCGAGTGGGTTCGCCGGGAAGAGCCTGATATCTGCCGGCGGACGGCAGTCGCGATACTTCCGAAAGACTACATCCGATTCAAGCTGACCGGGAAGATCGCCACCGACCCCTCGGACGCCTCGGGAACCTGTCTGTTCGATATTGGCAGGAGAGACTGGGCTCCTTCGGTCCTCAAGACTTTCAGGCTCGATGAAAAGATCCTACCCGAGCTTGCGGAGACGCTCTCGCCAGCGGGGACGGTCACTCTGAACCTTCCCCGATTCGATGGACATAGAGTTAAGCATCTTGATAGAACATGGCGAAGGAAAAGGTAATGGCAGACACCCGGAAGAAGTACACGCGAGAGTTCAAAGTCGAAGCGGCGAGATATGATCGATTCTTGTGGACGGGATAGAAAAAGGACGCCTCTTTCCGGTAAGGTTTTGTCGCCAAACAATCCTGCCAGAAGGGAGAACGTCCG
>DAHVAK010000272.1 GCA_027314665.1 Spirochaetales bacterium
GAAACATAACTCTTTACCGCTTTCTTGAGTTTCTGATTTCCTTTCTTGCTCGCATAGTACTGCAGGCGTGGAAAGTAAACTTCCTCAAATACCGAACAATAGAATGGACTCTCCTTCGCGGAACGGAGTCTTTTCCAATTGGGCAGAATGGCGTCTTTGTCCACTAAGTCCGTTACGAGCGTACGACGTTTGCGGTGAGTTGGCCGACTTCCTTTCTTGGCCTTCAACGTCTCTCCGTCTATCTCCCCAACTTGGTCGGGTCGGACACATCTAAATGAACCGAACGAGTTGATTGCAGGGTCACAACAACATTTCCTCTTGGAGCGCCACTACATCACCGAAGTCGGCAAGGTTCAGGTGGGTGTAGTGCTCCGTC
Source organism: Spirochaetales bacterium (assembly GCA_027314665.1). GTDB lineage: Bacteria > Spirochaetota > Spirochaetia > DAHUYW01 > DAHUYW01 > DAHUYW01. The sequence goes on from DAHVAK010000272.1 coordinate 377, forward strand.
ATTTCCTGAGTTCGGTGGCCGGTAAGCCGTTGCAGCTTGTAGTCAGGAATCCGAGAGCGACAAAGCGAGTTGAACAAGTGCCGCCAACTGTGAAAGGTGACATTCCGCCGCGCTCGCTCTTCCCCGGATATCCCAATCTTTACAAGCGCTGCATAGAAGGCTTCAAGAATCTCTTTGTGGCCGATAGGTGTGAATCCATCTCGCCCGTAGAACACAAGGCTTTCGGGCTCTTTATAGGGTGACGCTTCGATTAGTTGAGCCAGGTAGCCGGAGACTTTTGTGGGAATCGGTACCTCTCGTGCGGAGTCCCACTTCGGTTCCTTCAGGCCGTATTTCCGCTCCCATGCGTGGACAATCGCGACATATCCGGGGTGAACATGCTGCACCTGCAACCCCTGGACTTCGCCCATGCGGAGGCCCGTAGAAGCTGCGAGCAGGTTCAAAGTGAAGTGAAGGAGCGAGCCCTCCCACTTCTCGGATAGAGCTTCATCGGCGAAGAGAAGGCGGACTTCTTCGAGGGTGAGAATCTGTTTTTCCTTCGGAGATTCTTTCAGATGTTCGACCGGAAGCGCCGGATTTGAGGGAATGATTCCGAGACGGGTAGCTTCGGCGAGCATCGTTTTTAGGGTCGTGAGACAATGATTGGCAGTCGTCGGCGAAAGCGCCGCTTTGTTCTTTAGCCCCATTACCCAGCCCTCGATCATCCGGGGAGTCATCTTCGCGAGTTTCGCAGCTTTGAAGTGAGGAAGAATATGCGTTTCGAGGTAGCCCCGCTGAATGTCCGCGTAGGTTCGAGAGATTGACTTTCCTCGGTCGAGCCTTCCCCGGATGTAGTCACACTCGCCCCACTTCCACCACTTCTCGGCGTAGACGCCGAAGGTGAGGTTCTCGCGGGTCGTGACCCTTCCGGCCTTCCACTCCTTTTGCGCCCAATTCTCGGCGCGCGTCTTCGTGGTTTCGCCCGTGCTCTTCCAGGGAAGTAAGTCGCCGTCCTCGTTGCGGAATCGCGCGTAGTAGGTTGGCTTGCCGTCGGTCAGTCGGTCGCGCCGCTTCACCAGGTAGAAGTCTTTCTCGGCCCTGCTCATGGTACCGCCTCCATCACCAGTTGGAATGAGGGGCGAAAGCGGCTTTCTTCGCATTCTTGGTACCCTGGCTGGTACCCTGGAAGAGGTTTGAAGGTAGGAGGGTGGCAATACCCTGACATAAACTCCGAAGCAAAAAGCAATTAGAATATCGGGCTGGGCGGACTCGAACCGCCGACCCCAAGTCCCCCAGACTTGTACGCTAACCAGCTGCGCTACAGCCCGAATCTGTACAAAAAGCATAGCACGCGCCTGTCCACCCTGTAAAGAGCGGGCGCCCCTCTCTCAAGGTCTTGCCGAGGAGAACGGCTGCCTCGGGCCTGCTGATCGGCCTCGCTGCGGCCTCAAACGGCCTCCCCGAGACCGGAGACGGCGCGCTACGGCGCCGGGGTGTGGTAGTATGCAGCCTATGGGCTCGCCGCTCCTCTCGAGAAGCCAGAAGCTCCGCGGCCGCAGGCTGCTCACCCTTTTTCAGTGGGTGAACGCCATCTCGTACCTGCTCCTGAGCGGCAACCTCATCACTCTCTATGCCCTTCGCTTGGGCGCCTCCAGCCTCTTCATCGGCGTCATCTCCGCCTTTCCCTACCTCTCCTACCTCTTGATGTTCGCCGGACGGGCGCTGGTTGGGCGGCTCGGCGTCCGCGGTCTCATGGCCGCGGGCTGGTTTACGCGCGCCCTCTTCATGATCCCGCTCGTCGTTTGGGCCTTCTTCGGTCGGAGCGCGGACGAGGCGACCGGGCTCCTCTTCATCCTCATCGGACTTCTGTTCTTCCACCTCGCGCGCGGGATCGGAGTCGTCGGCTTCAATCCGATTGTCGGGGCCATCTCCGAAGGAAAGGATCGAGGCGCGGTGCTCTCGCGGCTGCCCATCTTCGACTCGCTCGGCCAGGTCACAAGCGGCCTGCTCGTCATCTTCGTGCTCGGAAGACACGCGGAGCTCTCCCGCTACACCCTGCTCATCGCGATCGGGGTCGGGCTCGGCGTGGTCGCCTCGATGCTCATCTACCGAATGCCCGATCCGGGGGATCACCGCGAGAGCGGCAGCGGGGAGCTCTTCGCCGGGATGCGCCGGGCGCTCCGCCGGCGCCCCTTTCGGCACTTCATCGTGCTCTTCTTCCTGCTCTGCGTGGCGATCGGGATGTCCGATCCCTTCCGCGCGGTCTACGCAAAGCTCGTCTACCTGCGGTCGGACAGCGCGGTCATTCTCTACGCGGTCGTCGGGAACATCGGCGCCATCCTCATGGGACAGCTCAGCCGGCTTCTCATGGACCGCCTCGGCGCGAAGCCGCTGTACGTCTTCTTCACGGCCTTCCTCGCGGTGGCCGTCATTCCGCTCGTCGTTACCCCGCGGCTAGCCGGCATCTCGCTGACCGTGTTCTTGAGCGGGATGTTCTTCTTCTTCCAGATCGGTCTCGTCGGAGCGCAGAACGGGGCCCAGAACTATTTCTTCGGGATCATCCGAACCGCCGAGTTTCTGGATCTCGGAATCCTCTACAACCTCTGCCTCGGGCTGGGCGGGGCGGTAGGCTCGCTCCTTGGCGGGGCGCTCATCGACGCGCTCAACCTGATGGGAGTCGGAGGGCAGGGGCCCGCCTTCCGCATCTACTTCAGCCTCGTCCTTGCCGCGCTCGTCGTGATCCTCTTTCTCGTGACACGCCTGCGCAAGGTGGGGAGGTACACGGTGCGCGACGCCCTCGGGGTAATCTTCTCTCCCCGCGACATCCGAGCCGCGGCCCTGCTCAACAAGCTGGAGCGCTCTCGAACGGCCGATGAGGAGGTCGAGGTCATTCGCGCGCTCGCGGAATCGCCCTCCGAGATGGCGATCGACAACCTGCTCGACAAGCTGCGCTCGCCGCGCTTCTACGTGCGCTCCCAGGCGCTTCGGGCCCTGGAGTTCCTGCCGCTCAACTCGCGCGTGACGCGGGCTCTCTTAAGCGAGGTGCGGCGTCACCAATACACGACCGCCTACATCGCGGCGCGGATCATCGGCAAGCGGAGGATCACGCAGGGGGTGAGGCTGCTGCGCAGCTCGCTCGAGTCGGACGACTACCTTCTCCAGGCAAACGCGATGCTCGCCCTCGGCAGCTTCCACGATCGCGCAAGCATCCCCGCGATCGAGCAGGCGATGCGCCGCTCCCACAATCCCCTCGTTCTCATCCACGGGGTGACCGCCCTCGAGGAGCTCGGAAGCGTGGACTCACTCTCCCTTCTTCTCGAGCTTCTCGCGAGCAAGAGCCGCTCGGCCTACCTCCGCGACGAGATCATCCTGTCGATCGGGGGGCTCGTGGGGATTGGGGGCTGGCTGTACGGCCACTACCTTGCCTTCTTGGAGGAGCCGGCGCAGGGCTACGAGAGCCTCGCCGATCACCTGGAGGCCTACTACCTGCCGGGGTCCGCCGTGGCGAAGGGCGAGGTGACCTCGCTGCTCGGCGATCTGCGCAACAACGCCGCGGGCCTCGGCGAGGCGTGCGAGCGAATGCTTCTTATCCTGGCAACGCGGATGTATTCCCCGGCGGTCGGCGCGGCGGGGAGCGAGGGGAGCACGGCGGTGGGAAGCGGGGGAATGGTGAGCCAGGTGGGGAGAGCCGTAAACCTCGAAACCTTTGCCGAGGCCGTGAGAGAGCCGGAAATGCTGCGGTTCGAGCGCTTCCGGTTCTTCATCGCAGCGCTCGTGGTCTACTCGGTGTGCGGGGAGTAGCGGATGCGGGCTCCCTGCGGCGCCCCGTCAGTTCATCGGGGCTCGCCTCGTACTCAGGGCCTCGCGGTAGAGATGCTCCTTTCGATAGAGCATCCCGTAGGGGATCTCGTAGGCTTGCTCGATGTTCTCGCGCGTCAGGATCTCCTCGGTCGGGCCGAGGCGAATGCTTCGGTCCTTGGCAAAGAGGAGGGTCCAATCCGAGTACTCGCGGGAGATCTCAAACTCGTGCACCGAAAAGTAGATGCTGATCCCTCGCTGTCGCGCGTATTCCCTGAGGAAGCCCATGACCTGCAGCTTGTGCCGGTCCTCGAGCGCGAAGATCGGCTCGTCCATCATGATGATGTGCGAGCCGTACAGGAGGCTGAAGCCGATGATCGCCCTCTGCAGCTCTCCCTTGCTCACTTCCTGGGTCCTCTTGTTGAGCACGCCCTCCAGCTCGAGCACCGAGGCCAAGACCTTGATGAGCCCGGGGTCCCGCGTGGCGTGGAAACCGTGCTCGTGGACGAACTCCATCAGCGCGCCGATCGGTTCTTCGGTCTCGAACTCCATGTTCTGGTAGATGAAGGAGACGTAGCGGTTTCTCTCGGTCTCCTCGCTCAGCTCCCGGGAGTCGCGTCCGAGGATCTCCACCCTTCCGCTAGAGGGCGAGAGCCGGGCGCTGGCGAGGAGCAGCAGGGTCGATTTGCCGGTGCCGTTTTGCCCGACCAGGGTGACCAGACCCCGCGGAAGGGAGAGCGAAAGATCGCTGAAGATGGGCTTCTCGGTCTCGGGGTAGGTGAAGGAGACGCCGGTGAGCCTGACGTCGAAAGGGAAATCGTCCATAGGTGGCTCTATGTGTATCACGGAAGCTCGGCCCCGACAAGGCGGATGGATTTGACGATGAGGCGTCTCCAGCCGGATATTGATGGGGCGATGAGCTTCGGGGCGCGGGAGGGGTAGGGTGTGGTGAGCCGAGGGAGGATAGGGTCCGCGAGAATATCTGCCGCCGGCGCGCGGGCCGGGCTTCGGCGTTCGCTGCTCTTCGTCCTCGTCGGAGGCGCCGCGCTCCTCCTCTCGGCGGCCTGCAGCGAGGCGCGCGCCGGCGGGGCGAGAGGGCCCGGCGCCTTGGGGCGCTCGGCGGCGGCGGCCGACACCTCCGTCACCCTCCCGCCCGAGCGGGTCGGCGTGGGAAGCGGCGAGCTTCGCCTCTCGGTCGAGCTTCCGGCCGGCTACGAGGTGAACGAGCAGGCCCCGTCGGAGATAGTGCTCCGCTCGACGGGCGGCGCGGCCGTGAGCTTTCCCGGGCGGACTCGATTTGGCGCGCCGGGGCCCCGCTTTCCCATGAGCTTTCCTGCGGTCTTCGCTCCCGGTTCCGGGGAGGTCACGGTCGATCTGTCGGTCGTCTATTGCCGGGACAAGCAGGCGAGCGAATGCCTCATCCGGAAGGCTCGCCTCGTGGTGCCCGTCACGGTCGATTCCGCCGCCCCGAGGGGCGGGGGAAGGCCCGCCTTGCGGGTTGACTACCGCATCCGATGATTCGGTTGAGCAGCCGGCAAAAGCTCGCTATACTTGCGAGATAGCGTACAGCACAAGGAGGCTGCAATGGCCGATCTAAGCACGAGCTATATGGGGATAGCGCTGGAGAACCCCGTGGTGGCGGGGGCTTCGACCCTTTCCTCCAACATGGATACCATCCGAAAGCTCGAGGACGCCGGTGCGGGCGCACTGGTCACAAGCTCTCTGTTCGAGGAGCAGATCCAGCTCGACCATCTCAAGATGTCGGAAGAGATAGCCAAGTACGACGATTGGAGCGCCGAGATGACCTCCGTCTTTCCGAAGCTGGAGCACTCGGGCCCGGATGCTCATCTTCTCTGGGTGCGCCGCGCCAAGGAGGCCGTCGACATCCCGGTCATCGCGAGCCTCAATGCCGTAAACCGGACGACCTGGGTCGACTGGGCGGAAAAGCTCGCCCAGACCGGCGTCGACGGGCTGGAACTCAACTTCTACGCAACCCCCAAAGACTGGAACGTGCGCTCCGAAAGCGTCGAAGAGGAGCAGGTCGAAGCGGTCAAGGAGGTCAAGCGGCGGGTGAAGATCCCCGTTTCGGTGAAGCTCAGCCCCTACTACACGAGCCCCCTTTCCTTCATCCGCGCCCTGGACAAGGTGGGGGTCGATGGGATCGTGCTGTTCAATCGGCTCTTTCAGCCGAAGATCGATGTCGAGCACGAGCGCAGCGATCTGTCCTTCAACCTGAGCTCCGAGAACGAGCACCGCCTCGCCCTGCGCTTCGCCGGGATCCTTCACGGCGAGGTCAAGGCAAGCGTCTGCGGGAGCGGGGGAATCCAGTCGTCTTCGAACGTCATTGAGCTCCTCCTCGCGGGGGCCGATGTCGTTCAGGTGGTGAGCGTGCTCTTTACGAAGTCCGTCGGCTACCTCGCAACGATGCTCGAGGAGATCGAAGGATGGATGGAGCGAAAGGGCTACGCCTCCCTCTCCGAGTTCCGGGGCAAGCTTGACAAGCAGCACAACCCCGACGACTGGGCCTACAACCGCGGCCAGTACGTCATGACGCTGCTCAATGCGAACGAATATCTGAAGCGCTGAAAACTCGAATACGCTGGCAGGCGGGGCGTGCCGATCGCTGCGAGAGGCGCGTCACCCCTGAGCCTGCCTCTTGTAGACATTCCACGAGGTTTCCACCAGGGCATCGACCTCGCTGTAGCGAGGGCGCCATCCGAGGATGCGGCGCGCCCGCTCCGCGCTCGCCACGAGCCGCGCCGGGTCGCCCGGCCTGCGCGCGGCGATCTCCGCGGGGATGGCGCGCCCGGTGATCCTGCGGGCGGAATCGAGTATCTCCTGCACGCTCAAACCGCTCTCGCTTCCAAGATTGACGGTGAGGCTCGCCTTG
>DAHVAK010000276.1 GCA_027314665.1 Spirochaetales bacterium
ATATGGCCTTGCAGAATATCTCGGGCAAGTGGAGGATGCCGATACGGGAGTGGAGCCAGGCATTGAATCAGCTGGCAATCAAATTCACCGGCCGGGTGCCGGTATGATCAAAGGCCTTTACACAAAGTTCTTGACAGGCCCTTATGGATGCCGATCGAGAAACCGTCGAACGGAGACAACAGCAGCTTCGCGAAGCAGCCCAGAAGGCTGAGATGACCCCGCGCACCGAGACAGAGGCCATCGCCCATCTGATTCCAAAACGAAATATCGAGACCTGGATTCTGTGCCTTGGTCTCGTCGAAGTGGACGAAGACACCGACTATCATGACGACGATCGAGTAGACCGCCTGATTAGAACGGTAGCCGAGACTTTCTATCACTGGAGCCGACCCGGCGTGTCCCCACTGCCTGGATGCGTTCCTTCGCTGTTGACTGGAATTGAGGAAGCGATAAGAATCGAAGGATGATCGACAAAATCGTCATCTTTGTCACTGATCCTCGGGCGAACATTGCTTCTTGTTTTGTTTTGGACCAAATGTTGCCTAAGTGATGGGAGCAGTAGGACCGCGCATTCGAAGAGTTGCCTGGCGTCATCCATCTCGGCAGCCGGGCACACGTGAACCAGCTACGCGAGCAGAGCCTTCGGCCCGAAAAGTCCCTGCCGGCAACGGAGAGAGCAATCGCAGCCAGTACTCGAGGGGCTCCGCGCCCGGGTTGCCGACAAGCAGCTGACGATTGTTCCTCAGCGCCTCGTCGGAAAGGCGAGCACCAACACGGTTCGCCAATGGAAGAAGCTCATTTGCCAGACAGTACAGGCCGCTCGACAGGAAGCTTGTCCATCGGAAGTCGCGGGCGCGGCCCGGGGATGGGCGGACCGATCGCTCCCCGTCCGCACCCGCGCATCGCCGCCTCGTCTCCGATTGGGAGCTCACTCCTTTCGCTCGCTCACCTTCGAGAAGATCCAGATGACGAGGAAGGCCGTGATGATGGGCGGAAAGATGTTCACGGAGTTGAGGTTCGCGAGGGCTGCGATGACCCCGGAGAAGACCGTCCCGATCACTCCCCCGAGGAAGGACCCGATGAGGGCCACGATGAGCGCCCCCCAGAAGTTGCCGAGCATCGGCTTCTTGAAGACGAAGTAGTAGATGAGCGCCACTCCGAAGCCGATCACGGCGTAGATGAGCCCGACGTTGAAGTAGTATCCGAACACTGCGCGCCTCCTAATTCGCTTCGAGCGTGAGATTGGTGAGGAGATAGTAGCCGATGGGAACCGGGATGCTGTAGACGGTGAGAATGTTGGGGTCGAAGCCGTAGGCGAGCGCGACGAGCCCGACCCCGAGGTTCGCTATGGTGCTGTTGACGCTAAGGGCGGTAAGGCTCGGGGGCATGTCGGGGTCGAGGTTGCTGAAGCTCTTCGGGCTGAACCCTTTGAGGTAGGGCTGCGGAGAGCCGGAGAAGGATTCGGTCAGGAGCCTTCCGGCATCGAGCACCGTGCCGCCGTTGGCGAAGGTGATGCCCCCGCCGTTGGCCGTTATGGTCGGGACCCAGTTGTCAAGAGGGCTGCTCAGGTAGCCCTGGAAGCTTATCTGGACGGTGAAGGCGGTCGCGCGGTCGCCGATGGAGACCGGGATCATCGGCAGCTGCTGCAGGGCTGATGCCTGGGAAGCGGAGAGGTATGTTGGGTTGGAATAGGTGCTGACCGTGTAGCCGACGGAAGGCAGGAAGCCGACGAGGCGCTGGTAGCCCTCGGCGACGAGGACGGCGACCCCCGGGGTCGCGTAGTTCGCGGCGGTGAACTGGCTCGTATCGGAGATGTAGGCCCCGAGGAGCTGACTGCTCGTATCGTCGTAAAGCTTGTAGTAGAGCTCGAAGCCGAGGAGGGTGTAGGAGGGGTCCGGGGGCGTGTTGGTGAAGGAAAAGAGGGTGCCGGGGATCGCGTTGACGAGGGCGCCCGTGGGGGCGGCAAGGCCGGGAAGGTTGCTCGGAAGCCCGCAGCCCGAAAGAAGCCCGAGCGCAAGGAGCGCGAGGGGAAGCGCCGCAAGGCTCCCCACTCCGCTTGCCTTCGAGGGGGCTGAAGAGGTTGGCGCGTCAGCGCGGGAGCCTGCGTCGGAGACGGCAGGCGAGCAGGCGGCGAATTGGGGGGAGCGATCGGAAAAGCGCAAGCGGCCTACCCCGCCCTTCGCCGGTCGCGCGCATTCGCGAGCAGCGCGGCGGGATCCTCGAGGCAATCGATCAGCTCGTAGATGAGGACCGGCTTGTTCTTGCCCTTGACGCGGATGTTGTCCAGCTCGCGGGCGATCACCTTGTCCTTCACCAGGCCGTAGGTGAACTCGCTGATGATGACGTTGGTGGCGTACTGCTTGTTGGTGCCCTCCAGACGGGCGCCGAGGTTGACCGCATCCCCCATGATCGTGTAGTTCATCCGTCCGAGCGATCCCATGTTCCCGACGGTCATCACCCCCGAGTTGATGCCGATCCCGATGGAAAGGCGTCGCTCGGGCGGCCAGCCCTCGTTGAGCTTCTTCAGGGCCGCGAGCTGCTTCAGCGCGCAGGCGCAGGCAAGGAGGGCGTGATCGGCGAGCGGGAGGGGGGCGCCCCAGAAGCACATGATGGCGTCGCCCTCGTACTTGTCGAGGGTCCCCTGGTACTCGAGGATGATGTCGGTCATCGCGCTTAAGTAGACGTTCAAGTGATTGACGAGCTCCTGGGGCATCATGCTCTCGGAGAGCGAGGTGAAGCCGCGGATGTCCGAGAAGAAGACCGTGAGCTCCTTGTCCACGCCGCCGAGCTCAGGCGGGTTTTCGAGGATCTGATCGACGACCGCGGGGTTGACGTACTTGCCGAACATGTCGCGAATCCTCTGCTTGTCCCGCTCGTCGGTCATGACGCGATAGACCACGATCGTGAGAAAGGTGAAGAGTATCGCGACGGCGGGCGTCGCATAGTTCACGACGAGCGAGGAGAGCTCGAACTCCACCGTGACGACGGCGAAGCCGACCACGAGCAGGACAAGGGTGATCGCGAAGGCCCAGATCGTCGAAAGGCGCGAAACCATGAACGCCACCAGCAGGACCAGCGCCGCGAGAATGACATCCTCCTCCCAGCTCGGAACGTGGAGCAGAAAGTCATCCGTGATGATCGTGTTCAGCGAGTTTGCGTGGATCTCGACCCCGTTCATGAGCCCGTAGGGGGTCGGCTTTTCGTCGGAAAGCCCGGGGGCGAAGGCTCCGACCAGGATGATCTTGTTGGCGACCGCCCGGGTCGGAGGCCAGGTATTCGGGTCGGGACCGGGCATGTTCCCGGCGGCGTAGCCGTAGAAGGAGCGGACGGGGAAGGTCTGGTAGCCGAAGGGCGAGGCGGATGAGGGCGGGCCCATGAAGTTGATGAGCATCGCCCCCTGCGCGTTGATGGGAATGCGAATCTCGCTTACCGGCTCGGTGACCGCCGGCTTCACGAGCTTGCCGCTCTTGTCGTAGACGGCCGCGGCTATGAGCTTGCGATAGGGAACCCACGCGTGCGTCGTGGTGTCGAACATCTGCGGGTTCTTGATGAGGATATCCTTGCCGAGGTGCACCTCCACGTCAGAGAGGCTCTTGTGGAAGTAGTCGAGGGCAAGGGAAAGGGTGATGGAGGGGATGAAGTGGTCCTGGAACTCGAGGACCACGTAGTAGCCCTCGGTGACCTTCCCCGCCTGGTCGGTCTTCACAACCTTCAGGGGCGCCTTTGCCTTCATCTCGGCGGTCAGGCGCGCGATCGATGCCGCGGTGAGGGGATAGGGGATGTTGTGAAAGCCCCCCCGCTTGTCCATCCAGGCGAGGCGGTGGAAGGCCTTGACGTCGATCCGCGTCTCGGGGGTGAGCTCGGAGAGCGGGATCGCGCGGATTGGCTGAGACCACTTCGCGACGAGGATCTGCCGCCGATAGACCGCGTCTTGGTCCTGGACGTAGTTGGCGTGCCCGTAGCCGGCCGCCGCCTCGCCGTAGGGTATGAGGGGCGGCTCTACCCCGAGGAAGGCGCGCAGGTCCTGCCAATCGCCGGTGATGTGGGAGATCTCCCCATCCTTGTGCGCGAGGACCTCTTCGCGTGCGACGTACTCAGGCGAGGTGTTCGTGAGGGTGGGATGGTCGTCGAGGACGGTCTCGAGGAAGACGCGTCCGTTGTTCTTGATGGCGTCGACGAGCAGGGCATCGTCATAGGCGTTGCTGTCGGGCTCCACGAAAAAGATATCCAGGAAGATTGCCCGTTCTCGCTGGCTCTGATCCTTGATCCGGGTAAACCCGTTGAGGAAGTCGGCCTCGCGGTAGCGAGGCCAGGGGAAGCGCCCGAACTTCTCGAGGCTGGTGGGGTCCAGCCCGACGATGAGGATGTCGGAAGAGATCTTCGGATTGCGCTGCACCACGCTTACCCCGACCTGGACGTTGGTGCGGGTGACCTGATTCTTCAGCGTGAACTGCAGATCGGTGATGCGAAGCTCCAGGCCGCGGAGGAGGCTCGTGTAGTGCCCTATGGCGAGAAACAGGACGACGACGAGCAGACCGATGATCAGGCCGAAGTATTTCGTCTCAAGAATCTTCGCTCTGCGCCGTGACTTCGCCATCGCTCCCCCGCCTTACTTGCCCTCCGTGGACAAGGACAGGGCGATTATACGGTCCCGTGCCAGTTTTGTCCAACCGCTGTCGGGGTACTGATCGACGAGCTTCTTGTAGTACAGCTCGGCGTTCTTCTTGTCGTTCTGTCCCTCGTAGAGCCTCCCGAGCGAAAACAGCGCTCCCGGAATCTCGGGGGCGAGCCCGCGGTAGGTAAGGATCCGTTTGTCGAGCTCGATGGCTGCGGCGGCATCCCCCTGCTGCTCGTCGACGGCTGCCGCATTGTTCAGGGCAACGAGGGAGAGGTAGCTGCGCGGGAATCGATCGGCGAGGCGGGTATAGAAGGCGACGGCGCTTTTCCAGTCCTTGTTCGTGTAGGCGAGGTCGCCCCGAATGAGCAGGGAGCGCTGCGCCGCGTAGGTGCGTGGAAACCTCTGGAGAATGACGTTGGTCTGCACGACGATCGCCTTCTCCAGGCCCGCCTTCTTGGCGGCGTCGGGCTCGTTCGACCAGTTCTCGTAGGTCTTCTGAACGGCTTCGACCTCGCGGGTCGCGATCTCGGCGCGCTTTGCCGCGACCTCGGTATAGATTGCGTAAAGGATAACGGCCGCGAGCGCTGCGATGACGACCCCGAGAATGACGAAGCGCCCCCGCTGGAGGATAGAGGCAAGGGCAGAGGCGATTCTCTGGCGGGGCGAGGAATCGGGTGAGTGTGCCATGACTTCTCCTTACTGTTTCCGGATCTCGAGCTCTCGAATCAGGCGCGAAAGGTAGGTGCGCTGGACGCCGAGCAGGCGAGCGGCCTCGGTCTGCCTCCAGTTGTGCTGCTCGAGCGTCCGCTGAATGAAATGCTTCTTGAACAGATTGACAGCCTCCTTGAGAGGCTTTCCTCCGTAGTCGTCTCCCCTCCCCCGTTCGCCGGCATTGAGAATGAGATCGACCGGATGGATGTAGTCCCCTTTGGCTATCACGACCGCCCGCTCGACGACATTCTCGAGCTCGCGCACGTTGCCCGGCCAGTTGTAGGTGAGCAGAGCGTCCACGGCCTCCGATGTGAAGCCGAGGATTTGCTTCTTGGTCTCGTGGTTCACGCGCTGCAGGAAGTGCTCGGCGAGCACGGGGATGTCCTCGGTCCGCTCGCGAAGGGGCGGGACGCGAATTGGGATGACGGCGAGCCGATAGTAGAGGTCCTGGCGGAAGCTTCCGTCCGCGAGGGCCTTCTCGATGTCCTTGTTCGTGGCCGCGATGATGCGCACGTCGACCGAGGTCGGCTCGCTCGAGCCTACCCGCTCGAAAATCCGGTGCTGCAGCACCCGCAGGAGCTTGGCCTGGAGGCCCACGGGGAAGTCGCCGATCTCATCGAGGAAGATGGTGCCGGCGTCGGCGATCTCGAAGCGTCCTCGCCGATCGGAGATGGCGTCGGTGAAGGCGCCCTTCACGTGACCGAAGAGCTCGCTCTCGAGAAGATGCTCCGGCAGGGCGGCGCAGTTGACGCGCACGAAGGGGCCGTCCTTTCGCGCCGAGTTCAGGTGAATCTGCTCGGCGAAGAGCTCCTTTCCGACCCCGCTCTCCCCGAGGATGAGCACGGAGGTGGAGGAGGCGGCGACCCGCCGCGCTATCTCGAGGGTCTCCTGAATCGCCTGACTCTTTCCCACGAAGGCGTGATAGCCCTGGGTCTCCTGGATCCGATCCTGCAGGATGGTGACCTGCTCCTTCATGCGTTGATAGGTCTGGGCGTTTTGAATGGCGATGGCCGCCTGGGTTGCGAAGATCTCGGTCCAGTAGAGATCCTCGTTGGTGAAGGTGCTTTGATCCTGCTTGTTGATCAGCTCGATGACCCCGACGCACTCGTCGCGCACCCGCATCGGCACGGCGAGAATCGAGTTCGTGGCGAAGCCGATCTTTCTGCTGATGTCGGGGAAGAAGCGCGCGTCGTGCTCGACGTCATTGACGATGAGGGAGGTGTTGTGCTGGGCGACCCAGCCGGCGATCCCCTCGCCCATCTTCAGCGAAAAGCGCTGAACCTCGGGAGCCTTCGAGCCGAGCGCAATCTCGAAGTACAGATGCGCGTTCTCCGAATCGACGAGAAGGAGCGAGGACGCCTCACAGGCCGTGAGGCGGGTCGCCGATTCGAGAATCCGCGTCAGCAGGGATTTGGCGTCGGTGTAGTTCGAATTGATGAGAGTATTGATCTCGATGAGGGTTTCGAGCCTCTTTGCATCGATCTTCGATGTCAAGACCATGACGAATCACGAGCCGAACGAATCATTTCCCTTGTTCTTGAGAAAGTCACCGAGGGTGACGGTCGATTCATCCTGCTCGTCGTGGATGTACTTCGCCATCTCGTCGCGCTGCAGGCTGCGCAGGTACTCGCGAATGGACAGAGAGAGACGCTGGCCGCTCACGTTGATGTCGGTCACGACCGCCTTGACCTTGTCGCCCTTCTTGAACTTTGCGAGCGCTGCTTCCTCGGTCTCATCGGGCGGCTGTCCCAGGTTGCTCTTGCTGATGAGCCCTTCGATGTCGCCGAAAGCCCGGACAAACACGCCGAAGTCCGTGACGCTCGTGATCTCCCCCTCGACGACGCTTCCCTTCGGGTAGGTGGCGAGCAGAGACTTCCATGGGTCGTCGGAGAGCTGCTTGAGGCCGAGGCGAATGCGGCGATTCTCGTGGTCGACCTCGATGACCTTCGCTTCGATCTGATCGTCGACCTTGAGCACGGAGGCCGGGTTCTTGACCTTCTTGGTCCAGGACAGATCGTCGGCATGCAGGAATCCGTCGATCCCCTCCTCCAGCTCCACGAAGGCCCCGGCATTGGTCACCTTCTTGACCACGCCCGTCACGCGCTTGTCGACCGGATAGCGCTCCTCGATCGTGTCCCACGGATTCTGGTGGACCTGCTTCAGGCCGAGCGACACCCTTCCCTGCTCGATGTCGTAGCCGAGGATCTTCGCATCGACATCGTCGCCGACCTTCAGGATTTCTTTCGGATGGTTGACCCGCTTGACCCAAGAAAGCTCGGAGATGTGGGCGAGCCCTTCGATGCCCTCCTCGATCTCGATGAAGGCGCCGAAGTCGGTAAGCTTGGTGACCCGCCCGCGAACGGTGTCGTCCACGTGGTACTTTTGCTCGAAGAGGGTCCAGGGATTGGGGGTGAAGTGCTTGAGGGAGAGATTGATCTTCTTGTTTTCCTGGTCAAGCTTGATGATGACCAGCTCGATCTTCTGTCCCTTCTTGACGTAGTCTTTCGGACGCGTCACGTGGCCCCAGCTCATGTCGTTGATGTGCAGCAGCCCGTCAAATCCTCCGAGATCGATGAAGGCGCCGAAGGAGGTGAAGCTCTTGACCGTCCCTTCGACGACGTCGCCGACCGTGCGGGTGGCAAAAAAGGCCGTCCTCGTCCGCTCGACCTCCCCTTCCAGCCAAGCCCGGCGAGAGAGGACGATCTTCACCTTGTTGTCGCTGTAGAGGCGCTCGATGAGGAACTTCGAAGCGATCCCGACGTATTTCTCGGGATCCTCGACCCGTACGATGTCCGCCTTGGAGATGGGATTGAAGGCGATGACCCCGAAGCCGAGGTCGACCTCGAAGCCGCCCTTGTTGGTGCGGATGAACTTCCCGTCTATCGGCTGGTTGTCCTGGTAGGCTTGGCGCAGCTTCTTCCAGAAGAGCTTGACGTCGGCCTTGTTCTTGGAGACGACGACCGCCCCCGACTTGCCCTCTTTGTGCACGAGGACGACGCTCACGATGTCGCCGAGCTGCGGCTTCTCCAAGAACTCGCCGATGGGAATCTTGCCCTCGGATTTGTATCCGACATCGACAAATACGCTTTCCGGTCCGATCTCGACGACCTTGCCGTCGATAAGCTGTCCTTCCTCCAGGTCTTCGAATGACTTCAGGTATTCTTCTTGTAGTGCTGTTGGGTTTTGTGCTTCGCTCATAGACTCTCTGTCTGCCATTATGTGAACCGACTCCTGGACGATAGCGACCTGAGCTTGCGGATTTTTCGTATCACTCTCTCACAAACTTCATCTATGGTCAAGTCCGAGGAGTCCAGGTAGAGGGCGTCCTCCGCGATCTTGAGGCTCCCGACGGGCTTGCTCTTGTCGATTTCGTCGCGTTTTCGAATGTTCTCCTCGATCTCGGGGAGAGAAAGGGAGCTGACTCCCTGCTCAAAGCGCCTCTTCGCCCGCATTCGGATGGAGGCGTCGAGGTAGATCTTGACGTCGGCGCTGGGAAACACCGCGGTCCCGATGTCGCGCCCCTCGACAATCACGTCGAGCCCTTGGGCCGCCTGCCGAAGCCTGCTGTTCACGATGGAGCGCACCTCGGGGATGGCGGAGTGCTGGGCGACCCAGCGGTCGACCCGATCCGCGTGGAGCTCCTGCTCCGCGTCTTTCCCCTCGACGCGAATCCTTCCGCCGACGATCTCGACCGACGCCGTGCGGGCGACCGCGAGCACTCCCGCAGGGTCGGTCGGATCGGCTCCCGCATCGAGCACCGCAAGGGTTATCGCGCGATAGAAGTTCCCCGAATTGATGTAGAGGAGATTCTCCGCGCCGGCGACCGCTCGCGCTACAGTGCTCTTGCCGGCTCCGGCCGGGCCGTCAATGGCGACGACCATCGACCTTCCTTGGAGGATTGAGCAGCCAGGCGACCTCCTTGGGCGTGAGGGCTCGGTGGGCGCCCGGCGAGAGGTGTCCAAGCTCGACGATCCCGACGCGAAGGCGATGAACCCGCGTCACGGCGATGCGGTGCGCCGTGAAGAGGTTCCTGATCTCGCGGTTCTTGCCTTCGGCAAGGACGATCTCGACCCTTGTCGAGCTGCGCTGTCGGTAGCGCAGGATGCGGTAGTCGACCCCGTCGACCTCGACCCCGTGGACGAAGCGGGCGAGAAGCTCCTCGGGGACCGGGAGCTTCGTCTCGACCAGGTACTCCTTTTCGATGCTCGAGGAGGGATGCCCCACCTTGCGCGCGAGCTCCCCGTCGTTGGTAAAGAGGATGAGCCCCGAGGAAAGATAGTCGAGCCTTCCGATCGAGAACAGGCGGCCTCCGTAGCGGTCGCGCAGCAGATCGATGGCGAGGGGCCTGCCCTGCGGGTCGCTGTTCGTGCAGATGTAGCCGCGGGGCTTGTGGAGGGCGACGGAGATCGCCTTCCCCGCCGGACGGAGGGTCTTGCCGTCAAGGAGCACCCGGTCCCCCGGCAGGACGCGGAGGCCCATCTCGCGTACGACGCTCCCGTTGACGCGGACGCGACCCTCCGCGATGAGTGCCTCGCAGGCCCGCCGCGAGGCGACGCCGCAGCGCGCCATGTGGAGTTGGAGCCGAACGCCCCGCGTCCCCTCTTCGAGGCTCTTGCTACTCCCCATCGAGTTCAAACCTCTCGCGGTTCAGATCGTCGAGCTTGGGAAGGTCGGCGATGCTGCTCAAGCGGAAGGCCGAAAGGAACTCCTTGGTCGTTCCATACTGGGTGGGCCGGCCGGGAGCATCCTTCTTGCCCACGTCCCGGATGAAGCCGCGGTCGAGCAGGCTCTTGATCATCCCATCGGCGGAGACGCCGCGAAGGCTCTCGATCTCGCCCTTCGTGATGGGTTGGGAATAGGCAATGATCGCAAGGGTCTCGAGGGCGGCGCGGGACAGCCGATTCTCGTTCTTCTTGCCGTACCGCTCCCGTAGCGACTCCCAGAGCGCGCTCTTGGGCGCGAGCATGTAGCCGCCGGCGATCTCGATGAGGGCGATCCCATGCAGCTCTCCCTCGTAGTGGGCGCGAAGCTCCGCAAGGGCCTGGACCACCACCTCGCGCGCGAGCCCGGTGGTCGCCGCGAGCCCCTTGAGGTCGATCGGCTCGCTCTCCAGGAAAAGGACGGCCTCGACGAGCCCGATCTCGGTCTCCAGGCTCATGCGCTTTCTCCCGTGGCAGCGGGTACGGGATGGGCCCGTACCCGGATGTCGCCGAAGAGCCGATTCTGAAAGACCGCAATCCGGCGAAGCTTCACCGCCTCGAGGATGGCAAGGAAGGCGCAGATGACCTCGAGGGGGGAGTCGGTGCGGACGACGAGGTCGGTGAAGAGGAACTCGCCCTTCGTTTCGAGGAGCTCGGTAATAAGGCTGATCTTCTCATTAACCGTGATCTCCTCGTAGAGGTCGAAGATGCGCTCCGAGGAGAGCGAGGTCATCATTGTCGCAAAGGTCTTCAGCAGATCCCAGACATCGATCTGCTCCCAGAGGTCATCGTCGTCGGGAAAGGGGAGAATGCGCTGCTTGCGCTTGCGCTCGATGACCCACTCCGCCTCGCGCTCCTTTTCGGCAATCAGCTCGGACATCTTCTTGTACTTCTGATACTCGATGAGACGCTCAACGAGCTCCTGGCGGGGATCGGCGAACTCCTCGTCCATCTCCACCTCGATCGGCAGGAGCATCTGCGACTTGATGTGGAGGAGCGTCGCCGCGAGAAGGTAGAACTCGGTCAGATTGTCGAGGTTTGCCTTCGTCGCGTACGATAGGAAGTCGAGATACTGCTCGGTTATCTGGGCGATTGGGATGTCGTAGATGTTGACCTCGTTCTTCTTGATCAAGAAGAGCAGCAGGTCAAGCGGCCCCTCGAACTCGCCGAGCCTAAAATACTGCTTCTCGATCCGTTCTTGGTCGTCCATCGCTGTCCGCTGGGTGAGCTATCAAGGTTCAGTGACTATAGCGTGTCACCCCGAAGTAGTAAATACCCTGGGGCGGGAGCTCGGCAAGATGGTCGGCGAAGGGCACGGACTGGGCGGGATCGAGCAGCTCGGGAGCGAGCTCGAGGAGGGGAACGAGGACGAACTTGCGAAGGTGCATGCTCGGGTGCGGGACCACGAGGCGCTCTTCGGCAATGACCTGCGATCCGTAGAGGAGGAGGTCGACATCGATCGATCGGGGCCCCTTCGGTCGTTCGCGCGCTCGGTCGCGCCCAAGGGCGGCCTCGATCGCGTGGAGCGAGTCAAGCAGCGCGAGTGGCGCAAGAGCCGTGCGGCCGGTCACGACCGTGTTGAGAAAGGGGGGCTGATCGACTACCTCTTGGGGGGAGGTCTCGTAGAGGGATGCGCTGCGGATCTCGAGGAGAACGCGGGAAAGCAGCTCGCAGGCGCGCACGAGGTTCTCCTCGCGCGCACCGACATTCGAGCCGAGCCCGAGGTAGACCTGGGTCGTCAGAACAGCTCGCCCTCCCCGCTGTCGGGGTCATCGTCGGAGAACTCTTGGGGAGCGGCTCGCACCGGCTTCGGGATCGGTTTGGGATTGGCGCGGGACTGTAACTGTCGGGAAGCGGGCGAAGAAGCCGCGGCGGGGGAAGCGATGGCGGCGGGCTCCTGCTCGGCAACCGCGGAGGCCTGAGGGGGCGGAGCGCCTCCTGCGGGCTCCTGAAGGGCGAAGATCTGCGCGCGCACCTTGTCTTCGATTGCCTTGGCAATATCGGGGTTGCCCTCGAGGAAGAGCTTCGCGTTGTCCCTTCCCTGTCCGATCCGTTCCTCGCCGTAGGAGTACCAGCTTCCGCTCTTCTGCACGATCTCATAGCGGAGCGCCGCATCCAGCAGGCTCCCGCTCCAGGAGATGCCCCTGCCGAAGGTCATCTCGAGCTCAGCCTTTCGGAACGGGGGAGCGACCTTGTTCTTCACGACCTTGACCCGAACGATGTTGCCGGTGGCCTCGTCAGTCCCCTTCATGATCGTCTCGACCTTGCGCACCTCGAGCCGGATGGAGGCGTAGAACTTCAGGGCCTTGCCGCCGGTGGTCGTCTCGGGGTTGCCGAACATCACGCCGATCTTCATGCGGATTTGATTGATGAAGATTAGGCAGCAGCCGGACTTGGAGATGGTCGCCGTGAGCTTGCGAAGGGCCTGGCTCATGAGCCGCGCCTGGAGGCCCATGTGCGAGTCTCCCATCTCCCCTTCGATCTCGGCCTGGGGGGTGAGGGCCGCCACGGAGTCGACCACGATGACGTCGACCGCGCCCGAGCGCACCAGCGACTCGGCGATCTCGAGGGCCTGCTCGCCGGTATCCGGCTGGGAGACCCACAGCTCGTCGATGTTGACCCCGAGGTTCCTCGCGTAGATCGGATCGAGGGCGTGCTCGGCGTCGATGAAGGCGGCGATCCCTCCCTTCTTCTGGGATTCGGCGATGGCGTGGAGGGCGAGGGTCGTCTTTC
The DNA here is from genome assembly GCA_027314665.1 of Spirochaetales bacterium. Classification (GTDB taxonomy): domain Bacteria; phylum Spirochaetota; class Spirochaetia; order DAHUYW01; family DAHUYW01; genus DAHUYW01. Next base: position 12,763 of record DAHVAK010000276.1, read on the forward strand.
CGGAGGATTCGGGGCCGTAGATCTCGACGATGCGCCCCTTGGGATAGCCCCCGATTCCGAGCGCCGCGTCCAGGAGGATGGAGCCCGAGGGGATGACCTCCATCGTCATGTCCGCGCTTCGAGCACCGAGCTTCATGATCGAGCCCTTGCCGAACTGTTTTTCGATCTGAAGCCGCGCCGCCTCAATGGCCTTGGACTTCTCTTCCATGTCCTGGTTCTGAAGATTAGGAGTCGGCGGGATGCTCGCCTTTTTTGCCATTGTCAGGGACCTCCTGCCCCATTAGAACGCCCACACCACACTGTTTGCTTCATAGTATAGGCCGGTGTTTGGCGAGGTCAAGAAGGCCGATACTGAAAACGGGTATGAAGAGGCGCTTTCTGCTGTCATTCGCTGTTTTCGTCGCGCTGTCCGCCGAGCTCCTCTCCGCGCAGGGCGGAGGGGGCGCCGCCTCCGCCGTCACGCAGCTCGTCAGGGATTCGAACGCCTCGGCGAACGGCCTCATCCTCTCGATGATGAGCGAGGGGAATCTCACCCAGTCCCTCGAGATCGCGCGGGCCCTTGGCGAGCGGCGCGACCCCTACATCGGGAACATCCTCGCCGGGATCGCGAGCGGCGCCCACGGGAAGGACGGATATCTGGCGGAGCTGCGCCTGCGCGTGCTCCTCATGGGCTTCTTCACGGGGGGCGACTTCCTTCGCGGGCGCGTCGAGTCTGCGCGGCTCGCTCCGAACGCCGCCGAGGTGAAGAGCCTCGTGCTGCGCCTCCCGGATTTCGAGGACCCCGTCCTGAAGGCCGAGCTCTTGGGGCTCGCCATTGAGGCTGCTCCCCGAGAGGCGGCGAAGCTCGCGGCCGGGGAGGGGGTCTACCTTCATGCCCTGCTTCGAAGCGGCGGCGGCCTTCTCGCCCCCGAGCGCAGAGAGGAGGCCCTCGCCTACCTGGGGCTGGTGGGCCGGCTGAAGGATCCGGTGCTCATCGAGCAGACGATAGGACTCATCGCCGCTTCGCGGGATCCGGAGTTCGTACGGAGGGCCCGCGCGGTGAGCGGCGGCTAGCCGGAAGGGCTTTCGCAGCGGAGCGAATGCGGCGTCATGACTTCGCTAGAAGAGCTTCTTGGAATCGAGGAGGATCGTCACCGGCCCGCGGTTGGTGTAGGTGACGTCCATGGAGGCGCCGAAACGTCCGGCCTGGGGCGCGATTCCCTTCGCCGCAAGCAGCTCGAGAAAGCGCAGATACAGCGGTTCCGCCGCGGCGGGAGAGGCCGCCGCGTCATAGGAGGGGCGCCTTCCCTTGCGCGCGTCGGCGTGCAGGGTGAACTGGGACACGACGAGAAGCCCCATGCCGGCGCTGAGGGCCGAAAGGTTCATCCTGCCCGATTCGTCGGGGAAGATCCGGAGATTGACGATCTTGTCGGCGAGGTAGTCAGCGTCTCGCTCGTCGTCGGCGGGCTCGATGCTCACGTAGGCGAGGGCTCCCTCTTCGATCCGGGCGACGAGCTCCCCATGCACGGCCACGGAACATGAGGCCACCCGCTGGACGACGGCGCGCATCAGTCGCCTCCGGGCGGCGGGCCAATCTCGGGGCTCTTTGGGAGGGAGGGACCGAGCTGGTGGATCGAGACCCCTGCGAGGGCGATTCGCCCGCCTTTCAGCTCGACCCGTCCGAGGACCTCAAGGGGATAGATCGGATCGATGTTCGCTGCGAACTCGAGGGTCACTGGTACGATGCCCTCGAGGACCCTCTCGTCGTGGTAGCCGACGAGGAAATCGAAGGTAATGGCCTTGCGGGTGACGACGAGGTTGCTCACCCTCCCCGTCCAATCGACGTAGCAGTCCTGGTAGAGGTAGGGGTCCTTCGCCACCTCGAGGTAGGCGAAGGAGTCCTTCATCGTGGCGAAGTTCGGAGCCTTGAGGTAGCCCGCAAGGATCCGCGCCTTCTCTTTGACAATCGGTGTGGCATTGGACTGGACGAGGAGGTTGATCTCGCGCCGGGCGAGGTTGTCGCGATACTGGGAGAAGTCCCGCTTCATGCGGTCGAAGGCCTTGCGGATCTCGCCGTTGGTGAGGATGTAGCGGTAGTGTCCGGAGAGGTCGGCCACCTCGGAGTTGGCGGGAAGGTTCATTTCGGCAAGCCCGATGCGCGCAGGAGTCTGCTGCTGTTTGATCCGCGTGATCGCGAGGGGAACCGCGAAGACGAGCAGAGCCGCAACTGCAAACGCGATGAGGATGCGCGGGAAGGCGCGGAGAAGGGCCCCGCTCGCAGGGAGGAAGGAGCGCATCCGCCGCCGGTCGAGGCTCTCGGCGATGCGGCTCGGGTCGGGATTCCGCTTCACGAAGTTCAGCCCGCGCTGGGCGATGCGGTTGCGAGGCTCGACGTCCTGCACGGCGAGCCACATCTCGATCGCCTCCGGCAGCTCCTGCCTGCGCAGCGAGATGAGCGCGAGGGCGAGCATCGCGCTCACGTCGTCGGCCTTGAGCTGATTTGCGCGTCTGAGGTAGGAATGAGCCCCAGCGAGGTCTCCCGTGTGGAGGCAGCTCATCCCGAGCAGATAGTAGAACCGAAAGCTCTCGCGGTACTTGAAGATCTGCGGCTCGAGCTGGCGAATGAGCTCGCCGTAGCGCTTGGCGCGAAAGAGCCGCTCTGCCTTCCGAAGCTCTCCTCCCATCCCGCTCCCTTATTGCCTGTTGGAGGATTGGAGCTGAGCGATGAGGGCCTTGATCTCATCCTGGAGCTGCGCGACCTCCCGGTTCAGGGTCGCGATCTGGTCCTCGCTCGTCGCGCCCTGCCCTCCCCCTTGCGCGCTCGCGGAGCTCTGCTGATTCTGGGCCATCTCGGCGAGCTTGCGCTGGTAGGCGATGAGCGCCTGTTGGTAGGCGCGCTCGCGAGTCTGGTAGTCGTGCTGCGCCTGAAGCGCCTCTACGTGGCTCCACTTGAGAAGCCGCATGAGCTCGATCTCGCGGTCCTGCAGATCGATGAGGGAGATCTTATAGTGGGCCGCCTCCATCTTGAAGCTCGTCGGATAGTCCTGAATCACGACCTGAAAGACCCGCTTCGCCTCGTTGAAGTGACCGAGGGAGTAGAGCGATTCGCCGATCCAATAGTAGGCGTTCCCGAGAAAGGGATTGTCCTTGTAGGACTGGATGAAGGCATAGAGGACCTGGATCGCCTTGTTGTACTCCCCCTGCAGGTAGAGGAGCCGACCCTTCTGGTAGGTGGCCTCCGGAACGTTGGGATTGTCGGAATAGTTGAGGAGGAAGAACTCGAGGTTCTTTTCGGCATCGTCTAAGCGCCCGAGGGCCATGTAGGACAGGGATATCCAAAAATAGGCGTCGCCCTGGACCGCGGTGTACGCGGGATTCAGGATGATCCCCTGAAACTCATGCAGGGCGCTCTCATATTGCGCGCTTTGGAACTCGGTCTGCCCCTTCTGGAGAAGCGCCCGGCCGTCGGACGCCTGCTGCGCGAAGACGAAGACGCCGCCCCAGACGAGAAATGCCACGGCAAGGATGATAGTTTTCCGCTTCAAGGCCCTCCTCCTCGCTTAATCTTCGTCGAATCGAGAACTTGACTGCATCTCTTTTTCCGAGGGGCTTGACCCCGCGAGGGGTCACCCGGGCCGAGCTCCCTTGAAGATGCGAACCTCCTCCGCCGGGTTCGATGCCCGGAAGAAGGAGCTTCCGGTCACTAGGACGTCGGTCCCCGCGCTTCGTACCTCGGCGACCGTGGAACGGTTGATTCCGCCGTCCACCGAGATGAGGTACCCGTAGCCCTGCTCGCTGCGGAGCCGGTCGAGGGTCCTCACCTTCTCGAGGCACTCCGGAATAAGCTCCTGGCCTCCGAAGCCGGGGTTGACGGTCATGATGAGAATGACGTCGACCAGGTCCAAGACCTCGGAGAGCAGCGCCACGGGAGTGGACGGCACGATCGAGATGCCCGCCTTGGGGCCAAGCTCCCGGATCTGGTGGATGATTCGATTGACGTGGACGTTGCCTTCGAGGTGAAAAATGATGTGATCGGCACCCGCCTTTGCGAAGTCGGGGATGATACGGTCCGGGCGGTCGATCATGAGGTGCACATCGAGGGGCAGGAGGGTGAGCGGACGCACGTCGGAGACCATCTTCGGTCCAAAGGTGAGGTTGGGCACGAACGAGCCGTCCATCACGTCTAGGTGAACCCAATCGGCCCGGGAGGACTCGATGAGCTTCACGGCCTCGGCGATGCGGCTGAAGTCCGCCGAGAGAATTGAAGCCGCGACGAGGAAGTTCTTGGCGGCGTCCATGAGCTACTTCTACCAGAATTTGCAGGGGAAGGCAATCCGGAGCCGCTTCCTGAGCGCCGCGGGCGGCAATAATTGACTATTGTAGCGGAGATGGTATAATGAATTGAACCAAATGTTTTCCATACAAGGATATGGGGGAACTTTCGGCGACGACAGATGCGGTTTCAACACACTTGAATAAGGCGTATGACCTGTTTCGAGACGGCGCGTTTGCGGAAGGCGAATCGGCGCTGGAAGAGGCGCTGGGGCTGGACTTCGAGAACGGTGAGGTTTTGGCCGCGCTAAAGTGCGCCACGGTCTGGAGGGAGCGCAGGGCTCGTCTTGCCGGCGTCGGCGAGGCCTACGAGAAGGGCGAGTTCCTGCTGAAGGCCTGGCGGGGCTTCCTCGACTTCCTGGACCGGGTGAAGGACGCCTCGGACGCCTGCCTCTACTCGATCCGCCAGTGGGTGTTCGGTCAGGCACTTGGTCACTACATGCATCTTTTTGAGGAGGGAGGGGGACACGACACCGAGCTGCTCTTTCGCGTCGGGCGTTGTTTCAAAGGCAAATGCGACTACGAGCACGCGGTAGAGTTTCTTGAAGCTGCGAGCGCGCAGCGGCGCGAGGATCCCGAGATCATCGCCGAGCTCGCCGACAGCTACGCCTTCATCAACGAGGTCAAAGCCGCCAAGGCCTTCTTTCGGGAAGCCTTCTTCATCGACGCTCAGAGGATCGACGTGAAGCTCCTCGAATCGATGATGATCCGCCGCCTGGTCGACCGCGTCCGCGAGCTGGGTTACGTCTCCCCTGCCTTGGAGGAATGGATTCCGGTGTACGGAGTTGTCTATGGGATATTCAACATCAAGCGGGAGCTCAAGTCCCTCGAATATGGAAAGCTTCGGCAGTCGATTCTCTCGATCGAGAGTCGACTGAACGAAAATGGGAGCGAAACGGAAGTGCTGGTGCCTCGACTCATCAACCGCTATCTGTGGCTCATTGACCACTACGTCGCCTCTCGCGACGAGCGAGAAAAGATCGAAGAGGTCCTGGCAAAGATCAAGAAGCTGAGCCCCGACATCTATGATCAAATCGTAAACTAACTCTGGAGCAAGACAATGGCTGAAAAACTGGCAGAGACTACGGCAAAATCCATCTCGGAGCTCTTGAACGAGGAGAAGTGGACGCGCGCCACGCTCAACAGCTACACCATTACCAACTTCAAAGAGCTCGACACCCTGATCGAGCAGGTCTTTCGGGATGAGAGTCAGACCGAAGTGAAGGAGCTCTGCGACGAGCACCTCAACCACACGAAGAACAGCATTATTGCGCTCTATGTCTCGGGGATTATCGCCCTGTCGCGGCAGCTGGTCGACGACAGCAATCTCATCACCTTGATCAATATCTTCACGGATAATCACAAGTGGAACATCGTCGAATACCTGTGCAATCGAATTCTTGAGTTCGGCGAGAACAAGTTCGCCCTTCGCACCCTCTCCGAGTGCTACGACCACGAGAACGAGGAGGCGAAGAAGTACGAGGTCTGGGAACGACTGATTCGCGTCGACTACGACGAGGCTGACATCGTCCGGCTCATTGCGGAGAAGAAGGAGAAGGAGGAGAACCTCGAGGAGGCGGTTGAGTACTACAAGAAGGCGGTCCACCGCTACGTCTCGAAGAAGCTGTTTTCGAACGTTCGGGAGATCTGGCACAAGCTCATCGAGTACAGCCCCGAGGAGATCGACTTCTTCTACCATGTCGACAAGAAGGTCGAGAAGGCAATCAGCCCCGATCGGGCTGCGCAGCTCCTCGAGGACCTCTATGCCCATTACAAGGACAAGACCGATTGGGACAAGAGCATCGACATCCTCAAGCAGATTCTATCCTACGACCCGAAGAACGAGTGGGCGCGCAAGGAGATTACCGCCTGCTTCAAGGGCAAGTACGCCGACCACAGCCAGCTCGAGGAGTACATCCGCCTGTCCAACCTGTCGCAGGGCTGGCGGAACGTGCACGACGCGATTGCGGACTTCGAGAAGCACATCTCCTTCGATGCAGGCAACTTCGTGTTCCATCGAGCATGGGGCATCGGGCGGATCAACTCGATCAAGGACGACGAGATAGACATCGATTTCTCGCGGAAGCGCGGGCACAAGATGTCGCTGAAGATGGCAGTTGGCTCGCTCACCTCCTTGAGTCATGACCACATCTGGGTCCTCAAGGCGATCTGGAAGAAGGACAAGCTTCACGACCAGGTGAAGAGCGACATCTCGTGGGCGCTGAAGACGATTATCAAGAGCTACGATAACGCCGCCAACATGAAACAGATCAAGGCGGAGCTCGTGCCGAGTGTTCTTACCGCCGGGGAGTGGACGTCCTGGAGCACGGAGGCTCGGCACATCCTCAAGACCGATTCCAACTTCGGAAATCTTCCCGACAAGATTGACGTCTTTGTCGTGCGGGAGAAGCCCATCTCCTTCGAGGAGAAAACCTTCAACAAGTTTAAGGCGGAAAAGAGCTTCTTTACCCGATTCCAGACTCTGCAGGATTTCCTCAAGCACTCGGATCCGGAATCGGAGTATTTCGGCGAGATGTTCGCGTACTTCACCAACTTCCTCAAGGCCTTCAGCTCGGTGAAGGAAGAGGTGGTCGCAAGCTATCTCATCGTCCGACGAATCGTGAAGCGCTTCCCATTCCTCAATCCGGGCTACAACTTCGAGTTCAAGGAGCTCTTCGAGAGCATCGACGACGTGGTCGGAGTCTTCCGCGCGGTGGAGGACGCAGACCTGAAGAGGGATTTCCTCGAACAGGTCAAGCGCTACATCGAGAACTGGTCCGAGATTTTCGTGATGCTGTTTCCCGACTATCTCTCGCGCTTCATCATCGACGAGCTCGAAGCGGCCGGGGAAAGCGAGCGGCTTCGCGATCTGTTCACCCAGCTCGTCGATCAGTACAAGGAGTACCGCGAGCCGTTTGTGTGGCTCGCAAAGAACATCGAGGTGAAGCTTCTCGAGCGCTACGAGCTGAACTATGAGAAGCTCCTCATCGCCCTTATCCACCTTTTGGACATCAGCTTCCGCGAGATCGGCAACCGCCGCGACGTGAGTCAGAACCGCAAAATCAACCGCCAGATTCAGCAGATGCTTTTCAAAGAGAACCGGCTGCAGGAATACCTCATGAGCGCCGATCAGGACGCCATCAGCCGCATCTACACCCTCGTCGAAGACGTGAAGGATCTCGATCCGTCGCTCGTGATCGAGCTGAAGCACAAGATCATGGAAAAGTATCCGAGCTTCAAGTTCTATGGCGAGAAAGAGGCCGAAAGGGTGCGCGGCGGTCTGTACGTCACCGCTCCAAGCTACGAGGGCAAGCAGCGCGAGCTCCAGCACATCCTCGAAGTCGAGGTGCCGGAAAACTCTCGCGAGATCGGCGCGGCGACGCAGCTCGGAGACCTCAAGGAGAACGCGGAATACAAGGCGGCCAAAGAGCGTCAGGAGCTTCTCAACGCGACGGCGGCGAGGATCAAGGAGGAGATCGAACGGGCGCAGATCTTCGATCGCAATATGATCGACGCTTCCAAGATCTCCTTCGGGACCTCCGTCAAGCTCATGAACCGCAACACTTCCAAGGTCGAAGAGTTTACGATCCTTGGCCCCTGGGAGTCCGATCCGGCTCGAAACACAGTGTCCTATCTCTCGCCCTTCGTGAGCAAGCTGTGGAACCACAAGAAGGGCGATCAGCTCGTCTTTACGATCAATGACCGGGAGTACGACTACGAAGTGGTAGATATCGTTCCTGCCGATTTCTAGGACCGGGCAATGAAAAAGATACTTGTCTTCTTTGCGCTTCTTGGCGTGCTCGGCGTGGGGGCTGTCTCGGCCGAACCGGTGGACATGGTCGTGCTGCTGGACACGTCGGAGAGCATGTTCCCCTATTTCAATGAGGTGACGCACTACCTGATCGGGGACATCCTCACTCAGCAGCTTCGCAAGGGGGACACCTTCAGCCTCTTGAGCTTTGCGAGCAGGCCCGAGATCGAGGTTTCGCGGCAGATCGAGTCGAAGCAGGATATCCAGGACGTCATCAATCGCGTGCTGTTGCTCCAGCCGCTCGGACGCTACACCGACTTCGTGCTTGCGGTGAAGTATCTCTACCAGTTTACGGTCGATCTGCCGCTTTCGACCAAGAAGGACATTCTGATCCTGACGGACGGAATCCACGATCCGCCTCCGGGAAGCAGCTTTCCGAACAAGCTTGGCCCGAACGGACAGGATCTGAGCGGCAACCGCCAGGAGATCGTCGACATAGCGAACGAGATCCGGCAGCGGGGTTGGGAGGTTCACATCCTCCAGTTCCCTTCCGGAGGGATCCCATCGGCGGCCGCAGTCGGGCAGCCGGGAGTGGAGCTCCTGCCCTACGGCTCGGCGAAGGCGGGGAGCGCCGCCCCGGGGCAGGCGGGAGCGCCCGGCGCCGGGGTTGCCCCCGGGGCGGCGGCCTCGGGCGGCTCGGGCGCGGCGAGTTCAGGGGCTTCAGGCGCAGCAGCCGGGGCAGGCCGACCGCAGGTCGGACCGGCGGCGCGGGCGAGCTCCGCCGGAGGCGCGGCTCAAGGCGCGAAGACGGGCGCATCGCCGGGCGGACAGCCCAACGACAGCCTCTTTCGAACCCTCGCCGAAAAGCTCGGGGTTCACATCGAAGAGTACCAGGGGACGACGAAGACGAGCATAGCCCACGTGGCCACGGGGGCGCCCGAGCTCACCTTTCCGGGCTATCTCGGCAAGGTCGGCTACGACCTCACGGTTCCCTTCACGATTCGCAACTTCGAAGGCTCCCCGATTCTCGTTCAGCTCAATCGGGTCCTCTACAACGGCGCCAACCTCTTGCAGTCCCGAGTGTCCCTTCCCCTGCAGGCAAGCAAGTCGGGGGTACTCAAGGCGCACCTGCGCCTTCCCGTCACGCTGCGTCCCGGCAAGCAGAGCATCTCGGTCGATCTCGAGTTTGCCGACTCCGCTCGGGTCTTCCCGCACACGGGGCTCCTCTCCTTCACGCTGCGTGGTGGGATCGCGGGCTCCGGGGGAGTCTCTCTCGTGCTGCTGCCGATCCTCTTCGCGATTGTTCTGATCGCGGCCGGTATTCTCGTCTTCTTCCTCGTTCGTCGGATCGTGGAGAGCCTTGCGGCTGCCGCCCCGGCGACGGTGCATCCACGCGTCCACTACGATGCCGGACGGCGACTCGTGAAACCGGTGGAGATGCGCGTGGCCGGGCAGAACCCGAACATCGGCGGGCGCAACGTTCATCCGTTCGGCTCGGGAGGTCGGAAGTCTATTGGGGGCGGAAGCTCTTCCTTCCTGATCTACCTCTATACCCTTCCCGCGCACATCGCGGAGATCGGCCTGTCGGGCGACCGCTTCGTCTTCACCCCTCTTCACCGCGAGTTCTTCCCCGGACTAAGCGGCCCGCTCGAAGACTGCCTCGGAAAGGAGATTCGCCTCCGGACAAAGGAAGGGCGGGAGCTTACCGTCGTCTTCCGCGAATACGTCTCGCCCCTCGACCAGGTCAATCGCGTCATGCATCTCATCGACCATCCGGGAGCGGCAGGGAGTGCAAGGGAGAGCGCCGGCGGCGCAGATACGCCGCGGCAGTAGGGCCGACGGCTGCTGCGGCGTTCCTGGGCTACTTCAGCTCGGAGAGGGCCGTGAGGGCGTTCTCGCGCACCGACTCCGCGTTCTTGCCCGCGGAGAGGGCCTTTACGGAGGGGCGCAGATCCGCGAAGCCGTTGTTCACGATCCCGCGAATGCCATAGATGATGATGTTGATCGTCGGTCCGTCGAGGAAGCGAACATAGAGGCTCTTCAGCCCGGGATCCTTCGCTTGGGAGAGCTGCTTGCACAGGTAGTCCAGAAAGGGCGATTGGGGCTGCGTTACCCAGAGCGAGTCTATGACCTTTTCGATCGTCGAGAGCGAGCCCGACAGATCGTTGGAGACGAGGGAGTCGAAGGCGTTTTCGCGGAGCGTCGGGTCTGCCAGATCATTTGCAAAGAGCTTCCTCAAGAAGTCGTAGCCTCCCCCATCGCCGATCTTGCCGAGCGCGGTGATCGAGGCCACCCTCACGTTCAGGGTCGGATCGAACTTCGCCTTGTATTCGAGGATGGGGACCGCTGCGCTCACGCGTCTGGCGCCGAGGCTCTCGGCGGCGTCCACGCGAACGCGCCAGAAGTTGTCCTTCAGCGCCTGCATGAGAAGGTCGTCGACCCGAGCGCCGCTGAAGCCGCTTAGGGCCGAGACCGCGTAGGCGCGCAGGTAGTCATCCTTGTCCTGATAGGCCTGGGTGATAACCGGAAGGCTCGTCGGATCGCCGATCTTGCCGAGGGCATAGCAGGCGTATTGGCGCATGATGGAGCTCTGGTCCGCGTTCTTGAGGATTTTGGTGAGCGCGGGTACGGCGCTCTGGGCCTTGAGATCTCCGAGCGCGAGCAGCAGATCGGGCTTGATGTCGGCCGGGAAGTCGGTGCTGTTCAGATTGGAAAGTAGCTGGGCGGCGTATTTCGGATCCCCTGACTTGCCGAGGGCCTCGACTGCCGTCTCGACGATCGACTTGCTAGGATCGCTTAAGAGCTGAGCGAACAGAGGATAGGAGGCCGCGTCCTTCGCATCGCGAAGGTAGCGGATAACGGCCATGACGACCTCACCGACCTGATCGCCGCCGCCTGCATAGCCCTGCAGGAGCGCGAAGGCAGGATCACGCGCCGACCAGTCCTTCACCGAGCGCAGGTAGTTGATCGCCGCGGTCTGGACATCGGGGTTAGCCGACTGCTTGAAAACCGTCACGACGTCCTGGTCCAGGGCCGGGATCGGCTGGCTCGTAAGACGGGATAGCAGCCCGAGGACTTGGGAGTCGATTCCGTAGAGCAGGGTTTCGCGGTCGATGTCGGTGAGCGACTGAACCGCGGTCGAGCCGCTGCCTGCCGAGGTCGGCGCTGCGAATCCCGCCGGAGCGAGCAGGATCACTCCCATGACTGCGGCGAAGAGGAGTGCGCCCGAGCTCGGACCGCAAGACCCAACAGGGTGCTGCCAGAGTTGATTGACCCGCCGCCAAAACGACATCTTCGGTTGAGCCTCTTGCCCCAGAGTGGCTCGAGAAAACGCCGTCTTGGCAGGTACCTTTGAGTTTGTGAGCACCCTGCTATCCCTTTCCATGTGCGCCTCCGTTCTCCTTGTAGGCTTGTAGGAACGAGCTCTTGAGCTCGAGGAAGCGATGCTCGGCGATGCTCTGCCGTATTTGATCGAGGAGCCTCGCCATGAAGTAGAGATTGTGATGGGTGGCAAGCATCGCGGCGAGGATCTCCTTGGCCTTGAAGAGATGGCGAATGTAGGCTCGCGTGTAGGTCTTGCACACGGGGCAGTCGCACTTCTCGTCGAGAGGCCGAAGGCTGAGGCGGTTGTCCTCGCGCTTCAGATTGAGCACCCCGTTGTGCGTGAAGACGGATCCGTTTCGGGCGATGCGCGTCGGAAAGACGCAGTCGAAGAGGTCGATCCCGTTTTCCACCGCGGCGAAGATGTACTCCGGGGTTCCGACTCCCATGAGGTAGCGGGGCTTGTCGTGCGGGAGAAGCGGAGCGGTAAAGGCGAGCATATCGGCAAACTGCCTGAAGGACTCCCCGACCGAGAGGCCCCCTATTGCAAAGCCGGGAAGGTCGAGCTCGGTGATCTCGGCGGCGCTCCGCGCCCGGAGATCCTCGAAGAAGTTGCCCTGAACGATTCCGAAGAGATTTCCGCGCGAATCGGCGTAGCGATCCCGTGAGCGCTCGACGCTTCGTCGCGCCCACTGGCTCGTGATCTCGAGGGCCTCGATGGCGCTTCGATAGTCGATTCCCGGCGGAGTGCAGACGTCGAGGGTCATCATGATGTCGCTGCCGAGGATCTGTTGGATGTCGATGACCGCCTCCGGTGTGAGGAAGTGCGACGAGCCGTCGATGTGGGAACGGAAGCTGACGCCATCCTCCTTGATCTTGCGAAAGGGAGCGAGCGAGAAGATCTGGTAGCCTCCCGAATCGGTAAGGATGTTGTGAGTCCAGCTCGAGAAGCGATGGAGACCCCCAGCAGCCTGGATCACCTCGAGGCCGGGGCGAAGGTAGAGGTGATAGGTGTTTCCGAGAATGAGCCCGATTCCCGTCTCCTCAAGGAGGGCATGGGTGATTGCCTTGACCGTCCCGTTCGTCCCTACCGGCATGAATTGAGGGGTTGGGACATCCCCATGCGGGAGGGAGAGAATTGCGGTCCGCGCGGAGGTCTTTCCGTCTTGGGCGTTGATCGAAAACTTCAACATAGGATGCTACTCGCCTGCCTATCTAGGTATCGGCATTCCCGGGGCCTTTCGCCATCGCACGGGCGCATTCCCCTATGTGCGCGCCACGCGGAAGAGATAGAGTCCTGCCGCGAGGAACACGATCGCCGCCCCCCAGGCTCCGCTGAGGGGGGAGATGTAGCCGAGCTTCGCGAAGAGAATCGCCATCATCTGCGCCACGTAGTAGACGACCGACACGACCAGGCTCGTGAGCAGGCTCATGAGCAGGATGTTCTTGCGGAAGCGCCCGCCGATGGCGCTTGAGATGAAGGTCACGATGAAGGGCGTCAGGGCGAAGGCGAAGCGGTTGTAGTAGTCGGTGAGGTCTCCGCGATAGGGAAGTCCAGCCTTCTTGAGGGAGTCGATCCAGCTTCGCGCCCGGGCCATCCGCATCTCGTCGATGTTGCGCGCCGAGCGGCGAAAGGTATCGGGGCTTTCGGCCAGCGAAGGCTCGCTGTAGCTCGGGCGATCGCTTTCGACGAGGAAGGTGTGCTCCTCGTTCCACGAGTAGATCCGCACGGCCGAAAGCTGCCATTGCCGATCCCGCCAGGTGGCCGACTGCGCGTCGATCCGCTCGAGGAAGTCGCCCTTCGCATTGCGCTCGATGATCACGAGGTTGGAGAGGGTCCGGGTCGTGTCGTTGTAGAACTCGGCGTTGTAGATGATGCGCTCGCCCTGGCTCAAAACCGTGACATTGGTGTTGCTGTAGGAGGTCTTTCTCTGGAGCATCGCGTCGGTGAGCTGGTTCTTTTTCTGAAAGGTTTCGATGACGACATCCTCCTGGAAGAAGAAACCCGCGATGCTGAAGACCAGACCGAGGGCAATCAGGGGGGTTACCAGCCGGTAGAGGGAAACCCCGGAGCCGAATATCGAGATGAGCTCATTGTTGGTGTAGAGCGTGCCGAGTGTGAAAGACACTGCAAAGAGGAGGGCGATCGGAAGCGCAAAGGAGATGCACTTCGGAAGGTAGTAGAACGCCGAGAGGGCGATCATCCCGAAGCTCGCGTTGTTCGCGAGATAGCCCCAGAGGTTACCGAAAAAGTCGACGAGCTGGAGGATGAGGACGAAAAAGAGGGTCGCGAGGAGAAAGATCGGGACAAACAGACGCACTACCATTCGCTGAAGCAGGGTCATCGGCGGAGCCTCACGGCGAAGAGGATGATCCCGGCGGCGAGAATGACGAGGTTGGGAAGCCACATGGAGAGGGCCGGAGAATAGTCCATTCGATAGCCGAGGGTCTGACCGGCAACCAGCATTCCCCAGTAGAGAATCGAGATGAACAGCCCTATCCCGAAGCCGACTGACCGACCGCTCCTCCTCGTCAAGAGACCCGCCGGAAATGCGAAGACGACGAAAATCACGCAGGCGAAGGGGACCGAGAACTTGCGATTGAACTCGATTCGATCCACCGAGAGCGAGCGGTCCACGACGGGCTGCTCCCGCTCGGCTTGCCAGCTCGTATAGGCCTGGCTCAGATCTCGGAGGCTTTGCGCGGTGACCTCTCCCTGCCGGGACTGAAGAGAAGCTGCGGCGTAGCTCTGACGCAGATCGTATGCCGCAAGGCCGACTCGCGCCTTTTTTGCTTCTCTGAGCTTTCTGAGCTCCGCCTCCTTGTGGAGGATGATTCGATAGACATCCACCGAGCTCATCTCGCGGGCGGTGGGGGGATGGATGGATACGTTGATGTCGGAGAGAAGGATGTTGTAGAGCATCTGGCGGGCCTCGGAATAACTGAACTGATCCTTTCGTTTCGCATCGACGCTGAGGCTGAAGACCTTTTCCAGCTTGAGCGAGATGATCCCGAGCCGGGCGCTGTCCTTCTGCAGCGACGCGCTCTTCGCCGTGATGACGCGCTGGTTGCGCTCGGCGCTGGTATCGAAAATGACGAGGTCGGATATCTTGTTGCCCTCCACCGGTCCGGTCACCATCACGCTGTCCTGATAGTGCTTAATGGAATAGGGCTCAAGCTCGAGCTGGGGGTTGGTGTAGAGGATCTTGGTGTAGAGCTTACCGAAATTGATCGTGCCGAGCGGCAGAAAGTAGTCGTTCATGATGAACGAGAAAAGGGAGAACGCGAAGCCGAGCACGAAGATCGGGACAAAGATCCTACCGTGGGAGATGCCCGAGGCCTGGAGGGCAAGAATCTCGTTGTCTGAAGAGAGCCGTCCCACCGCCATGAGGGCACCGACCAGGGATGCGAAGGGAAAGGAGATCGCGATGATCGCGGGAAGCGAGTAGATGATGAGCAGGACGACGTCCGGAAAGCTGACGTGCTTCGCCAGGATGTCTTGGGCAAGGAGGAGAAGCTGGTTGAGGAAGAAGATGAAAAAGAAGAAGAGGAAGGAGACCAGAAAGGCAAAGGTATACTCTCGACCGACATACAGATCGAGGGACCAGTATCTGCGCTTCATCCTACCGGCCGGTCGACCCGAATCCTCCCCCGCCCCGCTCGGAGTCTTCGAGCGGAGCGTCGGTCGCGAACTCGGCCTGCGCGATGGGCGCGATGACGAGCTGGGCGATCCGATCGTTGGGATGGACGGTGTAGGCAAGCTCTCCGAGATTGATCAAGAGAACCTTCACCTCGCCCCGGTAGTCCGAGTCGACCGTTCCGGGGCTGTTGAGAAGGGTAACGCCGTTCGCCAGGGCGAGACCCGATCGCGGTCGCACCTGGCCCTCGAATCCCGCCGGTATTGCCATCCGGACGCCCGTGGGGACGAGACGGCGTTCGCCGGGCTGGAGGGTGAGCGGCCTGTCGAGGGAAGCGCGGAGGTCCGCTCCTGCGGCTGCCGCAGTCGCGTAGGTCGGACGGCACGCCTCCCCAACCAGCTCGCAGGCTACCCGTATCCGCTGCACTGCGCCACGCTCCATCGCGCCGCCCCGAGGGCGGCCTGCGGGGCCGCCGCCGAGCTCAGACCCTACCCTCTTCTCCGCCCGCCGCCGTGGTGAGGCGTGGAGGGTCGGCTGTAGGGTCTTCCCCCGCCCTGGGCGCCGCTTGCGGCAGGCTCGGGCGCCTGCGCTCCTTCGGGGTCGATCGCATCGATGTAGCTCAAGTTCATCCTGCCCATGCGGTCGACCTCGACGAGCTTCACGGGGATTTCCTGGTCGATGGAAAGCACGTCGCCAACCGTGTTGATCCGCTGGCGGGAGAGCTTCGAGATGTGAACGAGCCCCTCCTTGCCCGGGAAGATCTCCACGAACGCCCCGAAGTCGACGATCCGGCGCACGATCCCGTGGTAGATCCTGCCGATGTCCGGCTCCTCAACCAGCCCGCGGATGATGGCCTCGGCTTCCTCGGCCGACTTCTGATCCTTGCCGAAGATGGTGACGCTGCCGTCGTTCTCGATATTGATGGAGGCCCCCGTCTTTTCGGAGATGCTCTTGATCGTCTTGCCGGCCGGCCCGATTACGGCTCCGATCTTGTCGGTATCGATCTTCAAGGTGGCGATCTTCGGGGCAAACTCGGAGACCGTGCCGCGCGGTTCGGACAGGGTGCGGTTCATGATCTCGAGGATGTGAAGCCGCCCGCGATGGGCCTGCTCGAGGGCCTGCGAGAGAATCTCGAAGCTCACCCCCGAAATCTTGATGTCCATCTGAAAGCCGGTGATCCCGTCTTCGGTACCCGCGACCTTGAAGTCCATGTCCCCGAGGTGATCCTCCTCGCCGAGGATGTCGCTCAAGACGACCGTCCGACCCGAATCGCTCTCCGTAACGAGACCCATGGCGATCCCGGCGACCGGCTTGCGAATTGGAACCCCGGCGTTGAGCAGCGAGAGGGTCCCGCCGCAGACCGTCGCCATCGAGGATGAGCCGTTCGACTCAAGGATCTCGCTCACGACGCGAATCGTATAGGGAAAGGCATCCTTCGAGGGAAGCACCCCGGCGAGGGCGCGATGGGCGAGGTGGCCGTGACCGATCTCTCGGCGTCCGGTAGCAAGGCGCCCCACCTCCCCGACCGAGTAGGGCGGGAAGTTGTAGTGCAGCATGAAATTGACGTAGCGCTTGTCGCCTTCGATGTCGTCGATCATCTGCTCGTCGGAGACCGTCCCGAGGGTGGTAACCGCGAGGGCTTGCGTCTCCCCGCGGGTGAACAGCGCGCTCCCGTGGGTGCGCGGAAGGATGTCCACGTCGCAGGTGATGGGGCGAATGTCCTCGGGGCCGCGTCCGTCGGTTCTGACCTTGCGATCGAGAATCGACTTGCGCACGATCGTATACTCGAGATCTTCCATGAGGGCGCCGAAGAGCTTCATCTCCGCATCGCTGAACTCACCCGCGTACCGGGCCTTCATCTCTTCGGCCACCTTCTTGATCGCCCGTGCGCGCTCTTCCTTGCCCTTCACGAAACAGGCCTGCTCCATGAGGGGGGTGGCTGCCGCGTGAATCTCATCCCGCTTGGGGAGGGTCGGTTCGGCATCGGTTATAGGGATCTTGGGCTTGCCGGCAAGCCGGGCAAGCTCGCGCTGGATGCGGCAGATGTCGGCGATGACCGGTTGGGCGAGCTTGATCGCGTCGAGCAGCAGCTGCTCGGGGACCTCCTTGGCGCCTCCCTCGACCATCGTCACTCCCTCCTCGGTGCCGGAGACCACGATCTCCAGCTCCGCCTGCTCGATCTGCTGGAAGGTGGGGTTGACGATGAGCTCTCCCTTCACCGACGAGACGCGCACCGCTCCGACCGGTCCTCCAAAGGGGATGTCGGAGATGACCACCGCCGCCGAGGAGGCGACCATCGCTATCACGTCGGGTGGGTTGATCTGGTCGGTGGAGATGGTGGTGGGAACAACCTGGATCTCGCGCGCGAACTTCTTGTCGAAGAGAGGGCGCATCGGGCGGTCGATGAGCCGGGAGACGAGGATCTCGCGATCCTTCGGCTTGCTCTCCCGCTTGATAAAGCCGCCCGGGATCTTTCCCGCGGCGTAGTACTTCTCGTTGTACTCAACTTGAAGAGGAACGTAGTCCAGTCCCTCTACCTCTTTGTCCGAACAGCAAACAGTCGCAAGGACCGCTGAGCCGCCATAGGTGGCAAAGACGGCGCCGTTTGCCTGTTTAGCCATTCTGCCAGTCTCAAGGACGAGGTTTTCCTGTCCAATCTTGAGACTCACTTTCTGCATCATCTCTTAGTTTCCTTCTGGTTTATTTGCGTAGGTTGAGCTTCTTGATGAGCTCGCGGTACTTCTCCAGGTCGACTCTGCTCAGATACTTGAGAAGCTTTCGCCGCTGTCCGACGAGCTTGAGCAGACCCCTTCGGGAGGCATGATCCTTCTTGTGCACTTTGAAGTGCTCCGTGAGCTCCTGGATGCGGGTCGTGAGGAGTGCGATCTGCACCTCCGTCCTGCCCGTATCCTTGTCGTTTGCGCCGTATTCCGCGACGACCGCGACCTTCTGGTCTTTCATGAGCGCCATACATCTCTCCTTTGACAATGGTCCACGTGCATCAGTGTTCGGTAGCATCTGTGGTGATGGTTGAAGGAGGAACGGATCCTTTCCGTGCTGCGCTGATAGTCCCGGCGAAGACCGCCCTGTATACCTTTCTGCACCGATGTTCTCACCCGACAGTTTGACCGAATTCGGGGGAAAAGTCAATCTGGCGGGGCAACCACGAACTCATAGCGCAATCTTCCGTCCCCTTCCCTGCGGGCGAGAGCGAGGAATTCCCCCCCCTCGCCAAAGAGAGCCAGAACTGCCCCGGAGGGCGGCGCGGAGGCAAAATCCGCCTCCCTCAAGGGTCTTCCGGCGCGGACGGATCCTTCGGATTCGGGTCTCACGAGGGCCGGCGCCACCCCTCCCAGTCGCTCGAAGAACTCCCTCCAGGAGCGGAGGTCTCGCTCTTGGTCGAACTCCTGCGCGGAAACCGCCTCCGAAAGGGAAAAGGCGCCGATCCGGGTTCGCACGAGACGACGGAGGTGGCCACGGCTCCCGCAGGCTCGCGCGAGGTCTCGCGCAAGGGAGCGGACGTAGGTCCCCTTCGAGCAGCGTACCCGCAGGGAGAGCTCCGGCGGGGCGTAGCCAAGAATCTCGAGGGAGTGGACCGTGACGGATCTGACCGCGAGATCGACGCTTCCCCCGGCCCGGGCGACCTCGTAGGCCCGCTTGCCGCCGACGTGGACCGCCGAAAAGGCGGGAGGGGCCTGGCAGATGACGCCGGTAAACGCGGGCAGGGCAGCCTCGATGACCGAGAGAGGGGGAACCGGGCCCCTGTCGACCACCCTCCCCTCAGGATCCAGGGTGTCCGTCTCCTCCCCGAGCCTCACCACCGCCTCGTACTCCTTCTCGCCCTCCGAGGCAAGCGGCGTGAGGCGGGTCATCGCGCCGCACAGAACGAGGAGGAGCCCTTCGGCGAATCGATCGAGGGTGCCGGCATGACCCACCTTGCGCGTGGCGAGGCGGCGCTTGATCGCCTGAAGGGCGTCGAAGGAGGTTATGTCGGGCGGTTTTGACAGGAGCAGAAAGCCGTCGGGACGGCTCAAGAACTGAGCTCCGAAAGCTTGTGGGTGATCTCGAAGCCCTCTTCGATCGAGCGATCGGCGACAAAGGCGAGCTGCGGTGTCACGCGCAGGTGCAGCCGCTTGCTCAAGCGGGACTGGATGAAGCCGGCGGCATGGTTGAGGGCGTCGACCGAGTTCGCGACCTTGCTATGGCTCTGGAAGCTCGAGACGTGGATCCTCGCGTGGCTCAGGTCCTTGGAGACCTTGACCCCCGTGATCGAGACGAAGCTGCTCACGCGGGGGTCCTTGATCTCGTCGCCCATGATCATCGCGCTGATCTCGTTGCGCAGGGCATGCTCGATCCGCTGGAGGCGAAACTCACCCATTGCGGACTTCCTGGGTCAGCTTCTTGGCGATCTCCTTCACCTCGAAGACCTCGATCTGGTCACCCACCTTGAGATCCGTGAAGCCCTCGATCCCGATCCCGCACTCGAAGCCGGACTCGACCTCGCGGGCGTCGTCCTTGAAGCGCTTCAGAGAGGAGATCTTGCCCGAGAAGATTTCGACCCCGTCGCGAATGACGTGGACGCTCCCGCCTCGGCGGACCTTCCCGGAAACGACGTAGCTTCCGGCGATGAGCCCGATCTTGGGAACCTTGAAGGTGTTGCGGACCTCCACGATCCCGGTGGTCTCTTCCTTCAGCTCCGGGGAAAGCAGCCCCTCCATGGCCTTCTTGATGTCGTCAACGGCGTCGTAGATGATGTTGTACTTTCGGATCTCGACCTTTTCCTGATCCGCGAGCGCCGAAGCCTTCGCGGTCGGACGAACGTGAAAGCCGATGATGATCGCGTTCGAGGCGATCGCCAAGTTCACGTCGTTTTCGATGATGGCGCCGGCGGAGGCATCGATCACCGCAAGCTTGATCTCGGAGGTGGATAGCTTCTCGAGGGCGGTCTGAAGCGCCTCCACGGACCCGTGAACATCGCCCTTGATGATGACCTTCAGCTCCTTGATCTCGCCCTGCTGAATCGAATCGTAGAGATTGTCGAGCGTGACCTTCTTCACGTTGCGGGCTTCGCCCTGCTTCTCGAGCTCCTGGCGCTTCATTCCGACCTGTCGCGCGATCTTCTCGTTCTCGGTGACTTGGAAGGGGGCGCCGGCAGCGGGGATTCCCGTGAAGCCGAGGACCTCTACCGGGGTTGCGGGAGTCGCCTCATCGATCTTCTGGCCCTTGTCGTTGAACATGGCCCGCACCCGTCCCGGGTAGACTCCGGCTACGAAGGCGTCGCCCACCCGCAAGGTGCCGCGCTCGATGATGACCGTGGAGACGATGCCGCGCCCCTGGTCCACCCGTGATTCGATGACGCGCCCCTCGGCGCGGGTCGCGTAGTTCGAACGCAGTTCGAGAATCTCCGCCTGGAGGATAATCGACTCGAGAAGCTCTTTGACCCCTGTTCCTTTGAGCGCCGAGATCTCGTTGTAGAGCGTGGTCCCTCCCCATGCCTCAGGAACAAGCCCATGCTCGGCGAGCTGCTGTTTCACTCGCTCGGGGTTGGCGGATGGGAGATCGACCTTGTTGACCGCGACCATGATCGGGACCTTGGCCTCGCGCGCGTGGTTGATCGCCTCGATGGTCTGGGGCATCACTCCGTCGTCGGCGGCGACGACGAGGACGACGATGTCGGTGATCTGGGCGCCCCGCGCCCGCATCAGGGTAAAGGCCTCATGACCAGGCGTATCGAGGAAGACGATGTTGCCCTGCGGAAGCTCGACCTTGTAGGCGCCGATGTGCTGCGTGATGCCGCCGTATTCGGTCGAAGCCACGTCGGTCTTGCGAATGGCGTCGAGCAGCTTGGTCTTCCCGTGGTCGACGTGACCCATGATGGTGACGATGGGAGGCCGGGGACGCAGGTCTTCATCGCGGTCCTTGTCGGTCTCGATGAGGGTCTCCTCGTACAGCGAAACGATCTTCACCTTGCACCCGTACTCGGCCGCAAGGAGCGAGGCGGTGTCGGAGTCGATCTGTTGATTGATCGTGACCATCATCCCCATCGACATGAGCTTGGAGATGAGGTCGGAGGCCTTCAGGTTCATCTTGCGAGCGAGCTCGGAGACCGTGATGACCTCCATGATGTCGATCTCCTTGGGAACCGGGTTAACCTTCTGCGTGGCCTTCTTCTTGATCTGGAAGCTCTTCTCCAGAATTTCGTCTTTCTTGCTCTTGACGTAGGAGGTCTTCTTCTTGGCCTTGAAGAACTTCTTCGCGGCGGTTCTCCCCTCTTCCGTCGACTGCGGCGCCCCCTGCCCCTGCGGACGATTTCCTACGGGGCCCCCCGGGCGACGCGGCGGAAAGGGAGGCCGCCCGCCGGTTTGAAAACCACCGGGGCGCGGCGCTCCGGGACGCGGACCAAAGGGGGGTCTGCCGCTCTCAAAGGTGCGCCGGGGCGGGAAGGTGCCGGTTCGCGGCTGAAAGCCTGTGGAGGTGTACCCGCCCCCACCACCCTGGGGCGGACGGAAGCTGGTAGGGGGACGCTG
This sequence comes from Spirochaetales bacterium, assembly GCA_027314665.1. Taxonomy (GTDB): domain Bacteria; phylum Spirochaetota; class Spirochaetia; order DAHUYW01; family DAHUYW01; genus DAHUYW01. The sequence goes on from DAHVAK010000276.1 coordinate 34,311, forward strand.
GGGATATCGCGGCTCGGTGGACTTGGGATAGGCGGGCCGCGGGCGGGGCGCCTGACCCGCCTGCGGCCCGATGGGGAGATTCACCCTTCGCACCGGCGGCGGCGACGGCGGAGTTTCCGCAAGGGGGGGCCGCGCGGCGACGGTCTCGGGCGGGGTCTCACGCGCCTCTTCGCGAACGGGAGGCGGGACGGGCTCGATCTTGGCACCGGGCGACGCGACCACCTTGGGTACCGGCTTCTTCGGCGGGAGTGCCTTCTTCTTGACGACGACTACCTTCTTCTTCTCGAGCTTCGCGGCCTCTTCGCGAGTTTCGACCTCGGTCTCGCTGCGCTTGTGCTTGATTAGGGTCGCCTTCGGTTTCTGCTTACTATCCTGCTCTTCCGCCATCATCCCACCTTTCGATCCGCCGGCACATTCACCGGGAGCGGGCCGCCACGCCTGCTCCTAGCTCTTTTGCTCGTCAGTATCCTCTTCTTCGCCATCGTCTTCAAGCTGGAAGCTTAATCCAACCCCGCAGTTTGGACAAGAAGTCATGTCGATCGTGATCGGCGTGCCGCACTCCGGACACTCGTAGGTCTCGGGTTCGGGTTCCGCCTTCTCCGGCGCGGCCGCGGCGCTCTCTTCCGCCGGAGGCTCTTCTTCGATGATGTCGACGTTCTCCGCAATGATGGCCTGAATGGTCTGCACGTCCTGAGGGGTGATCCCCTCGAGCTTCGTCAGCTGCTCCCCGTCCAGGGAGATGAGCGACTCGATGAGCTCGATGCCGTTCTGCTTGAGAAGCTCGACCAACCGCTCCGAAATGCCGGGAAGCTCGGAGATCTTGGTGATCTCCTCTTCCTCTTCCGTCAAGTCGCTGAACAGCGCGGACACCGCCCGCTTCGATTCCGCGGAGATGTCCATCTCGGCGAACTGTGCTGCGGTCTTCACGTCGATGTTCCAATCGACGAGACGATTCGCGAGGCGGACGTTGAGACCCTGTTTTCCAATCGCTAGCGAGAGCTGGTTCTCGCCGACTACCGCGAGTGCCTGTCGCTTCGCCTCGTCAAGGATCACCACGGTCTCCACCTCGGCCGGAGAGAGGGCGTTCTTGATGAACTCCCGCGGATCGCTGTCGAACTTGAGGATGTCGATCTTCTCGCCCTCGAGCTCGCGCACGATCGCCTGGATGCGGACGCCCTTCATCCCCACGCAGGCTCCCACCGGATCGACGTCCTCCCGATTCGAGAGGACCGCGATCTTGGTGCGATACCCGGGCTCCCGGACGATCTTGAAGATCTCCACCGTTCGATCGTAGATCTCCGGCACTTCCAGCTCGAAGATCCGTTTGACGAAATCGGTGTGGGTCCGCGACAGGACGATCTGCAGCCCCGAGGGACTCTTGTTGACCTCGTAGATGAGGGCCTTGATGCGGTCGTTGGGGCGGTAGATCTCGCGCGGCGACTGGAAGCGCTTGGGCAGAATGCCCTCGGTCTTCCCCAGATCGACGAAGATGTTGCCGTTGCGCTCGCGCTGGTAGTAGCCGATGATCATCTCACCGACCTTGTCCTTGAACTCCGAGTAGAGGGTGTCCTTCTGAATCTCGCGCAGGGTCTGTTTCGCCTTCTGCTTCGCGCTCTGGACGGCGACCCGATCGAACTCCTGGGGGTTGATCTCGATCAGGAGCTCGTCGCCGATTTCGCAGTCCTCGTTGAGGGCAAGCGCCTCCTCGAGAGCGATCTCGGTGACCGGATCATCGACCTCTTCGACGATGCTCTTTCGCGCGTAGATGGCGACATCCGCGCCGTCATCGCTGAACTTGACGACCGCGTTGTCGGCCATCCCGAACTTCCGCTTGTAGGCGGCGATCAAAAAGTCCTCTATTGTCTTGATGACAAGCTCTTCGGAGATACCCTTTTCCTGCACGAGTCCCCGAATTGCATCTGCAAGTCCAGAAGCCATGTTAACCTCCCACCTCCTCGGAATAGTCGAGTTGGGCTTTCGCGATGTCCTCGAATTCGTACTCGAACCGGCCGCCTGAGTTCTGGAGCTCAAGCGAATGGTCGGTCGCGGCGTGGATCGTCCCGGCTATCCACTCTCCGCTCGATTTCATCAGTATCTTCACCCCTCTGCCGCGGAAGACCTCAAACTCGTCGGTCGACCTGATCGTGCGACTGAGCCCCGGAGAGGAAACCTCCAAATGCACATCGCGCCGATTCTCTGAAACCTCGATCCTGGGAAGCACGGCTCGATAGACCCTCGTGCAGTCCTCGAGATTCACTCCTTCAGGCCGGTAGATGACGAGGCTGACGCGAAGGGCCTGTCGAGTAGCGCCCGAGCGAAGCTCGACAATGGAGAACCCAAGCTTATCGACGAGGGGCTCCACGACGGGCTTCAGTCTGTCTGCGAGGCCTCCGCGGTCCACCGCCCTCCACCTACAAAAAAAGAGTCGGTTGCCGACTCTTCTGCAAAAGCCTTCCTTATGATGCTAAGGAAAGAATAACAACTGCGACCGACAATGTCAACCGTTGCGGTGAGGGTTGTCGCGCGAGGCGGTCAAGCGATTGCGATCGTGAGGACGAAGACGGTCGCTACACCGGCTTCGCGAAGGAGGCGAGCGCATTCCGAGGCCGTGGCGCCGGTCGTCAGGATGTCGTCGAGCAGCACCACCGCCCTCGGCGGGCGAAGGAAGGCTCCCTCCGACAGGGGGCCGCCTCTGCCCTCGCGGAGCCGTATCCTGCCCCGCAGGTTTCCCATGCGTCCTTCGAAGTCGAGGCGCTTCTGCTGCGGGCCGTCGTCGCGGGCAAGCAGGGGCAGCGGCGGGATGTGGTAGGTCCGCGCAAGATGGGAGAGGATGCACTCGACATGGTCCCACCCCCTTCGTCGCCTCCCCGACGGGCGGAAAGGGACCGGCACGAGGGGAAGCCCGGGATATCGGGTCTGGTACCCGCGAGCCAGCCAGAAGGCGAAGTATCGCGCGAGCCGCCGTTGATTGCGGAATTTGTACTGGTAGACGAGCTCTCTCACCTCGTCCTCGTAGGCAAAGGGCGACCAGTTCGCTTCGAAGGAGAGCTCCCGTTCCCGACACCTCAGGCACAGCCCCTCCTCAGAGGTGAGGGGTTGGCTGCAGCGCGCGCAGCGCCGCCCCTCGATGGGGCGAAGGCCGCAGTGGCAGGAGCGGCACACCGGGATCGCAGCGGCATCCGGGATCTCCTCCGCACATTCGAACAGGACAGGAGCCCCGCAGAGAAGACAGGCCTGGGGGAAGAGGCACGCGAAGGGGTTGTTTCTTTGCCGCATGCCTCCAATACCGCCGGAGGTCGTCTTTCGCTTCGCGCGAAAGCGATCTCTATGGGAGCGGATGTTCGAGGAGGCCCTTCCATCGGGCAAGGAGGTTCAGGGCCTCTATGGGAGTGGTGGCGTCGAGGGGAAGTTCCGCAAGCTCATCGAGAATCGACTGCCGAGCGGGGAAGAGCTCCGCCTGCGCGGGGCGCGATCGCCTCTCTTTCGCCGCAGGGGCCGTTTCCTCGGGCCTTCGTTGCGGAGCGTCGCCCACCTCGCCCCGCCCCGAGGCCTCGTCGGGCGGCGCTTCCCGCGCTCTCTGCACCAGACTGGCGAGGATCTCAGAGGCGCGCGCGACGACCGCCTCCGGCAGACCCGCGAGGCGCGCCACGTGAATCCCGTAGGAGTTCGCCGAAGGCCCCTCGGTCACCCGCTTAAGAAAGACGATCTCCCCCCTTCGCTCGAGAACCTCCATCGAGAGATTCTGCAGCTTGGGATGGGGGATGGAGGTGAGCTCATGGTAGTGGGTGGCAAAGAGAGTCTTCGCCTGGAGGCTCTCCACGAGGTACTCGAGGACCGCCCACGCGATGGCAAGCCCGTCGTTGGTGCCGGTCCCCCTACCCACCTCGTCCATGATAATGAGGCTTCGCTTCGAGGCCGAGTGGAGAATGTGCGCGGTCTCGTTCATCTCCACCAGGAAGGTCGATTCGCCCCGCGCAAGGTTGTCGGAAACCCCGACCCGACAGAAAAGGCGATCGACCACCCCGATCGTCGCCTCCTCCGCCGGAACGAAGCTGCCCGCGTGGGCCATCAGCACGATGAGGGCTATCTGCCGCAGATAGGTGGATTTTCCCGCCATGTTCGGGCCGGTGATGAGGGCGAAGGAGACCCCCTCGGCATCGAGGGTGCATCCGTTGGGAACGAATTCCCCGGGCGGCAGGTTGGCCTCGACGACGGGATGGCGCCCCCCGACGATGGAGAGCGCGCCAGAATCGAGAATCCTTGGCTTGGTGTAGCCGTGAACGGTCGCGGCTTGGGCGAAGGACTGCAGGACGTCCAGGTCGGCGACGCGATCGGCGAGCTCGAGCAGCATGCCAAGCCTTGCCTTCACGCTCTCCCGCACCGTCAGAAAGAGCTCTCGCTCGAGCTCGATGATCCGCTCGGTCGCGCTGTTCAGGCGGGTCTCGAGCTCGACGAGACGATCGGTGGTGAATCGCTCGCCCCCGACGAGGGACTGGCGGCGGATGAAATGCCCGGGCACGGAGCCGAGGTTGGCTTTGGTAATCTCGAAGAAGTAGCCGATGATGCGGTTGTAGCGCAGCTTCAGCGAGCCTATTCCGCTCGCCGCGCGCTCCTCCTCGAGGTAGCCGTCGAGAATCGACTGGCTCCCTCGCTTCAGGGCTTCTAGCTCGTCGAGCTCCTTGTTGTAGCCCTCCCGGATGAGCCCCCCCTCGGTGAGAAGCACCGAGGGATTCTCGTCGATTGCCCGCTCGAGGAGATCGCGGAGGCTCGCGTTCTCCTGCGGCGTCGCCGCGGGAGAGCCCTCCGCATCAGAGCGGAAGAGCTCTTGCCGCTCCGAGAGCAGTGCGATGAGCTGCAGGGCCCCCGAAAGTGAGGCCTTGATCCCGAGAAGATCCTTGGCGTGCGCCCGGTCCATTGCCACGCGGGCCGACAGGCGTTCGAGATCCAGGATCTCGGTGAGGGCGTCGCGAACCGTCGACAGGAGGGCCTGGTTGCGGTAGAGGTACTCGACTCGGTCGAGGCGGCGTCCCACAGCCTCTGCCTTCGATAGGGGCTGGGCGAGCCATCGCTTCAGCCGCCGGGCTCCCATCGACCCCTTGGTGTGGTCGAGGACCTCAAAGAGGGTGTAGCGGCTCGTGCCGTCCTGAAGGTTGGCGAGTATCTCGAGGTTCTTTTGGCTCGATTCGTCGAGTCCGAGGAAGTCGCCGTCGGAATAGTAGCGGATTGCCTTGATGTGGGGGGTGAGGCTCTTCGAGGTCTCCGCCGCGTATTCGAGCAGGATGCCCGCCGAATAGATGCAGGGGCTCCGCTCGACGATGCCGAATCCCTTGAGCGAGGCGGTACCGAACTGCCGCATGAGGGTTTGGGCGCCGGTCTTCAAATCGAAGTTCCAATCGGGATAGCGATTGACGACGATCTCGGGGCGCTCCGCGAGGAGGCTCGCGGTGGTGAGATCCTCCTCGAGGAGCGATTCCTGGATGATGAGCTCGCGGGGGGTAAGGCGAGCAAGCTCCTTTTTGATCCGCTCGCTGCGACCCTCCCACGCGAAGTCGGTCGTCGCGAACTCTCCGGTTGAGAGATCGATGTACGATAGGGAGAGCCGTGTTCCCGTCCGAGCAAGGGAGACAAGGTAGTTGTTCGACCGTTCATCGAGGAAGTCCGGATCGACCACCGTCCCCGGCGTGATGACCTCGACCACCTCGCGGTCGGCAAGCCCCTTACCGCCCGGAGCAAGGGAAAGCTGCTCGCATATCGCGATCTTTCTTCCCGCGCGCAGGAGGCGCGCAACGTAGGTGTGCGCTGCGTGGTAGGGGATGCCGCACATGGGCACCCCATTGCGTGCGGTGAGCGTGAGATCGAGCAGAGAGCTTGCCTCCTTG
>DAHVAK010000182.1 GCA_027314665.1 Spirochaetales bacterium
ATAGTATCGGCGTGACGGAGCACAGCGGAAGAAGGTTATGACATCCCAAGAGGTCTTGCAGAATCTGGTCGTTCTCGAGGGGTTAGACGGAGCCGGTACGACCACGCAGATGAAGCTTCTCGCCGAGCGCTGCGAGCGCGAGGGAGTGCCCTACACCGCCACGTGGGAGCCGAGCGCAGGACCGATTGGGTCCCTCGTGCGGCGCGTTCTCAAGCGAGAGGTTGCCCTCGACCCGCACGCCTTGGCGCTTCTTTTTGCCGCCGACCGCACCGAGCATCTGAGCGCTGCCGAGGGAGGGATGCGAAGGGCTGCGGGCGACGGCCGTCTGGTCATCTGCGACCGCTACCTCTATTCCTCCCTCGCGTATCAGTCGATCGATTGCGGCTACGACTGGGTCTACGAGCTCAATCGCGACTTTCCTCTCCCTGAAGCGCTCATCTTTCTTGACGTTCCACCCCAGGAGTGCAACAGGAGGATGGCGAGCCGACGCGGGGTCGAGCTCTTCGAGGGAATCGAGCTCCAGGAGCGCATCCTTTCTTTCTATCGGCGGGGGATCGAAGGCCGCAGCGGCGCCGGAATGCGCGTCGCCTGGATCGACGGGGTCGGACCGCGAGAGGAGATCCACGAAAAGATCTGGAGCTTTGTCGCCCGTCGGCCGATACAGAAGCCGTGAAGCGCTCTCTTTTTTTCGGGATGCTCCTGCTCGTGCCGCTGCTTTCCGCCCATGCCTACCGCATTCTCTACGCCGAGCAGTACTACCGGCTTTTCCACGAGCATCTTTACCAGTATCCCGAAGATTGCCTGGAGAACATCACCTATCTGCAGGACGCCTTGAACGCCGACTTCGCCAATCCTCTCTACGCTCTTGCAAAGATAAACAACAAGCTTCAGTGGGAGCGCTATCGCTATCTCTTCAAGATGCACGTCAACCTGCTGCTTGTGGCCCAGTATCGCCTCCTCGCAAGCGAGTATGACAAGCGGGTGGCCTACTTCTTCAACTACCCCTGGAAGCGGCAGAACCTCGACAGCCTGAAGACCGCCGAAGCGCTCTACCGGACCGCTCTCACCTACTGGAGCAGCGCAGTCCGCTGGTCGAGCCTCGCCTCTCGCCTCGCCATCGTGCAGCTGCCCCAGATTCAGGATTGGGAGGACGAGAGCTATCGCATTCAAACGGGCTCCCTCGACTACGCGCGATACATTGCGATGGATCTTGCCCGCCTGCAGCACGTCCGCTCGGTCTTCGAGAACATGAGCTCATCCACCTACTGAGTTGCCCGCCTCCGCTCGGCTTGAGATCAGCATCGCGTCTCCGTAGGAGAAGAAACGGTAGCGCTCGGCGATTGCCGTTTCGTAGGCCCGCTGGATCAGACCCTGGCCGGCGAAGGCCGCGACGAGCAGAATCAGGCTCGACCGCGGGGTGTGGAAGTTGGTGAGGAGGCGACTCACGACCGAGAAGCGGTATCCCGGATAGATGTAGAGCCGAGTCGCGCCCCTGCCCGCCTGGACCCGATTCGTCTGCCACGCCGACTCGACAGTCCGCACCGAGGTCGTGCCGATGGCGAGAATCGGGCGCCCCTCGGCGAGGGCGCGGTTGAGCCGCTCGGCGCTTGCCTCTGGCACCTCGTAGCGCTCTTCGTGCATCCGGTGCTCCTCGACCGCCACAGTGCGGACCGGCAGGAAGGTTCCCAATCCGACGTGCAGGGTGACGGGCGCGAGCTCCGTACCCCTACCCTCGAGAGCGGCGAGAAGCTCCGCTGAAAGGTGGAGGCCCGCCGTCGGCGCTGCCACCGATCCCGGGGTTCTTGCGTAGACGGTTTGGTAGCGCTCCAGATCGGCGGGGACATCCCCGCGGCGGATGTAGGGCGGCAGGGGCATGTGGCCGAAGCGGTCGAGCCATCCGTCGTCGATCGGGCGCTCGAAGCGCAGGATGCGGAACTCCCCATCGGCCTCGAGGATCTCTCCGTCGACTCCGTCGGCAAAGGCGTAGCGCATTCCCGCTCGCTGGCGCCGTGCACGAGAGCATAGGGCGCGCCATCGGTCCCCATCGAGCTGATCGACGAGGAGGAACTCCACCCGCGTCCCGGTCGGGGAGGTCCCGTAGATGCGCGCGCGGCGGACCTTCGAGTCGTTTATGACGATGACGGTGCCGGGCTCCACAAGCCCTGGAAGATCGGCGATGGTGCGGTGAAGGATGGAGCCGCTGCGAGGATCGACCACCATCAAGCGTGAGGCCTCGCGCCGCTCGGAGGGCCACTGCGCGATGAGCTCCTCGGGAAGCGTAAAGTCGAAATCGCTCGTTTTCATGGAAAGAGGGTTTGCTGATCGGTTTCCGGAGCGCCGCCTGCGGCGCCGTTGGCGGCTCCCCCGCCCGAGAGGCGACTCGGCGGCTCGAGCCCGAGCAGCCGGTAGGCCGATTCGGTCACGACGCGTCCCCGCGGCGTTCGCTGCAGGAAACCGCGCTGGATGAGGTAAGGCTCGTAGAAATCCTCGAGTGACTCGATGGCCTCGCCGACCGAAATGGCAAGGGTCTCGGCGCCCACCGGGCCTCCCCCATAGTTCTGGATGATCACCCGCAAGATCTCGCGATCCTGGCTCTCGAGCCCGTAGCCGTCGATCTCGAGGCGAGCGAGCCCTCGGTCGACGACCTCGCGCGTGACGGTGCCGTCCCCTTCGACCTGCGCGAAGTCCCGCATGCGGCGCAGCAGGCGGTTCGCCACCCGGGGAGTGCCGCGCGAGCAGCGAGCGAGCAGATCGGATGCCTCTTCGGCGATGGTCACGCCGAGGATAGTAGCCGAGCGGCGGATTATCGTGATGATCTCCGCAAACTCGTAGAAGTTGATCCGCACGCTTATTCCGAAGCGGTTGTAGAGGGGAGCTGCTACCTGCCCCGCCTTCGTGGTCGCCCCGATCAGGGTGAAGGGGGGAATGGGAATGCGCAGGGTCCGTGCGGTCGGGCCCTGTCCGATGACCCAATCGATCGCATAATCCTCCATCGCGACGTACAGCATCTCCTCGAGGGCGGGCTTCAGTCGATGGATCTCGTCGATGAAGAACACCGCCTGCTTGCTCAGCGTGGTGAGGATTCCCGCGAGATCCTTCGGCTTGTCGAGAGCGGGCGCGGAGGTGACCTTGAGCTCGACGCCCAGCTCATTCGCCATGATCCCGGCGAGGGTGGTCTTGCCCAACCCCGGGGGGCCGCTCAGGAAGACGTGATCGAGGCTCTCCTCGCGTTCCTTTGCGGCGCGGATGAACACGGCGAGGTTCCGCTTGATCGCATCCTGGCCCTGAAAGTCCTTCAGATACTGCGGACGGAGGGTCGTCTCCCGGGCATCCTCTTCCCCCTGATAGTCCGGTGAAAGGAGATTGTTGGCGCGCATCGTCGGCCCTACCTGCTCAACCGAACGATCGAGAGCCGCATGAGCTCCTTCTCAAGCTCGGGATCCGCATCGGTCTCGGGAAGGCCCTCGCGGCCCAGCTCGGCGGCCGACGCCCGAACCGCCTCGACGGCAAGCCTCCGCTCAAAGCCCATCTCGACGAGGGCGTTGACGATGTCCGCGTAGGCTTGCGGCTGATCCTCGCCCGCTTCGCGCGTGAGCTTCCCGCGCAGGGCAAGAATCATCTTCTGGGCGGTCTTCACGCCCAGTCCCGGAAGGCGGCTCAAGGCCTCGACATCGCCGTTGTCGAGGGCGGAGGCGAGAAGCTCAGGAGAGATTCCCGACATGATCTTCACCGCCTGTTTCGGTCCAACCCCCTCGACCTTGAGGAGATCAAGGAAGAGCGCTCGCTCGAGGGCGGAGGAGAACCCGAAGAGCCTCACCTGGTCTTCGCGATGGTGCAGATAGATGTAGACCCGCGCTACCGATCCGACCGGAGGAAGGGCCGCGAGGGCCGAGGCGGGGGCCACGATGTCCCACTCGATTCCGGCCGACTCGAGGTATAAGCTCCCGTCCCGCTTCGCGGTGATCCTCCCGCTAAGGCTGTTAAACATCTGCTCCTCGCGCGAATCGGACCTCCGCGGCGCGGCGGTGATAGCAGCAGATGGCGGCCGCGAGGGCGTCGGCGGCATGGTCGGGCTTCGGAATCTCGGACAAGCCGATGAGGATTCTCACCAGCTCCTGGACCTGCTGCTTGCTCGCGCGTCCGGCTCCGGAGATCGCCAGTTTGATCTCGGGCGGGGAAAACTCCCACGAAGAGATCCCTTCCTGCGAAAGCGTGAGCAGGAGCACTCCTCGGGCTTGAGCGACCGGGATCGCGCTCGTGATGTTCTTGGCAAAATAGAGGCTTTCGATTCCGGCCTGAGTCGGATTGAAGCTGCGAATTACGGCGAGAATCTCTCGCTGGATCTTCTCGAGCCGCTCCCCGGTCGGAACCGAGGGGCTGGTGCTCACCGTCCCGTGGTCGACGTGCCGGCAGCTCCCATCCCGTATCTCAATGACGCCCCAGCCGGTATCCGCGAGACCGGGATCAAGCCCGAGGATGCGAATCATTCATCCTCGAGGACGAAGCCCTCGGGTACCTCCAGATTCGAGGCGACCGACTGGACATCGTCGTGCTCGTCGAGGCGCTCAAGCAGGCGCAGGACCCTGGCCGTTTTGTCGGCGTCGAGGCTTATGGTGGCCTCAGGAACCATCGCGATTTCAGCCATCGACTGCTCGAAGTTCGCCTTCTGGCAGGCGGTGAGGACGGCCTCGAAGGCCTCGGGCTCGGTAAGCACCTCGATGGTCCCCTCGCTGGTCGAGACGTCCTCTGCTCCGGCGTCCAGCGCAACCTCGATGATCTGGTCCTCGGTGTACTTCTCGGCATCGAAGCTGATCACGCCCTTGCGCTTGAAGAGATAGGAGACGCTCCCGGTCTCGCCGAGGTTCCCGCCTCCCTTTGACAGGAGGTTGCGCAGGTCCGCGGCAGTCCGGTTCTTGTTGTCCGTGAGCGTGTCGACGAGGATCGCGACGCCGCCGGGTCCGTAGGCTTCGTAGGTTATCTGGACGTAGTTGACCCCTTCGAGGCCGCCGGTTCCCTTCTTGATGGCGCGCTCGATGTTGTCCTTGGGCATGTTCGCTCCCTTCGCCTTGAGGATTGCCGTGCGGAGGCGAGGGTTGGCCTCTTCGTCACCGCCGCCGAGTCGAGCCGCGATTGTTATTTCCTTGATGATTTTCGTGAAGGCCTGCCCGCGCTTCGCGTCGAGGGCACCCTTCTTGTGTTTGATACTCGCCCATTTGCTGTGGCCGGACATAAATTCTCCTTGGGAATGACATTAAATAGGATAACACGCGGAAAAATCGACTGTCAATTGGCGCGGGAACGGGCTCTATCGGCGAGCGACGCCGGTCTCACTTGATCGGGCCGATCCGGTCGATGGGCCAGTAGATGAACATGGCCTTTCCGAGCACGCTGCGGATGCGAACGGGACCGAAATAGCGCCCATCCTTCGAGTTGTCGCGGTTATCGCCCATGGGGAAGATCCACCCCTTGGGGATGTACCATCCGAGCGCGAACTGACTCCAGTCGTTGCGCACGCTCGCCTGTTCGGGATAGATGGTATAGAGGGTCCGGTAGCGCACCCCCATCCACTCGTATTGATCCCCATAGGCGTGGACCGGAAGCTGAGCGTCCTTGGTGATGGTCGGACCGGGCGTGAGGTGCGCGGTCTTGTAGGCGTCGGCGATCGCCTGGGCGTGAATCGCGACGTAGTCCTGGGCATCGAGGAGGCGCTGGGTGACGTAGGTCGCGCCGGTGAGCTTCTTGAACTGGGCCTCCGGCAGCCACGCGCCCATCCCTTGCGATCTCAGCCAAACCGAGCCCTCGGAGATGCGGATTCGATCGCCTCCGATTCCGATGGCGCGCTTGATGAGGAAATGCGCCCGCGGCTGCCCCTCCTTGTTGCGGTCGATGTCGACCAGCGAGAGGGTGAGCATGTAGAGGATTCTCTGCGTGACATCGAAGACCGGACCGCGCGAGAGGTAGAGGGGATTCTCGAAGATGATCACGTTGTCGCGTCCCGGCAGCCGGAAGCCGGGAAGCTTGCCGATCCCGGGAAGGAGCTCAGGGCCGAATATGAGCTTGTTGACGAAGATCCGATCGTTGACGAGCAGCGTCTTTTCCATCGATCCGGAGGGGATCTGGTAGGCCTGAAACAGGTATTGGTTTATGAGGAGAACGACCCCCGCCGCCCAGAGAAAGGCCTCGACCCAGTCGAGAACGGGGTTCTTCTTCTTCTGACGTTCCTGTCGTTGCAGCTTGCGCCGCTTGCGGTAGGTCAGCAGCCCTTCAGTGAAGCTCTGAACGCCAGTGTACCAATTCTGGAGCCGCGTCATTATCGGGCGACGATATCATGAATGGTTGCGAGATGGCAAGGGCTTGGGAATTCTGGCATCGCGTTGACACTGGCCGACACTTACGCTACCCTCATTCTGCAATGGCCAAGAAGCGCGAACGCGACGAAGACGACCTCTCGAAGGTTCGAGTGAGGCTCAAACCCCTGCTCGGAATGCAGCCCGGACTCTATCTCACCATCCTTTACGCATTCGTCCTCGCGCTGATTCTCTTCCTATTCCTGTTCTACCCCGGGATCAGGCGCAACGGCTCCGTGCTGTCCGTCTCGACGAACCCCTCGGGCGCCGCAGTCTTCGTCGACGGTCAATACCTCGGAGCGACGCCGCTGACCCACTTTGTTCCTGCGGGCAGCCGTTCCCTTGAGATACAGAAGCCATACTACGCCCCGATAAAGGAGCAGTTGTCCGTCGGGGGAAGGCTCTTCGGCTCCCTGTTCGTTCCGCGCCGCGCGGTTCTCTCCTTCGCGCTGCGCGTCTCGGACCTTTCCGGACTCCTCTCGCATGCCTTTGGCGAGGTGAGCCGATGGTCGATGATCGACACCGTCGTCCCCAACTATCAGGTTCCCCCGATCCTCATGCACACGGTCCGCGACGCAGCGCAGAGCAAGGGTTTTGGCGACTACGCGGCCCTGGCCCTCTTCTTGAAGGAGGCTGCGCGCGACGTACACAATCCCTATCTGCTGCGCGACTTTCTTTCCGCCGAGGGCTTTCTCTATGCCCGGGGTGGAGCCCTTACCCCTGCATCCCTGCTTGGCATGACCCTCGCCTTCGCGCAGGCCGTGCGAGCCAATCCGCAGCTTGTCCTGTGGGTGTATGCCTCGCTTCCCGAGGCGGCGCAGACGGCGATTCGCAATCAAGCCTGGTTCCAGCAGTTGGAGAAGAGCTATCTCGACGCGTTGGGGTCGGCACGAGCGGCGAGCGGCGCGACGACCGCCCCGCCGCTTTCGCTCGAAGGGGTTCGCTTCATTCCGCTCCCTGCGGGAAGCTACGTCATGGGGCTCGCTCGCGGTCAGAAACCGCTCGACCCTGCCGACGCCGGGCTCGATTCGCCGCACCGTGAGACGGTTGGCTCCTTCTCGATGGCCCGGACGGACGTCACGAATGCACAGTTTGCGCGCTTTCTTGCCGCCAACCCCAAGTGGGGGCCGGGGCAGCGCGAGGCACTCAAGGAGGAGGGGCTCGTCTCTTCCGACTACCTGAAGGACTGGAGCGCGACGAAGGGCAGCAACGATCCGGTCACCTACGTTTCCTACTACGCGGCGCGCGCCTACTCCGACTGGCTTACAACGCTGCTCCCCTCCTACCTCTCCGGGTGGAGCGTTCGGCTTCCAAGCGAAGCGGAGTACGAATGGGCGGCTCGGATGAACGTCGATCCCCGCACCTCCGTTTTCCGAGAGACCGCCCAGGGCCTCGAGCCGGTCGAAAGCGGCGCGCCCAACACCCTTGGGATCTACGATCTTCTGGGCGATGTCTGGGAGTGGTGCGACAACTGGTATTTCCCTGCCGACTATCTTTTGGCCCCGTGGGGCGGGGGGGCTTCCTTCGAGACGCCATCGTTCGCGAAGGGGGCCGAGAAGGCGGTTCGCGGCGGGTCTTGGGCGTCGTCACGCGAGAGCGTCACCTACACGACGCGCGCCTCCCAGCCTCCCACGTGGTGCACCCCCTTTCTTGGCTTTCGACCCGTGCTCGTAAGGAAATGATGTTGCATGGCAAAAGAGGACTCCGGACGAAAGCTCCTCGCCGATAATCGACGCGCCCGCTTCAACTACACAATCTCTGAAAGCATCGAGTGCGGGATCGAGCTTCACGGCACCGAGGTGAAGTCGATGAAGAGCGGCAAGTTCTCCTTCTCCGACGCCTACGCGATAGTCAAGAACGACGAGCTCTGGCTGGTCGGTTTTCACATCTCCCCCTACCCCATGGGCAACCTCTTCAACCATGATCCGGACCGACCGCGGAAGCTCCTCGTGCATAAGCAGGAGATCAAGCGGCTCAAGCGCAAGAGCGAGGAGCGCGGGCTGACCCTCGTGCCGCTCAATTTCTACCTCAAGCGAGGGATGGTGAAGCTGGAGATCGGCGTGGGCCAGGGAAAGAAGCTCTACGACAAGCGCGAGAGCATCAAGTCCCGGGAGCTCCAGCGCGACGCCCAGCGCGAGATACGCGATCGCTACTGATTCTCCCGCTCGACTTTGGCGGCGGCCTCCTTGATTCTCTCTCCAACGGAGAGTATATTGAGGGTACGGGGGTGTAACGGCTTCGACTGAAGCCTGTTTAGCTACAAGCTGCAAGTGGAGGGTCGGGCTCCTAAAACCGGCACAAAAACAACTGCGAACGATAACAACGCAGAACTCGCTTTGGCGGCTTAGTCCACCAACGGGCTCCTGGGATGCTGTTCCGAATCCTGGGGTTGCCTGAAAGAGACCGGGACTTGCTGCTCGTGAGCGTCCGGGGCGCGAGCAGGAGATGTACCGGAATAGTGCGGATACCAGGTGCGCCCCTTGACCGTATGTCCGCGCGAAACTGTAACAAGAGGATAAACTTGTAGAGGTTTGTGGTTTGCACTTCAGGACGCGGGTTCAACTCCCGCCACCTCCAAAGTGTCTGACAGCTGCCCGCGCCGAGCCTACCCGCGTGAGGCCTTGGCGCGGGAGTTGAAGCGAGCGCTCGCCGAAGCGGCAGCGAGGAAGAGCGCGCAAGATGCGCGCGGCTCGGCCGCCCGCGCCTGAGCTACTTGCCCACCGGTTGCCCGATGACGATCGTGCTTAGGCGCGCGGGCTCGAGGTAGCGCTTGAAGGCTGCCTGGATCTGGGCGGCAGTGATCTCTCGATAGTGGCGCGCCACGACGTAGGGCTGATCGAGGGGAAGCCCCACCTGGGTGTACCCGATCCACTGATTAGCCAACCCCTGAACATCCTGGCTCGTGAGCTCGATGCTGCGCAGCCCGATCCCCTTCGCCAGATGGAGGTTCGATTCCGAGAGGGGGGTGTCGATCATCGACCGGATGACCTGCAGGGCGATCTGCGTTGCCTCGGTCACCTTGTCCGGATAGGCGCCGAAATCAAGCTCGTAGAAGGAACGGGTCCGTCCGAAGGAAATCGACGATCCCACCGAGTAGACCAGCCCTCGCTCCACCCGCAGCTCGCGATAGAGGGGACTAGCGAAAAAGCCTCCGCCGAGAAACTCGTTTCCAAGCTCGAGCGCATAGTGGTCCGGGTCTTTGAAGGTGACGCCGACCGTCTCGGCCATTACGACGTCGTCTTGGATCCGTACCGGATCGGGAACGAAGGCGTTCGTAGCCGATGAAGGCGCAACCGGCGGATTGTCGAGGTCGGGGGTCGGCCCGCTCGCCTTCCAATCTCCGAAGTAGCGCTCGACGGTCCGCTTGGCGCTCGCGGCGCTGATATCTCCGATGACCACGATGGTGGTCTGGTCGGGACGCATGATCGATCGGTAGTAGTCGCGCACTTCCCCGACGGTGAGCGACTGAATCGAGCCGGGCGTGGCCATTCTCAATGCCGGATCTCCCGTCGGCAGCAGGGCGGTCTGCACCGCGCGCCGGAATTGGAACAGCGGACTCCTGATGCGCCCCGCGGTTTCCTGGGCAAGCAGCCCTCTCTGACTCGCGAGGGCATCCTCGGGAAGCGCGGGATGAAGCAGGTCGCTCGCAAGAAGCCCTACCGATGCTTCGAAGTGCTGCGGAAGCGCGGCGAGAGCGAAGTTGGTTCCGGTGGATATCTCAGCGCCCAGGGCGTCGACGGCGGTCTCGAACTGGATGCGCGTCATCCCTGCCGGTCCCCAATCGAAAAGCGAATTGAGGATCTCGTCGACCCCCTCCTGACCCTTGGGGGCTTGAATGCCCTGATTGGTGCGCACGCTGCCGAAGAGGCTCACCGAATGGCTCACCGTCAGAGGTTGCACGATGAGTCGAATCCCGTTGCGAAGCGTGGTGACCTCGGGATGGAACAAGGGCTGGGGATTGGGAAGCTTCGCGAGAGCGGAGGAGGCCCACGCGGGAAGGGTAACCGCCGTCTTGGGAACGGAGGAGAAGGACTCGGGGGCGCCGAAGCCCTGTCCGCCGCCGATCGGCTTTGACCCCGCGGTGGGGGTGAGGATCAGGGTGACCGCGTGGGAGAAGTCGAGAGCCTTCGCAGCGGCAGTGACATCGGAGAGGGTCACTCGCTCGAGCTGGGCAACTGCCGCATCCGGGGATGCTGCCCCGCGAAGGGCAATCGCGTTCGTCCAGCTCTGCGCCAGCCCGGAGATCGAGTTGCGCTGAAGGTTGTTCTCAAGAATAAGCTGACGCTGCTCGGAGGCGACGAGCTCCTGCGTTATCCCCCCGTTGATGGTCGCGGTGAGGGCCGCCTTCAGCTCCTTCTCGAGTCGGGCCGAGTCGCCGTCGGCGGGAAAGACCGCATAGGCGAGTCCAACCCCCGCGTCCTGCATCGTATTCATCTGGAATCCCGAGCCGAGGGCTTGTCCGTCGTAGCTGAGCGCGGCGATCGCGCCGCGCTGCGAGTCGAGCACCCGAGCGAGGATGTTGGAGGCGGCGTAGCCGGCGTCGCGATAGCCCGGCATGCGAAAGCAGATCGCCACGATGCCGTAGGGCTGATCCGTCTGGGAGCTGAAGCTTTCGGCGGCAATGCTCGGCAAGCGGATGGCCGGCCGGGACGGAAGCGTCTTCGTCGGAATGTCCCCGTAGAGCTCCCGCACCTTGGTCAGCACCGCCTGCGGCTCAACGTCGCCTGCAACGACGAGGAGGGCGTTGTTGGGCGCGTACCATTCCTGGTGAAAGCGCTTGAGCATCTCCGCGGTGGTAGCGTCGAACGAGGCCTTGGTTCCAAGACCCGTCTGCTCGTAGGGCGTGCCCGCGAAGAGGTGCGCAAGGGCCTTCGAATACAGCACGTAGAAGGGCTGAGAATTGTCGCGCGCGACCTCCTGCTCGATCGCCCCCCGCTCCTTCTCCCAATCCGCCTGGCTGTCATCCACCCCCGCCATCCGGATCGCGCCGATGCGAAGGGCGAGGTCGGAGGCGTCAGCGGGCACGGTGAAGTAGTAGGAGGTGAGGTTCGAGGCTGTGAAGGCGTCCATCTGACCCCCGAGCTCGGCCGAGATCTCGGCGAGCTGATCCCCGCTCAAGCCCGGAGAGCCGCGGAACATCATGTGCTCCTGGGCGTGAGCCATGCCGGGGAATCCGGCGGGCGATTCGTTGGCCCCGACGAAATAGGTGATCTGTTGGGTGACGACCGGAGCAAGCGGGTCGCGGACCACGACGACCCGCAGGCCGTTCGCGAGCGTCGCCTGGACGACCGAGGTCTGCGAGCCGGAAGGGCCACGACCGAGCGTGGTGCAGGAGGCGAGAAGTCCGAGAGAAAGGACTGTGCCGACGGCAAGCAGGGACAAGAGGCGAAGGAACGAACGCTTTGAAAAGTGCATTTTTGTCTTGGAACTCCGGGAGAAGAGTAGCAGATGGGAGATGGGGGGGCAAGTGCCCGCAGTCTCTGGTTCCGAGGGAGGCCTGGGGTGCTATCTCGCCCCGGAAAGACCGACCGCGAGAAGCGCGCCTGCCGCGACGAGCGCGGCGCCGCCGACAACCATCCAGAGCGACGCCCGTGCGTGCTCTCGGTCGCGCTCAGTGCGCAGCGCTCGAATCTGCAGCTGCGCCTCGATTCTGTATGACGCGAAGGACTTCGAGAGCGCTTCGTGCGCGATCTGCAATTCCGTCGATAGCCTTCTTGTCTCGCTCAGCTCTTGCCGCAAGCGTTCCGCTATCCCGATCGAGCCGCTCAAGCGATTCTGCAAGCTGCTGATTTGTTTCTCGGAGCGAGCGAGCAGCTCCCTCTGCTCGCGCAAGCTCCTCTCTAAGCTGCCGATTGTCAGCGTTCGCTCGCTCAAGCCTTTCTGCAAGCTGTCGATCTCGCTCAGCTGCCCGAGCAAGAGCGACCTCAAGCCCTCGAGCTCGACCGGCGAGAGCGTCAGTTCGAGCCCGGTCAGCGGCTGCATACTCGCGAGACCGAAGAAGAGCAGCACCTTCGACAACAGCGAGCGCCAGAAGCGCCACGCTGAGCGCAACCGGGACGATCGTCCGGCCCTTTGGCATTTCATTGCCGCCTTCTTGTGTGAGGGATCCTGCATCAATTCTACCGGGATTTCGCCGGATCGCAAGCAGGAATTCCCGATGCGGGATCAAGCTTGACCTGAGCCGGCGGCGCTCCCTATCCTTGAGGCCTATGGCTCACCCGATGGGTTCGCTCGTGCGCCGCCTGCGCCGGGCTCGCATGCTGAAGCGTTTTCCCATACTGGAGGAGGCGTGGCGGAAGGCCCTTGCCGACCACCCGATCCTCGCCGGCTTGCCGATGGCGGAGACCGACCGCCTGAGGGACTTTGCGGCGATATTCCTGCGCGAGAAGCAGTTCGAGCCCCCTCCGGGAACCGAGCTTCCCGAGCCGACTCGATTGAGCATCGCGCTCCAGGCGACGCTGTCGGTTCTCTCGCTGGGCTACGATTGGCTCGGCGGCTGGACTTCGGTTGTTGTGCATCCCGCGGAGTTCGTCCAGCGCCGCAGAGATCTCGATTCCGCCGGGGTGGTTCACGAGTGGAACGATCCCGTCACCGGCGAGGCCCATCCCTACGGTCCGATCATTCTGTCAATCGAGGACGTCGAGGCATCCGGGTGGGGCGACGGCTACAACGTCGTGATCCACGAAATCGCCCACAAGCTCGACATGCGCGAGGGGGGGACGGCCAACGGCTGCCCTCCTCTTCACCCCGACATGAGTCGCGCGGAGTGGCAAGAGGTCTTCACGGAGGCCTTCGATGACTTCCGATCGCGGCCTCCGCGCCGCAGGGGCGGGCGCCGGAGCCGCATCGATCGCTACGCCGCCGAGAATGATTCGGAGTTTTTTGCGGTCTTGAGCGAGTACTTTTTCGAGCAGCCCGGGACGGTTCTCCGGGAGTATCCGAAGGTCTACGGTCAGCTCGCCGCCTTCTATCGACAGGACCCCGCGCTGCGACTTGCATCGCGCCGTTAGGCGCCGAAGGGTGCGGAGGGCTGTTCGCCGAAGCGATCCCGAGCCAGCCGAGAGGCAGGGGGCGCACCGGCTACTCCCACTCGATAGTGGCCGGGGGCTTGCTGGAGATGTCGTAGACGACGCGGCCGATCCCCCGGACCTCGTTGGTGATGCGAGCAGAGATCTCGAGGATATCCTTGGTCTCGAAGGGATAGACGTCGGCGGTCATCCCATCCTTCGAGGTGATGGCCCGCAGGGCGAGGACCCATCCGTAGTGGCGCATGTCGCCGGTGACGCCGACCGACCTCACGGGAAGGAGGACGCCGAAGGCCTGCCAGATCTCATCGTAGAGCCCCCTCGCCTTGAGCTCCTCGATGAAAAGCGCGTCGGCCTCCCGCAGGATCTCGCAGCGCTCCCGGCTGACCTCGCCGAGGATGCGCACGGCGAGCCCGGGACCGGGAAAGGGGTGACGTCGGATGACCTCCTCCTCGATTCCCAGCGTGCGCCCGAGCTGCCGGACCTCGTCCTTGTAGAGCCGAGCGAGGGGCTCGATGAGCGACCCTTGCTTGCGCTTTGCCTCGATGAGGGGCGAGCGGACGTTGTGATGTGACTTGATCACGTGAGCGATGGTTCCGACCCCCTTGCCCGATTCGATCATGTCCGTGTAGAGGGTTCCCTGTGCGAGAAGGTAATCGCTTCCGATGATCCGCTCGATCTCCTCGCCCTGCACCTGCACGAAGAGGTCTCCGATGACTTTCCGCTTCTCTTCCGGATCGGCTATTCCCCGCAACGCTGAAAGAAATCGCACGGAGGCGTCGATGAGGTAAAGATGGCGAGCGCCGAGCTTCTCGAGCGCCGCCGCGACCTGCGCCGTCTCGTTCCTGCGCATCAGACCGGTGTCAATGTACATCAGGTGCACCATCTCCGGGTCCAACGCCGAGAGGAGCAGTCCTGCTACCACGGTCGAGTCGACCCCCCCGGAGATGAGAAGGAGGACGGGACGCTCCTTCGCCCGATCGCGGATCTCCGCGACGGCTTCGCGCAGGTAGGCGTCCATGTTCCACTCGCGCGCGGCCCCGCAGACGCCGACGACGAAGTTCTCTATGATCGTCGTCCCGTGCTCGCAGTGGGTAACCTCGGGATGGAATTGGATTCCGTAGAGCCGCCGCTCGGGGTCGTAGGCGGCGGCGGGATGGGATTCTGAGCGAGCGGCAAGGGTGAAGCCGGGGGCAAGCTGCTCGATGCTGTCGCCGTGACTCATCCAGGAAAGGAAGCCTGAAGGGACCCGGGCGAACAACGGGCAGTCGCCTTCCAGACGCAGCGGCGTCCGCCCAAACTCGCGCACCTCCCGCGGGGCAACCCGGCCTCCCCGGTCGTGGGTCATGCGCTGAAAGCCGTAGCAGATCCCAAGCAGCGGCAGTCCGCAGGAGTAGAGGCGCGGATCGGGCGCGGGGGAATCCTTCTCGTAGCAGCTGTAGGGCGAGCCCGAGAGGATCAAGCCCTTCGCCTCGCGCAGCGCCTCTCGGTCGAGACTCGCCGTTCCCGGCACCACCTCGGAATAGACCCCGATATCGCGAACCCTCCGCGCGATGAGCTGAGTCGTCTGGCCCCCGAAATCGAGGACTAGGATCTTGTCCATAGCTCGCGGCGGATCATTGTCTGTCGCCGCTCGTAGCCGACCGAAACGATATCGATGTTCGTCTCGGTGAACTCCTCGATGAATCGGATGTAGCTCTTCGCCTCCTGGGGCAAATCTTCGAACCGGCTGCAGTCGCGAAGGGAGCGCTGCCAGCCCGGGAAACTCTTGGTCACGGGCTTGCAGCCCTCCAGGAGGTGAATCGACGAGGGGAAGTCCTCGATGCGCTTGCCGTCGCACTCGTAGGCGACGCAGGCCTCGATCTGCGAAAGGGTATCGTAGACATCGAGGTGGGTTAGGACCAGGGAATCGATCGAGTTGGTCCGGCAGGCGTAGCGCAGGGCGACCAGATCGAGGTAGCCGCAGCGCCTCGCCCGACCGGTCGTTACCCCGTATTCCCGCCCGATCTCTCGAATCATGGCGATGAGACTGCGGTCGTCCACCTCGCTGAACTCGGTCGGAAAGGGTCCGTTGCCAACCCGCGTCGTGTAGGCCTTGAAGACGCCAAGCACCCGGTCGATCGCGCGCGGCCCGATCCCGCCGCCGAGGGAGGCCCCCGCCGCCGCCGAGTATCCGGAGGAGACGAAGGGATAGGTCCCGATGTCAAGATCGAGCAGGATTCCCTGGGCCCCCTCGAAGAGGATCCGCTTGACCCGATTTCGCGCGAGGTAGGCGGCGATGTCGATAGTCATGGGACGCAGGCGGTCGAGGAAGGGCTCGAGGAACTTGCGATCCTCGGCAGGGAGGCCTTTCCGCATCTCCTCTTCGAGGATGTCGCCCACGCGAATCCCCTCGCGGTGAGCCTTCATGGCGTAGGTAATCCCGATTCCCCGTCCGGTGGTGCCGATGGGATTGCGCCGCTTCGCCTCGGCCTCGACGTCCATGTGCTTGTACCGGGGAACCACCAGATGCGCGCGGTCGGAGACGAGGACCCTCCCCTTCCACTCGATTCCCTTCGCGGTAAGCATCGCGAGCTCTTCGAACAGCGATGCCGGATCGATCACCATTCCGGTTCCGAGGATCACGACCTTGTCCGGATAGATGATCCCCGAGGGAACGAGATGCAGCTTGTAGGTGTCCTGCTCGGTTACGATGGTGTGGCCAGCGTTGGCCCCTCCTGAGAAGCGAACGATGATGTCCGACTCGGCGGCAAGGTAGTCGACGATCTTGCCCTTCCCTTCGTCCCCCCACTGCGCCCCGACGACGACCAGATTCATATCACCTCTCTATGACTACGGTTTCGAGTAGTTCGGCGCCTCCTGCGAGATGGTCACGTCGTGGATGTGACTCTCCTTCAGGCCAGCGGCGGAAATCCTAACAAATTTCTTGTATCGCCGCAATTCATCGATGGTCCGGCTGCCGCAGTAGCCCATTCCCTTGCGCAGACCCGTGACGATCTGATGGAGGAAGGGCTTGAGCTCGCCCTTGTAGGGCACTCGCCCTTCGATTCCTTCGGGCACCGGCTCCTCGTTCTCGCGGATCTGATAGCGGTCGCCGGCCCCCTCCCGGATCGCCCCGATCGAGCCCATCCCGCGATACTCCTTGAACATCCGCCCGTCGTAGATGATCTCCTTTCCCGGGGCTTCCTTCAGTCCCGCGAAAAGGTTGCCGACCATCACCGTCTGGGCCCCCGCGCAGATGGCCTTGGTGATGTCCCCCGAGAACTTCACGCCCCCGTCGGCGATGATTGGGATACCGTCGCGCTCGGCCTCCTCTGCGCACCAAAGTACTGCCGTGAACTGCGGCACGCCGATCCCGGCGACGACACGGGTTGTGCAGATCGAGCCGGGACCCACTCCGACCTTGATCGCGTCGGCGCCGGCGTCGATCAGGCGGCGGGTTCCCTCCCGCGTGGCGACGTTGCCTCCGACTACGAGGATGTTGAAGCGCCGCTTTATCTCGCGAACCGCCTCGATGACGCTTTTGGTATCCCCGTGAGCCGTGTCGAGCACGACGAAGTCCACCCTGCTCTCGAGGAGGAGCGGGAGACGGATCTCGAAGTCGTTCGGCGAGACTGCCGCCCCGACCACGAGCCTCCCGTTTGCATCCAGGGCGGCATTGGGGTAGAGCTGGTGCTTCTCCATGTCCTTCACCGTGATGAGCCCCGTGACCTTGCCTTCGGCATCGACGACGGGGAGCTTCTCGATCTTGAAGCGGTCGAACTTCTCCTGCGCGCTCTCGGGGGTCGGCATGCCCCGCTCGACGATGACCTCTCGCGTCATCACGTCCTCGACACGGCGATTGTCGTCCGAGCAGAAGCGAAGGTCCCGGGCGGTGATGATCCCGCAGAGCTTTCCGCTCGCGTCGGTGACCGGGAGGCCGGAGACGTGGGATGCCGCTATCGTGCGGCGCACGTCGGCGATCGTGTGACTGCTCTCCACGGTAATTGGAGCCTCGATGATCCAGTTCAGATAGCGCTTCACCTTGGCGACCTGCTCCGCCTGCCGCTTGGGCGAGAGGTTGCGGTGGATGACCCCGGCTCCCCCCTCGAGAGCGAGAGCGATCGCCATGCGATCCTCGGTCACCGTATCCATCGCTGCCGATAGGATCGGCACGTTCAGGTAGAGCTCGCCGGCGAGACGGCTTCGCACCACTGTGTCGCCCGGCATGATCTCGGAATAACCCGGCAAGAGGAGCACATCGTCGTAGCTCAAGGTTTGTTCAATGGTGTTCACTGCAATTCCTCCCGTATCGATGCAATGACGCCGGCGTAGCGCTCGGCGATCGCGGTCGCCTTTTCGACCGCTTTCCCTCGGTAGAGGGCCGGGTTGGAGAAGAACTCCTCTGGATCGACGCCGAGGGTCTTTTCCATCTGTGCGGATATGAGGTGCCATACCGGAGCGTCCGCCTTCATCTCCGCAAGCAGGCGGGTTCCGCCCTGCTCGCAGCGCAGGGTCATCTTGCGCACAATCTCGTGGGCGTCCGGCTCGCCTGCGGTGGACAAGAGAATGTAGGCCGCCTCCGAGAGCACCAGGTCGCCGGTGAGCTCGAGATTCTTGCGCATCCGCTGCTCGTCGACGAAGAGCGAGCCAAGAATCGTCTCCATCCGGCAAAGAGCGGCAACGAAGCCTGCTACGTAGTCCGCGACGAAGCGCGACGAGGCCGAGTTCGTAAGGTCACGCTGGTGCTCGGAGATCTGATCCATGAAGAAGGTGACCACCCGAGGGGCGAAGGCCTTCCACAAGCTCTTGACGTGCTCGCTGTTCCAGGGGTTTCGCTTTTGGGGCATCGTCGAAGAGCCGACCTGGGTCGATCCGAACTCCTCCCGCACCTCCGAGATCTCCGAGCGCTGCAGATTGCGAAGGTCGTCGGCAAGGTTGGCGATGATCCCAAAGGCGACGTTCATCTCGAGCAGCAGCCTCAAGGAGTACTCCGGCTCGACGAGCTGGGTGGAGTGCTCGGAAGGCTCGAGCCCGAGCCTTGCGAGAAAGCCTCGCTCGAGCTCCTGCGGGTCGGGCGCGATGAGGCTCGTCGCGTTGTAGGCTCCGACCGCTCCGGCGAGCTTCCCTCTAAGCTGCCTCGAGCGGGCCTCGATCTCCTGGATAGCCTTTCCCAGGCGAGAGGCGTACTCCGCCAGGGCGAAGCCGAAGGTAATCGGGACCGCGTGCTGTCCGTGGGTCCTGCCGACCTGCGGAACGGCTGCGCTGCGCCTCACGATCTCCACGAGGCGCTCTTCCACGGCAAGAAGGCGGGGGAGAACGACGCGCCGCACCGCCCCTTTCAGGCGAAGGGAGGCCGCCGTGTCAAGGATATCGACCGAGGTCGCGCCGAGATGCACGTAGGGGCGCAGCTCCTCGGGAAGCTTCCGCTTGATGACGTTGACGAGGGCTCGCACGTTGTGGTGGGTCCTCTCCTCCTCGGCGTAGACCTCCTCGGCGCTCACCGCTTCCGTGAGGGCCTCCACCGCGCGCAGGAGCGAGGGCGCGTCGGCGAGGAATCGCTCGGCATGGCAGGAAAGGAGCGCGGCCTCGACTTGCAGGCAGCTGTGCACGACCGCCTCTTCGCTGAGGTAGCTCTCCAGCTCATCGAAGGCTTCTCGGTTGGAAAGGTAGTATCGATGATCGAGAGGGGAGATGTTTTTGTACAGGCTTCTCTCTACCATAGCGAATCATGACAAATCGAGGCTCTCTTGTCAAAAGGTCCGCCCTCCTCCCCTTGTTTTGCGGTAGGAATTCGGCTTTAATGGCTCCGAGGGGTGAAGCAGACGGACTACCATGCGCTCCTTCGCGAGGCGATCGAGGCCGGACGCAATCGCGACTACCTGCGGTCGGTTGATCTCCTCTCGCGCATCACGAGCGAGACGGACTTGGAGCCCGAGGCCTTTCTCTACCTGGGGCGCAGCTACCACGCGCTCGGGCGATACGATCTGGCCATTCCCGCGTTCAGGTCCTTCATTGAGCTTACCCCGAAATCGGGGGCGGGCTATTTCTTTCTGGGGCGAGCCTATCTCTCCCTCGGGGCGCCCGCCATCGCGGTTCAGAATCTCAAGCGAGCCTTGGAGCACAACCCCAATTCGCCGACGGCCCTCAGCCTGATTGGATTCGCCTACCTGAAGGTGCATCGCCCCGAAATCGCGGCGGACTACCTCGGACGGGCCGTGACCCTCAATCCGCAGAACAAGCGGCTCTACACCGGCTATCTGAATGCGCTCCTGGTGCAAGCCATCCGCACCTTCCACCACGGCGATCTCGATCTCGCGAATCAGATGCTTCAGTTCATCGGCTCGCACGGAGGAGACGGTATTCTCCTGCATCTCTATCTGGCATCGATCAACCGCGAGCTGGGAAACCTCCGGGAGGCCCTTGAACACTACGACATCGCCGTGAAAATGGCGCCGGACGACCCGTCGATACGTCTGCAGCGGGCGGTCCTCCTCCAGCGGATGGGCGAATCGCGAATCGCAACGGAGGAGCTGCGGCAGCTCGATCTCACGCCGAACCCGGAGCAGTTTTCCTGGGATCCCTCCAGCACCAATCGGGTGCTCGCCGTCCAACACTTTCAGCGGGGCCAGTACTCGGTCGCGATCTTTCATGCCGAGAAGGTGCTTCGCGAGCTTTCCAAGGACGTCGACATGCACCTCCTGGTGGGCGAATCCTACCGCCTTCTCGGAGACTTCCAGAAGGCGACGAATCATTTTACCCGCGTCATCGAAACCGATCGCGGCAAGCTCGAGGCGCGTTACGGGCTCGCCATGGTCCATTGGCAGCAGGAACAGTGGCAGGAGATGCAGCGCGAGCTTCAGGTAATCGAGAGAATCGATCCCGGCAACAGCGTGAGCTCCTACTACGCCTCCCTCTGCGCCTGCAAGCTGGACGAGCCCACCGAGAAGACGATCCCTGCACTCCAGGCCGAGATCAAGCGCAGCGGTCCCGACGCATTCCTGTTCTCGGCGCTCGGCGAGGAATACGTCCGCGCCGGGTTTGCGGACCTCGCGGAAAAGTGGTTCAACAAGGCGATCGTGCTCAAAGAGGACCATCGCCCCGCGCACCGCGGGTTGATCGCGGTCTTCACCGCTCTCGGACGCACCAAGGAGATCTCCGGGGCCTTCAAGAGCTATCTTGCAAGGTTCGGCGAAGACACCGAGGTCCGGCGGGAGTTCATCCACTTCCTGGTGGATGCGGAGAGCTACAAGGATGCTGCCTCGGAGATTCGGCAGTACATGCCCTTTCAGAAGGACGATCGGCGGCTCGACAGGCTGCTCGCCTTGTGCCTGCGCAAGACTGGCCAGTATCGCGACGCCGCCATTATCTACCGGCGGCTGCTTCGCGAGGAGCCGGCGAACGAGGATCTCATTCGCTCCCTGATCTACTGCATGGACAAGCTCGGCAACCGCGAAAATGCCACCGCCCTTCTCGAGCAGGCCGTCGCCTACAACAAGCAGGCTTCTCCGACCCTTCTTCTGATCCTCGGCGTCTTTTACTACAAGGGCGAAAACCTGGAAAAGGCCCTAGCGGTCTTCCGACGGGTCGCCGCCATGGCGAAGGACGATTGGCGCGCCTACATGAATATCGGGATGATCTACAAGAAGCAGGGCATAGACTCGTACGCCCAAAAATACATCGCCAAGGCCGAGAGCCTGCGCAAGCCCAAGCCCGGAAAGGCTCGGGAGGCGACCACGCCCCGCGCGGGGCGCTCGCCGCTCGGCACCTCCAAGAAGAAAAAGCCCCGACCCTAGGCCGGGGCTCTCGTCATCGGCAGGCTGCGCTCTCGCCGCCCTCATTTGAAGGCGGCGAGGCCGCCTACCTCGCCTCGGGTGGCGCCATCCCGGGCGCTAGTTGAACTTGCCCTTGTCGAAGTTGGCCTGGGCGACAGCGAGGGTCGCGAGCGGCACCGAATAGGGGGAGCAGGAGACGTAGTCGAGGCCCGCATCCATGCAGAATCGGATGTTGTCCGGGATCGCCCCGTGCTCACCGCACAGCCCCTTCACGAGGCCCGGGCGCGTGAGGGTCCCGCGCCGGACTGCCACCGAGATGAGCTCCTTCACGTGCTTGTCGAGAATCTGGAAGGGGTTGCCGTCGATGATGTCAAAGCGCGTGTAGTCGGGCATGAACGAATTGAAATCGTCGCGTGAGAGGCCGATCGTCGTCTGCGTGAGATCGTTGGTTCCGAAGGAGAAGAACTCGGCGTAGCGCGCTATCTCTCCCGCCGCGAGAGCCGCCACCGGGAGCTCGATCATTGTGCCGATCTTGTAGGGGACCGGGCGCGCCTTCGCGGCGCTCCGAACCTCCTTCTCGACGTCAACCAACCCCTTCACGGAGTCACCTTCGATCTTCTTGCCGTAGACGACCAGCTTGAGCTCGCTTTCGTTCATGACGATGGGGATCATGACCTCGGGTCGAACGTCGACTCCCTCTTTCTTGAGCTGGTAGACGGCCTCGAAGATAGCCTGGACCTGCATCTCATAGATTTCGGGATAGGAGACTGCAATCCGCACGCCCCGATGTCCCAGCATGGGATTGAACTCCCGCAGGGCGTCGCATCCGGCCTGCACCTCGCTCTCGCTGATGCGCTCCTTTCCCTTCTGCTTGCGGAGGTACTTGAGGAACGCCTTCATCTCGGCGGCGTTGTGCGGGAGGAACTCATGGAGAGGGGCGTCGAGGAGGCGAATCGTCACCTCCTTGCCCTTCATGATCTTGAACAGGTCGTAGAAGTCCTTGCGCTGCATGACCTTGAGCTGCCGCAGGGCTTTCTTGCGGTCCTCGACGGTGTCGGAGATGATCATCTCGCGGAAGACGTTGATGCGCTTCTCGTCGAAAAACATATGCTCGGTGCGGCAAAGCCCGATGCCTTCAGCGCCGAACTTCAGCGCCAGCGCCGCGTCGCGCGGCTTGTCGGCATTGACGCGCACGTGGAAGTCAGGAACGTATTTCTTGACGATCGCCACAAAGTCGAGCAGCCCGGATTCCTTGGGATCCGGCTCGATAAGCTCGGCCTTGCCGAGATAGACCTGGGGCGCTCCGTAGAACGGAACGTTCAGGGTCACATAGTCCCCCTCTTTCAGGACGACATTGCCGATGGTCGCGGTATTGCCCTTGAACTTCATGTCGGTCTTGACGAGGGAGACCTTTCCGTACTGCCGAGCGACGACCGAAGCGTGGGCGGAGTAGCCGCCCTCAGAAGAGAGCACCCCGCTTGCGACCTCGATTGCCTTTACGTCCTCGGCGAAGGTCGCGGCCATGCAGAGAATAAGACGAGTGTCCTCTCCGGCGAGAGCGGCGGCCTTGTGCGCGTCGAGAAGGCCATCGGTCGTGAAGTAGAGCCTGCCGATTGCGGCGCCCGGCGCTCCGGAGATGCCGCCGTCAAGCCGCTTCAGCCCCTTCACGCTGTTCAGATTCACGATCGGATGCAGAATCTCGTTCAGCTGCGAGGGCTTGATGGCCATGACCAGCTCGCGATCCGAGACGATCTTTCGCTTGTTGAGGGCGAGAAGCGTGCGAATGTCGGCCTGGGTGGATTTCGTCATGACCGGACGCTGGTCGATGAGCCAGACCTTGCCATTCTCGATAGTGAACCGGATTGATCGGATCTCCTTGTAGTGATCCTCGACCTTGGTCCCGATCTTCTGGAGCTCGGCGAGGAAGTGCTTGTCGATGAGGTTGATGTCCTTGCCTTCGGTGCCGATCTCGTTGAACTTCTCTTGAAAGAACTTGCCGTCCAAGCGGTCGTCGCCCGTCACGATGTCGCGCGTGAAGAAGGTGCCGCTTGCAGAGTTCTTTCCGTAGTTGCCGTAGACCATCGGCTGCACGACGAGGGAGGTGTCGTTGTCGTTGAGCTCGTCGAGGGCCAGCATGTGGCTGATGCGCTTCAGCGCGATTTCGAGCTGCCGCATCGGGTCGTCGAAGAATCCTTTTCCGAAGAAGGGGGCGTACTCAGCGATTGCCTTGTGGTAGTCGGGGTTTTCCACCTCTTTGGACAGGAGGATCTTCAGTTCGTCCAAGCGCTTCTTTATCTTCGCCTGATCGTTTTCCCTGCCCTCGAGCTCGGCGATGCGCGCCTCGATCTCGAGGTTCCCGCTCACGAGGAAGAGTATCTCATGGTAGCCGAAGGCTTCACCGACGTAGTGATTGAACCCGGGAATCGTCGGCACGGTCAGCCCATAATTATGAAGGGTCGGATAGTGGACAATGGCGAGGTTCGGACTGACGACAATCTTCACGAGGAGGGGATCGCCCGGATCTCCGAAGGCCTTACCGGTTATGGCCTCAAGCTTCTTGAAGTAGGGAGCAAGCTCGGAGGCGAGATCCACCTTCTCGAGGTGTGAACCTATCTCGGAGTCGATGATGAACCCGGGGAGTATCGGCAAGTTGAGAGCGGCGAACTCCATCGCCTGCTGTCCGCGAATACCGATCTTCGCCATAATCTCGCTGTCCTTGGTGAACTCCTTCGTGCTAAAAAGGTGAATATTCTTTTTCATGACTCTCCCTCGTTACTTCCTTAGAACCTAGAACAGCTTCAGCACGGTGTTGACCGGGAACCGCAGAAAGTCCTCAAAGCGCGGGCTTGCACCCTGGCGCAGATAGCGCTGAAGCTTTGCGACGTCCTGGATATTCTCTCCAGTGACGGCGAAAAGAATGGTGCTGCCGTGTTTGACCTTGCCCCACTTGAACAAGGCGTGAATGTCGTGAATGCGCTCGCCATCGTAGAAGATGTAG
>DAHVAK010000190.1 GCA_027314665.1 Spirochaetales bacterium
GCTTCACGGCCCGCGGCCGTTCGTACTCCATCACCGTTTCCCTTCCTCAAGAAGGAGATCTTCCCATGACCGACACCTACCCAACCGACCGCTATTCCCGCCGTCCCTGGACACCCTGCCTGGGCCTCGATGACTACCGGCTCGACATCGTCAACTGCGACGGTGTTCTCGTCGCGCAGGTTCTCACCGGTACCTCCATCGAGCCCACCCGACGCGAGATCGACATAACCCGCCTCCTTGCCAACGCCCCCGAGCTCTGCGACACCCTTGTCGCCATCGCCTCGGACCTCGAGGCGTGCACCTGCGCCAAGCGCTCCTGGTATGGAGCCGACCATGATGGCGAGTGCCCCGTCGGACGCGCACGCGCCGCGCTCGCCTCATTGCCCCCGCTTAGGCCTCACGGAGCACCCCTTCCTTTAGATTCCGGGGAAATACTCACCGCGGAACCCTCCTGCTTGGGGGAGCTCCTCACCCTCGTCGACGCGGCATACCCCGACGGCTTCGTGCGCCGCTGCGCCCACACCGACACGGCAGACGGCGACGCCCTGGCCCTCTACATCGCCCGAGAGGTACGCGACGTAAGCGCAATCGAACCCGATTTGAGCGAGGCGGTCTCCAGCCTCGCCTCCGCCCTCCAGACCGCCATCGACGAGATATCCGGCGTCATCTCCGCCCTCATTGCCACCTCGAATCGAGCTCGCGCGCTGCCGGCCGCAGCCGAGCCCGACACGCTGCCCTCACCCTAAATGCTACGGCGCGCGAAGGCCACCCGGCTCCGCGGGCCTGCTTCGTCGGATACCGGACTTGAATAAAACACAGTCCGCGACAGGTCAGGTTCATTCTTTAGGAGGAACAGAGCATGCCATTCACACCCCGACCCTGGATCGTCGACTGCAACTGCGTCGACTCCATCGACAACATGATCCACTGCGTTGCGCAAAGCGAGGGAACGGAGCACGAATGGATCGCTTTCGGCATCGAGGACCGCGACCTTTACGCGGCGAGCCTCACCTACGGTCACCCCGACAACGCCAGCCTCATAGCTGCCGCTCCGCAGCTCTACGAAGCCTGCACGACGGTCATCGGCGCATGGGAATCCGGAAGCCCCGGGGCCGCCGCCCGATTGTGCGCTGCCGCTGTCGAGCTTGCCGAGAAACCCTGCATCAGGAGCCCCAACGAGTTACCCGCCGGCAACCCGATCGCGCCTTCCAATTTCGCGCCGATCGCTTCTTCGCCAGATCTTGAGGCATGCATCGATCACCTGCTCGCTACGTTCACCGACAACAACCTTCGGCTCATCGAGAGTCGTCTTACTCGCTATCTCAGACGTTGTAGATGCCGAAGATGCCGCGCATAGCGAGCCGTAGCCTCACAGCCCTTCACGATCACCGCTCCGCGAAGCCTCCCACCGAAGGTGAGCGCCCGACGCGCTCACCTTCGAGCTCCCTGCCCACGCGTCTTATCCTCGGAGCGAAGCGAGGATCGCCTTCGCCGTGAGGCGGCGGCTCCCCCCCCCTGCATCGGGGTGGAGCGCTTCGGCTGGCACGGTTCCCGCCGGAGGCCCTAACGGCAACCGCGCCAGGCGCCGCAGACGGCCCTTCCCTCGCGCTCCACCCGGATGCCTCCACCCTCCCGGCCACCGCCTCACGGTCACGACAGAAAGATCTCGCCCGGTTAGCCCGGTCACGGGTGGTCCCCTTCAAGGCGTGAGGGGACCACCCCGCCCGGCCTTAGGCCCGGGAACATGACGCCCAGGAGGAGATGCCATGAACAGTCTCAATTCCATCTTGATCGAAGGAAACCTTACCGCCGATCCGCAACTGTCGGAAACCCCCAAAGGCACCGCGATCTGTACGTTCTCGATCGCGAGCAACCGCTTCTATCACGCTGAAGGCGAGACCGAAAAGGAGGTCTCGTTCTTCGAGATCGAGGTGTGGGCACGGCTTGCCGAAGCGTGCGCCGCCGCGCTCACCAAGGGAAGCGGTGTGCGGGTCGTGGGGCGGCTGAAACAGGACCGCTGGACTGACGCCGACGGCACCGCTCACGAGAAAGTCCGCATCGTCGCCGAGCATGTTGAGTTCAAGCCTCGCACGGTAACCCCTCCCGGCGCCGATGCCGCCCAAGCACCGGCGAGCGCCGGATAAGCGGCCACCTATATTCATCCGCCGGGGCCGCCGGGCCCCGGCCTACTTCCCTGGGAGGAATATTCCAATGGGCAAGATCCTCGTGCTGATCGGCGCTCGCGGCTCGAGTGCCACCGTCATCACCGACGGAGCCGAATCGACTGACGTCGTTATCACCAACGGTTCCGGCGGCTACCGAACGAAGAGCCTTCGCCTCGCGCTTCAGTCCGAAGCTACCATCACCTTTTGGGATCGCTTCTTCACCCGTACAGTCCGCTTTTCCAAAACCGTACACTTCACCACGGTTATCCCCGCTTCCGTGGACCTCACACCGGAGGACGTCCGCGACTACCTTGACGCCACCGACGTGTGGCCACGCGTTATCGAAGGAGACTGGCAGCCACTGCGCGACGTCCGTGATCTCGGCCCTGCCACGAAGCTCCCGTTCATGGATCCGGTCGAGCCCATCTTCCTTGTCACGGAGGACCTCCCGAATGATTGAACCAAGAACCTCTCGCCGCGCGCTCACTGCGCATGAAGCCTGCGCCGCCGCGCTTGCCCGTCTGTCAGGACGGTGGGACGAGCCCGCGCTCCGAGCCTGGGGGCCGCTTACGCCATCCAGCCTCACCGACGTGATCGACATCCTCGAGAGCGTAGTCCGTTCCGTAGAGGCTCCCGCGAGCGCCGCTCCTACAGGCACCGCGCGAATCCAACAACTTATCGTCAACGAGGTCGACCTCCCCGCCGACCTTCCGCTCACCCTGCAGGTGATTTCGCGCTACTTCGACGAGCACGACGGATTTCCCGACGTCGACGCAGGCGAATGGCAGCCCCTTGCGCCCCACGATATCCTTTCCGTCGATCCCGCGGCCAAACCAGCACCGACGGTAGTCGTCCACCTTCACAACGGCGTGCTCTCGCAGGTACATCCGAACTTCAACCGCCTCACGATCATCCTCGACGACCAGGCGCAAGACTCCCACCGCTGGCGCGTTGAGTCCGCGCCCTACGATCTGCACAAAGTCGAGCGCGCCTACATCCAACCGCAGTCCGACCACTGACACAATCTCGACCCGCCCGGCCTCGGGCGGGGCCCACTTCCTTCGACCGCAGTCCACCTCGCGTCGTCCTGTCCGGTGGAGCGAGCTGCCCGAAAGCCGATCCGTCGCGCGCCCCTTCGCCTCGCTCCATCCGCTCCCACGTGCGACATCTCTTCGAGCACAAACACCTACGCAGGGGGCGCTGCCCCTTCCGCGAACCCCCAACAAAAAAAGCCTCATAAGCTCTCGCCGCCGACCCGCCGCTCGCCCCCTCCCCGGTCGCTCTCGGCTGGCACGGTTCCCGCCGGAGGACCTACCGCGAACCGCGCCAGGCGGGCAGACCCGCTCACCCTCGCGCTCCCCCCTACCCTTCGGCTCCCTTCAGGCTCAGCGACTCTCCCTCGAAGGACAGAACGTTCGCTGCCGGGCGGGCAGTGTCTCTTGCCCCCTGCGGAAGTGAGGGGCAAGAGCCCCCGCCCGCCTCCGCCGGCGGAAACGCTGGTGGGGGGGGCAGAGCAAGACTTCTGTGATGAGGAGAACCAATATGCCTGATACCTTGACCGCAGCAAACGTCGAGGTGTTCGTCAAGAGCTTCCCCGAGTTCGTACGCTGCGCCGATGGAGCATACCGGCACGCTGGCTTTCAGGCAACAGCCCTGTACACCCGCGAGGAAGCGATCGCGATCATCGCGAGTAGCGCGAAACCCGAGAGACTCGCCTGGCGCACCATCGAATGGTGACCGAACGAAGGAGATCATCTGTGACTACCTTTGAAAGCTTGTACGCTCGTGTCAGCCACGTCGTGAAGCAGTACCGCAGCGACTTCCCCCACGACCGCACCGAAATCGAGCGCTACCCCGGCGTGCCTTTCATTCATCTCGCGTTGGAGTACGGCACGCACATCGTGATGCTCCACCCGGCGGATTCACCCTTCTGGCCGCCGCGGGGCGTCGAAGTGCCCTACCTACTGGGTGCGGCCACCCGCGAGCGGATACTTTTGGGAGAACTGAACGGCATGCGCTACCTTGCCAACTGCTACCGCGAAGCGGGAACGTGGACCTTCTTCGACGGGAGCTCACTTGCGCAGACCGACGCCTCGCGAGCCCTCGCCACGATCGAATCGTACGCCGACACCGCCCGCGCGGCATGGACACGCCAAGCCGCCCGAGCCTAACCCGCTATGCTTCCCCAAAGCGCCTGCCCCGCAGAGGCGCTTTGGGGCCGTCTCCATCCGCCACGAGCACACGGAGGCTCATTCGAGAATGACGTACCGCGCGATGCACAGAGATTGTCCGTCAATGACATGAGAATCGTTCTCGAAATCGTCCTCGATCACCTGACGCTCCATCAGGTGCTCGATCACGTCATCGAAGCCTGCACGTTCAAGACTCTCATCATACGCCACAATTGGGAGGATACCGGTTCCGCACCCGACTGACAGCGCGCCGCCGCTCTCCTCGCCCAGGCGCGCGACCGCATGCACGGCGACGGAATCTCGGCAAACCCTGACCTTCACGAACGTCGCCCGGATGGCGAGCCTCTTCCTCCGCCCCGCAAAGCCCCCACGCGCACGAGGCGAGCAGGAAAGTCATAACCCTTTTCGAAGCACTC
>DAHVAK010000192.1 GCA_027314665.1 Spirochaetales bacterium
CACGATGAAGCCATCCACCCGCCCACTGTCAAGATAGTGATGCACCCACCGGGACTCACGAGGATTGACGTGAACGACGAGAAGGTCGTAGTCGAGGGCTCGCAGCCCATTCCCGATCTCAATCAGAATCTCCAGCCCAAAAAGATCGTCCTCAGAGCAAGACTCTGGGAAGTAGGCTGGTACGACAAACGCAATGGTACGGCTCTGGCGCAAGCTGAGATTTCTGGCTGAGGCGTTGATGGCGAAATCGCGATCTCGGGCGATAGTTTGGATTCGTTTTCTCGTCTCGTCACTGATGAGAGAGCTGTTGTTCAAGGCGCGTGAGACCGTCGCTTTTGACACGCTGGCCAATCGCGCGATGTCGTCGATGGTTTGAACGCTCCTCTTGTTCGCCATTGCAACCGGTTGCAGCATAGCTGCTTCAAGGGACCGGTGTCAATCTGTTTGCGTCGCTGCAGGTGGGCTCGGGACCTCTCACGACTACGGCGGCAACCGAGAGAGAGGCCTCTGCCGGACGGGTTGGGTGGCAATGGAGCAGCATCAACCGCTCGAGCTCTCCGGTGGCTGGATCCTCGAGGCAGGCGACCTTCAGCCCCACGAGGCCGTCATCCGAGTCCTGCGCGAGGGAGACGTTCGCCGATGGCGTTGCGCTCGTACGGCCAACGTGAGCTTGCGACGGTGGTCCGCCCTCACGGAAGACCCGCGAACCGAAGGAAAGACGCGGAGAGATCACCGCATTCCGCTATCCGAGGCAAAAGAGGCGCGAGAAGTTTACCCACACCCGCTCGACGAGCTCCTCGATCGTGATGCCCCGAAGCTGCGCGACGAAGGCGTAGGTCTGGGAGACGAGGCTCGGATCGCATGGGCGCCCGCGGTGCGGCAGGGGGGCAAGATAGGGGGAGTCGGTCTCCACGAGGAGCGAGTCGCCGGGTATTCGGCGAGCAGCCTCCTGAATCGGCTCGGAGCCCTTGTAGGTTACGTTTCCCGCGAACGAGATCAGGAAGCCTCGCTCGATGAATTGAAGCGCCGCGGGGTAATCGGAGGAGAAGCAGTGCATGATTCCGCCCCTTGGCGGACGCCGCTCGCTGAGGAGCCCGAGGAGCTCGCCGTCGGCCGCGCGGTTGTGGACGACAATCGGAAGCCCGGCGGCAGCCGCCATCTCCACCTGGGCCGTAAAGAGCTCGCGCTGCCCCTCCGGTGTGCCATAGTTCCAATGGCGGTCGATCCCGATCTCGCCCACCGCGAGGACGCGCGGCGACGCAAGCTGCGCCTCCAGGCGCTGCAGGCGACCGCCTATCTCCGGGGAGCCGGCGCGAAAGGGCGAGATCCCGGCGGTGAGGAAGACCCCCGTGAAGGGGGCAAGGAGCGCCCGCCGCTCCTCGAAGTCGTCGGTGTCGACCGCCACGTCGAGGGCCGCCCTGAAGCCCTCCTGAAAGCAGCGTGCGAGGAGCTCGACCGGATCGAGCCCCTTCTCGCGCAGGGAAAGGGCGTGGAAATGGCTGTCGATCATGCCGGGCAGGAGGGGTTGAATGAGCGTTTGCTTGACCAACACGGTAGGCGATTATAGTATGAAGGACGGGCATTGCCATCAGGCCGCCGGAGTGGTGGAACTGGTAGACACAGGGGACTTAAAATCCCCTAATCCGTAAGGGTTGTATGGGTTCAACTCCCGTCTCCGGCAGGGCGCCAGCGGCACGGTACCATCGGAGCCCTCATAGACAGCCTTTCTCACTGGGTTTAGAATAAGGATCGCCGGCTTGAGGCCGGCAACAAACCAACGCTTTCCGAAGAGAAAGCAAATCAGATAAAGAAGGAGTGGGTATGTTCATCGATTATGTAGCTCTCATGCTTGTGAACCTCGTCATCGCCCTGGTCCTGCTTGCGGTCTATGTTGCCTTTCTCATCGATTCGGATCCCAAGCGGATCGCGCCGGGCTTCCTGCTCACGGGTGTCATTGCGGTCGTGACCGGCTTCGCGATGAACTTTGCGTGGCCTCTCCCCGGAAGCGCGAACATCGTGTTCGGCGAGCCCTCGGTGCTTCTCGGCGCGGTCTTCTTCTTCACCGGCCTCGCGCTCGTGAAGGAATGGGATCTCTTGTCGATGGGTATTGCCGCGGCCTTCGCCGGTATCGTTGCCGTCATCCTCGGGATCCGGCTTCTCGGCAAGGTCCCGCCGACCCAGGAGCCGCTGCTTGCGGGCCTCGGCTTCATCTTCGCCGGCGTCGGCGCCATCCTGATGCTTCCCACCTACTTCCTGAAGAAGAACGTCCCGATCAGGACCATCACCGCGATCGTCTTGGTGATTGCTGCGGTGATCTGGGCGGTCACCGGCTACGGCGCCTACTGGGCGCACCCTGAGGCCTTTGGAAAGTGGCTGCCCGAGACGCTGCGCCAGGCCGCGGCCGCAGCGGGCAAGTAGCTCGCAGCGCCCCATCCAGAAAGCTTCCGAACATGAGGAGGGCCCGCCGTGCGGCGGGCCCTTTTCTTTTGCACGAAGGCATGCGGAGCCGTAGGAGGCAGGGGCGCTACCGGAGGCGCGCCTTGAGGGCGGCGAAGTAGTCCTTGGCCTCGTCGGCCTCGACGCTCTTTTCCGGCACGTGCTGCTCGACGAGCCCTTCGGGGAGCTCCTGGAGGAAGGGGGAGGGGGAGGCCTCGACCCAGTCCCTGAGGAGCTTGCGCTTGCGGCAGGCGGTGAGGTAGAGCTTCTGCTTCGCCCTCGTGATGGCGACGTAGAAGAGCCTTCGCTCCTCCTCGGTATTCCCCTCTTCGACCGCGCGGAGGTGGGGAATGATGTTCTCCTCGACCCCCGCCACGAAGACCATCTCAAACTCGAGTCCCTTTGCCGCATGGATCGTCATCAGGTTCACCTTCCCTTGCTCGCCGTCCTCCTCATCGTCATCTCGCGTGATGAGGGTGATGCGGTTGAGGAAGGCGAAGAGGCTGGGGTCCTCGGTGTCAGGGTCCTGCTCCCAGCGCTCGATCATGTCGATGAAGCGGGTGATGTTGCCGAACTTCCAGCGGGCGATCTTTTCGTTCTTCTGGTACTCGGCGATCAGGAAACCCCAGTAGTCGAGCCGCTCCACAAGCGACCTCACGCTCTCGGCAAGCTTCCCCCGGGAGAGGAGGCGCTCGCGGTAGTGCTCGAGCATGGAGAGGAAGTCTCCGACCTCCGCGGTGGTCTTTGCCGATAGAGGGGAATCGCTTGCATAGCGAGCGGCGGAGAGGGCGGTGTACAGGGTGCAGGACTTGCGATCCGCGAGCTCGCGCATGGTTTCGAGAAAGCGCCGTCCGAGGCCGCGCCGGGGAGTATTGATCACGCGAAGGAGATTCACGTCGTCGTCAGGGTTTGCGAGGACTCGCAGGTAGGAGATGACGTCCTTCACCTCCTTGCGCTGGAAAAAGCTCGTGCCTCCCGAGACCCGATAGGGGATGTTCTCCTCGAGCAGGGCCTCCTCGATCGCCGCGGTCAGGCCGTTGGTCCGCACGAGGATCCCGAAATCGGCGTAGGAAAGCCGCTCGCGCAGCAGGGAGGTGCGAATCATCTCGGCGATGAAGCGCCCCTCCTCGACGTCGTTCTCCGGATAAAAAAGCTCGATCGCCTTGCCGCCCTCGACCCCGGTCCACAGCTCCTTCTGTTTTCGATCCCTGTTGTGGGCGATGAGGCTGTTGGCGGCCTGGAGGATCTGCTTGGTCGAGCGGTAGTTCTGCTCGAGCTTAACCTCCTTGCGCTCGGGAAAGTCGCGCTCGAAGGAGACGATGTTCTGGTAGTTCGCCCCTCGCCATGAGTAGATCGACTGATCGTCGTCGCCCACGACGCACAGGTTTCGGTGCCCCTGTCCGAGGAGGCGGACGAGCTTGTACTGGGAGAGAGAGGTGTCCTGAAACTCGTCGACCATGATGTAGCGGTAGCGATCGCGAAACTCCTCGAGCGTCTCCGGATGCTCCTCGAAGAGCCGAATCGGAAGGAGGATGAGATCGTCGAAATCCACCGCGTTGTAGGCCTTGAGGTGGGCCTGATACTCATCGAAGAGCTTGGCATACTGCCGCGCCTCCTCGCTCCCCGCGCTGCGCTCGCCCTTGATTCCCGAAAAGAGGCTCCCGACCTTGTAGATGTCGAGGGTTTCCCTCGGAATGGCGAGCTCGCGCGCCACCTCGCGAATGAGCTCGCCGCGGTCGACCTGATCGTAGATGCTGAAGTTCTCGTGGTAGCCGAGAAGACGACCCTTCTCCCGGAGAATCTTCACCCCGAAGGCGTGGAAGGTGGAGACGGTGAGGCTGGAGAGGCGCTTGCCGGTGGCCGAGCGCACGCGATCCGCCATCTCCTTGGCGGCCTTGTTGGTGAAGG
>DAHVAK010000212.1 GCA_027314665.1 Spirochaetales bacterium
GGCGTTGAAGTAGGAGTCGAGCGGCTCGATGTCCCCCTTCTGCACGTAGACCGGCACGTCCTCAAGGAGCCCTTCGATGACATCCGGGGTTCCGGTCTGCGCCTGCACGAGGAACTTCTGGCGCAGCGGGCCGTAGTCGCCTGGGCCGTAGAAGTCGCTCACTTGGTAGTTGGGAAGGGCCTTCTTGACGTTTTCCTGCCATGCCTTCACGTAGGCGGGCGAAACCTCCTGCGTAACGAAGGGCATGTTCCAGAACGATAGCGGACCGCCTCCCTTCGCGCTGGCCTCTTTCTGGCCGGTTGCGAACAGCAGCTGGCCGCCTGCGAGAATCAGGGCCGCCGCAAATAGCGACACAATAGTTCTCTTACTCTTCATTGCCAAACGTCTCCTTATGACTTTGAGAATAATAGGGTGCAGTCCCACAATCGACCGCCCCTGCCTCGAAGCTCATCGACAGTGTTGTCCGTTCACCTCCTCATCGTCTTCAGAGGGCGAATGCCGTTGCGCGATCGCCCTCGCCCGCCGCAGCCCGCCGCTCCGGCAGCCTTCATCTCCGGTCGCTTTCCTGACCGTAGTAGGCGCCCGGCCCGTGCTTGCGCTTGTAGTGCTTGTCCTGGAGGGCCTTCGGCGCCGCAGGCACGTTGGGGTTGATAAGAAACGAGAAGAGCGCCATCTTTGCAACCTCTTCGAGCGCAATGGCGTTCTTCACGGCCTCGTGAGGAGTTCGTCCCCACGCGAAGGGACCATGATGGGGCAGGAGTACTGCCGGAACATCGAGGGGGTCCAACCCTCGGCCCTGGAAGGTCTCGATAATCACCTTTCCCGTCTCCGCCTCGTAGGCGGCAAGCTCGGATTCGGTGATATTCCGGGCGACCGGCACCGAGCCGGAAAAATGGTCGGCGTGGGTCGTCCCGAGGCAAGGGATGTCGCGCTCGCTCTGAGCCCAGCTCGTCGCATAGGTCGAGTGGGTGTGAACGATCCCGCCGATCGTAGGATAGGCGCGATAGAGCGCGAGATGGGTCGGGGTGTCGGAGGAGGGATTGAGGTCGCCCTCGATCACCTCTCCGGTGGCAAGCGAGAGGATCACGATGTCCTTCGCTTTGAGCTCGCTGTAGGCGACCCCGCTCGGCTTGATCGCCATTGCTCCCTTGGCGAAGTCGACCCCGCTCGCATTTCCCCACGTGAGCACGACGAGCCCGGCCTCGACGATGTCGAGGTTGGCCTTCAGGACCTCATCCTTCAGCTTATCGAAGCTCATAGCCCGCGCACCTCGTCTCGAATTGCCAGAAGCCCCTTCATGACGTCGAAGAGGTTCTCTTGATAGTCCCGCGTACCGAAGGCGTCGTGGATCTTGCGATAGAGGGCGTAGATCCGGTTGTAGGTCTCGACCCGCTTGGGGTCGGGGACATAGCGCTTCGGAAGGACGCCGGTCATCTTCTTGGTCGCCTCGTCGAAGCTGTCGTAGCCGCCGGCGCCCTTTCCCGCGACCACCGCTCCCGCCATCGCCGAGCCAAGGGCCGAGGTCTCGCTGCTCCGCGAGATCTCGATGGTCTTGCCCATCACGTCGGCGTAGATCTGCATGAACAGGTCGTTCTTCTGCGAGATACCGCCGCAGGCGATGACCCGATCGACCGCTACGCCGTACTCCTGGAAACGCTCCATGATGATGCGCGACCCGAAGGCGGTCGCTTCGATGAGGGCGCGGTAGATCTCCGCCGGGGTCGAGTGGAGGGTGAGCCCCACGATGAGTCCAGTCAACCGCTGGTCGACGAGGATCGTGCGGTTGCCGTTCTCCCAGTCGAGGGCGAGCAGCCCGCTCTCCCCGGGAGCGAGGCGCGCTGCGCGCTCGGTAAGGGAGGCATGGCTTCCTGCCTCCTTTCCGCCCGGCTGCACCGATTCCACGAACCAATTGAGAATGTCGCCGACCGCCGACTGTCCGGCCTCCATGCCGAAGTTCCCGGGGAGGATGGATTCCGGGACGATCCCGCACAGTCCCGGGATGTCCGCGATCCCCTTTTCCAGGGGTGCGACCATGAGGTCGCAGGTCGAGGTCCCGATCGCCTTGACGAGGACGTTGGGGGTGATCCCGGAGCCGATCCCGCCGATGTGCGCATCGAATGCGCCGACCGCGACGGGGATGCCCTCCGGGAGGCCAAGCTTCGACGCCCACTCCTTGGTGAGGCGTCCGGCCTCGTCACGGACCGAATAGGCCTTCTCGGGGAGGCTCCGGCGCACCCGCACGAGGGCGGGGTCGAGCTTCTCGAGCAGCTCCTCCTCAGGATAGCCGCCCCAGGAGGCGTGGAACATCGCCTTGTGGCCGGCGGCGCAGATCCCGCGCCGGAGCTTCGTCGGATCGGTGGTTCCGGTGAGCACCGCCGGGACCCAGTCCGCGAGCTCGACCCAGGTGTAGGCCGCATCGAAGACCGCAGGCGCGCTGCGCTTGCAGTGGAGGATCTTCGCCCAGAACCATTCCGAGGAGTAGACCCCCCCGATCTTGGCCAGATAGTTGGGGCGGAGCTTGCGCGCGGTCTCCGTGATCTCCGCAGCCTCGGCGAAGGAGGTGTGATCCTTCCACAGCCAAGCGAGCGCCGCATTGTCGTGCGCATACTCCTTCGAGAAGGCGAGGGGATTGCCCTCCCGATCGACCGGGATGGGAGTGCTGCCGGTGGTGTCGATCCCGATGCCGATCACCCGAGCGGGGGCGAAATCCTTCACGCGAGAGGCCTTGCGCAGCGCATCGGTGATGGAGGCGACGAAACCGTCGATGTAGTCGCGCGGATGTTGCCGGGCGAGATTCGGATCCTTGGGGTCGATGACCACCCCCTTCTCGCCGTGGGCGTAGTTCCAGACGCTCGAGCCGACCTCGGCGCCGGACTGGGTGTCGACGATGAGGGTGCGTACCGAGTTCGTGCCATAGTCGAGGCCGATTGCGTAGCTACTCATGGATCCTCCTCGAGATTAATACAGGGGAAAGCACAGGTTGTACCTACATTACGACCACGAATCATATCATGGCTTGATTCCAGTTGGCAAGCAAGAGCGCGATGTCACGGATTGACAGGCCACCAGCTTGCGCCTATGGTGTGAAGTATAGAATAGCTTGTAACTACAGGCAAGCGTGTGAAGAAATACGAGCGCATCGAGAGATGGATCCGGGCTGCAATCGGGGAAGGCCGAATCAGCCCGGGAGAGAAGCTTCCCTCCGAGAGTCAGCTTTGTCAGCAGTTCGGCGTGTCTCGCAACGCCGTTCGCCAGGCGATCCGCAATCTCACTCAGGAGGGGTGGGTGGAGAGCATCAAGGGCGTGGGAACCTTCTGCCGCCTTCGGGTCTCCGACAGCCGTCTTTCGACCAACATAGGCTTCGTCGACTTCTTCACGAGCTCCTACATCTTTCCGGAGATCATCAGGGGCTGCGACCACGTGCTGTACAAGCGCGGCTTCCATCTCCTTCTGAACCAGTCCGAGTACGACCTCGAGAAGGAGCGCAACATCCTGCTCAACCTCCGGCGCAAGCGGGTCGACGGGATCATCATCGCGCCGGTCTTTGACGGGGGGGAGCGCTCCAATGCGGACCTTCTCCAGGAGTTTCAAGATGCGGGGATTCCTGTCGTCCTCATCGACAGCTACTTTCCGAACCGAGACTTCGGGATGGTCGCCCTCGACGATCGCCTCGGAGGGCGCGCGGCGGTCTCCTTTCTGTGGGAGAAGGGGCATCGCCGGATCGGGGTCTTCTACCAGGACGACTACTACGTGAAGGTCCTCCGCAAGGAAGGGATCGAGGAGTTCTTGCGCGAGAAGGGCGTCCCGGTTCGACCCGAATGGCTCGTTGCTTTCAAGGGCCAGGGACCGAACGGAGAGGCGCCGGAGGCAGCCGAGCGCTTTTTCGCCAAGGTCCAGGCGCTTCCGACTGCCTTCGTCTGCAGCAACGACGAGGACGCCCTACACCTCATGCGCGCCGCCGAAAGGCAGAACCTCAAGGTGCCCGACGACCTTTCGGTCGTCGGCTTCGACGACTCAAACATCGCCCAGCTCGACCAGATAGCACTCACCTCGATCCATCATCCGAGCTTTCACATGGGCGAGACCGCCACCAACATTCTGCTCGACGAGATCCTCCACCCCGAGCTGCGCTTCGTCACGCGAACCGTGGTGGCGCCTATTCTGGTGGAGCGAAGCTCGGTGCGGGCGCTCCAGCCCGTCCGGTCGTAGGGCCGCAAGTTCGCGACGGAAAGGAGCCGCCATCCTATCGATCGATGGCGGCCAGTCGCAAGTTCGCGGCTGGGGCCGCAAGTTCGCGGCTGGGTTGCAATTCGGCGCGAAAGCCGTACAATAGGCCGCATGAGTAGCGCCAAGCCCGAAGGACAAAAAGAGGACGGCAGCCCTTACCGGGTTCTCATCGTCGACGATTCTGTGTTTGCCATCAAACAGCTCAGTCAGATCCTCTCTTCGGAAGGCTTCGAGGTAATCGACACCGCCATGGACGGCTCGGATGC
>DAHVAK010000213.1 GCA_027314665.1 Spirochaetales bacterium
GGCGTTGAAGTAGGAGTCGAGCGGCTCGATGTCCCCCTTCTGCACGTAGACCGGCACGTCCTCAAGGAGCCCTTCGATGACATCCGGGGTTCCGGTCTGCGCCTGCACGAGGAACTTCTGGCGCAGCGGGCCGTAGTCGCCCGGGCCGTAGAAATCGCTCACCTCGTATTTCGGAAGCGCCTTCTTGACGTTCTCCTGCCATGCCTTCACGTAGGCGGGCGAAACCTCCTGCGTAACGAAGGGCATGTTCCAGAACGAAAGCGGACGCGGCTTCGCTGCGCATCCCGCGAGGACCAGGGCCCCCGCCGCAAGCGAGAGCACGATCATAACACTTCGCTTCGTCTTCATTGTGCGTACTTCTCCTTAGTTGAAGCTTAGAAGCGGATTGTATCAGGTCTTTCATTTTCGTCAATAGTCCTCCATAGGGTTTTTGTGACCCTCATGAGGATGAATAGACCGAAAGGCCGGATTTCAGGGCTGCAGAGGAGAGGGAACGACCTTTGTCAAGCCCCTTTTCGCGAGAGGGACGGATTTCGAAGTGACAAAAGCAGGGAGGAGACCTAAGCTTGAAGGATCCAAACACCAAGAGATGCATCGTTTGAATCCTACAGGCAGATGGCGCGCGAAAGGAGGATCACCATGAAGGCATGGATCGTCTATGACACGCTCTGGGGGAACACCGAGCGAATCGCACGGTCGGTGGGCGAAGCGGTCGGCGGCGGGGTCAGGGTCTCCCGGGTAGGCGAGGTAGATCCCTCCGAGGCGGAGACGGTCGACCTCCTCATCGTCGGCTCGCCGACCCAAGGGGGCGCGCCCACCCAGGCGATTCAGGGCTTTCTCAACGCCATCCCACCCGGCGCCCTCGGCAGGGTGAGGGTTGCGGCCTTTGACACGCGGATCCCGATGAAGTTCGCCAAGATCTTCGGCTATGCCGCGGAGAAGATCTCCGCGAGCCTCGTCCGCAAGGGGGGAAGTGAGGCCACCGCCCCGGCAGGTTTTTTCGTCGGCGGGAGAAAGGGTCCCCTCTCCGCCGGGGAGCTCGAGCGAGCGGCCGGCTGGG
The DNA here is from genome assembly GCA_027314665.1 of Spirochaetales bacterium. GTDB lineage: Bacteria > Spirochaetota > Spirochaetia > DAHUYW01 > DAHUYW01 > DAHUYW01. The sequence continues at coordinate 1,061 of DAHVAK010000213.1, forward strand.
GCAGGGAGTGCCGCGCGAGCTGAGAGGCGCGGCGCTCTCGCGACGCTCGCCTGCGAAGCCTTCGCGGGAAGGCTCCCCGAAGGCTCCCGCGGCGCCCGGCAGGCCTTCAGTCCTCCGCTCGCGCGCGCTCTGAGGGGGGGTGCGACTCCTCCCAGAGCCGCTGCCACTCGCCGAGATAGCTCGCCGCGAGCTCCGGCACGTTGCGCAGGAGCAGGGCGTTCTCCGCATTCTCGCGCACCGCGGCGAGGGAGTAGTTGAAGCTCCCGGTCTCCACGGCGGAGGCATCCATCACCATGAACTTGTCGTGCATGATGGCGTAGCGCGAGTCGAGGCGCACGGCGATCCCCTCGCGGACAAGGTAGGGGATCTCGGAGTAGCGCTGCTCGGCCGCGCGGGCGTCGGCGACGATCGCGACCTCCACGCCCCGGCGGGCTGCGGCGAGCACGGTATCCGCGATCTCCCGGTTGGTGAACTCGTAGCAGGCGATGCGCAGGGAGTGCTCGGCGGAATCGATCGCGCGAAGGACTACCGCCAGGGCCCCACCCCCGGGCGAGAAGCCCACTTCAACGGTCGTAGCGGTGGAGAGGGTCGCGCTCTGGGCGAAGGCTCCTGCCGGCAGGGCGGCAAGCCCGACAAGGAGGAGGATTCGCGGGAGAAGGCTCTTCTGGTTCATGACGCCGATCATGATAGCGAGTGCTGCGCTTCTGTCTACGGGCGCCGGCTCAGGTCCGATCGCCGCGGGCGCCGATCCGGCTTCTTGCGCCTGCGGCACCCGCAAATGCGGGAACCGACTGGCCCCGACGGGCGTCAAAGGAGTATACTCAGCGGCAAAGCTCAGGGCGGCGCCCTCCATCGGATGGATGGAAGAGGATGATCAGGGCATGAAGAAACTCAGCGTTTCGCTATTCGGATTCGCTCTCCTTGCGGCGCTCGGCGGAGCCGGCTACGGCCAGGGTCTCCCCCTGCCCTACTACTATTCGGAGGGTCCCAACGCCTCGCCGAAGGAGCCGATTCGTCCGGCTCTCACCCTCCCGACCGAAGAGGCCCCGCAGGCGATTCCCGCCCCGCCCTTTGCCTCCTTTCCGACCGTGACCCTGGATCAGTGCGTCCAGGCCGCCCAGTCGAGCGCGCCGAACCTCCTCCTTGCCAAGGCTACCCTCGATTCGGCGGCGGCGCAGTTCACTCAGATCCGCGCAAAGAACGGGCTCACCCTGTCGGCAAGCGGCTCCTACGCGCACGCGGACAATCTTCCCGGCGTGGGCGCTACCACCCCCACCGCCTTCTCGGCCGCGAGCGCCGTCTCGGCGGGGGGCAGCTCGATCGGGGAAAACGCAAGCGGCGGCCTCGCCTTGAGCGGTCCCTCCACTTCGGTCAACGCCACTGCCCACTACCTCAGCGAGGAGCAGACCCTCCCCTCCAACGATCAGCTGACGGGTTTCGGCCTTTCCGGCAGCCAGACCCTCTTCGACGGCTACCTGGGGGGCAGGGCCTCCGCCGTCGTGGGACAGGCCGACTACAGCTTCAAGAACGCGCAGGTAACCTACGACGCGACCCTCAAGAGCACCGCCTACCAGGTAAAGCAGGCCTACTACGCCCTGTTGGGCGATCAGAACACGGTCCGAACCGATCAGGTGAGCGTCGTTCAGTACACCCAGAACGCGAAGCTCGTTCAGGCGGAGCTCGCAGCGCAGCTCGCGACCGAACTCGACCTCCAGCAGGCCCAGATCACGCTCCGCCAGGCCGAGCTCAGCCTGCGGGCCGCCGAGAACACGGTCGAAACCGATCGAAGGAATCTCTCGCTCGCGATCGGATGGCCGCTCGACAAGAAATACCAGGTCGCCAACGTCCCCGCCCCGGCGGTTCCGACCTCCGATGCGGCGCAGGCCCTGAGGATCGCCGACGCGAACCGCCCCGAGCTCAAGGCGCTCGCCCTGCAGATTGCCTCGGCCAAGGTGAACCTGGCCCTGCAGAAGGCGCAGTACTTCCCGGTCGTTTCGGCGACCGGCTCGGCCCAGCTCCTCCAGGATTGGACGAAGAACACCACCAGCGGAACCTACACCGTCGGCGGGAGCATCTCCGCGCCCCTCCTTGAGGGGGGGCTGCTTCGCGCTCAGGTCGACGCGGCGAACGCCCAGCTCCAATCCCTCGACGTGCAGCAAAGCCAGGAGCGGCAAAGCATCGCAATCGCGGTCGACGCGGCCCTTTTTGGCGTCAAGAACGCCCAGGATCAGCTCGATCTCGCGGGACAAAGCGTCAAGGCGGCAGAGGGGCAGTACAACCTCGAGCGCTCGAAGCTCGCGGTGGGACTCGCGACGAATCTCGACGTGCTGACCGCGCTTTCCGCCCTGACGACCGCCCAAGGGGCTTCGGTGCAGGCGGAAACCGGCTACAGCCTCGCAGTGCTCAACCTCATCACCGCGATGGGGCTCTAGCTCCCTTCCCTCCAACTCACGCCGCGGCCTCAAAGGCCGCGCGCCGACCAGCCGCTTTCCCTGTCGCGTGCGAATTCCCTTGATCCGTCTCCGCAGTTAGGATAAATTAGCACAGATAAATCATAAGGAAATCGTGAGATGGTCGCTGAGATCATGATCCTCGCGCTTCTGCGGTCGGGGCCGAAGCACGGCTACGATATCAAGAAGCGCATCGAGCGCATCCTCCAGCGCAAGGGCAGGATGAACACGAATCTGCTCTATCCTGCGCTCCACCGTCTGGAGGAGATGGGTGCAATCGAGCGGCAGGTTCGCGAGCAGGATGGCCGTCCGACCAAGCACGTCTACCGGGTCACCCCTGTCGGCGAGGGGCACTTGCGGGAGCTCATCGAGCAGTTCGGCGAGACGGAGGCCGCGAAGGAGGACGAGTTCCTCGTACGGCTTGCCTGCTTCGATCTGGTCGAGGAGCGCATCCGCTTCCGAATCCTCGACCAGCGCAAGGTTGCCCTTGCCCAGAGGCTTTCGCGCGGGAATTCCATCCGCGCGCTCCTGGCCGAGGAGTTCGATTCGCCCTGGATCGAGAGGATCGTGAGCTTCGGAGAGCATCGTTTTCGCGAGGAGCTTGCCTGGATCCAAGAGCTCGAGAAGCTCGCCGCGGGCAGCAGCAACGATCGCGAGAATCCCGTGGGTTCTGGAGGAACGAGACCGTGAGTGACAGTACAAGAACAGAGCGACTCGAGAAGCCGACGCCGCCCCTTCCCGGAACGATGCCGGGCGACGGGGGGATGTCCCACTGGGTGGCGCCGGTGCTCGTCGCGCTGATCGGCGCCTTTATGGCCATCCTCGACTCGAGCATCGTCAACGTGGCGCTTCCGACCATTATGAACGTTTTTGGGGTCGATACGAGCGGGGTCGAGTGGGTGGCCACCGCCTACCTGCTTGCCCTTGGCGTCGTCGTGCCCTTCTCCGGCTGGCTCGGCGACCG
>DAHVAK010000214.1 GCA_027314665.1 Spirochaetales bacterium
ATTGGGGCAAGAGGCTCAACCGAAAATGCCGTTTTGGCGGCGGGTCAATCACCTTGTCTGCACCCTGCTAACTCAGCTTGCCTTCGTCCCGCGCTTCAGCGCGGCGATCCGCTCGAGAAGCTCCTTCTGAACCTGGAGCCCGCGCTGCTGTTTCTTCACGACCAGCTGCTCGAGGGCGGACGCCGCCTCCTTGGGCTTGCCGAGCCTCCGGTAGGATTCGGAAATCCAACTCAAGGCCGAGTTCTCCTGCACGGGTCGCCCCGTGCACACCGCGAGCACCTCCCGCCAGCGCTCGATGGCCTCCCGGTATTTCCTCTGCTGAAAGAGGGAGCGGGCGGTCTCGTTAAGCTCCTCGTACTGCTGCTGCCGATCCTTAACCATGAACTTCCATCCTTTCTGTGAGTCGTTTGATCACGAAGATCAGCTCCGAGCCTCCCTCGGTGCTTCTGCGGTCATAGCCGCCGAAGGTCTCGACTACCTCGAGGCCGACGCACGCAAGGTGCACCTGCATTTGATACTCGTAATAATAGCGCAGCGCTAGCGCCTCGACGATCTTCTTCCGCTCTCCGCTCGCCTTTTCGACATAGTAGATGATCTCCGGATAGATAATCTGACGTGCGGTGTCGATCTTCCGCCGAATCTCGGTGCGAACGACGGTCTCGCCGGTTTCCTCTACCGTCTTCACCCAATCGAGCGCCTCCTCGCCGCTGGCCCACGACTCCTCCATTCGCCAGGTCGGCTTGAAGAGATCGATGATGAGAAGCCCCCGATCCGAGAGATGGCGCTTCATGCACAGCAGGGCGCTCCTTGCCTGTTCGTCGGAGCCGAGGGCTTGAAAGGCACGAAAGGGAACGACAATGAGGTCGAAGCGGCGACCGAGATCGAAGTCGGCCATGTCGGCCTGCTCCAGCCGGATCCGGCGTGCAACCCTCTCGTCGAGCGAGGCGAGCTTTCGGCGAAAGATCGACAGCATCGGCAGGGAGAGGTCGAGCCCGACGACCTCGTAGCCCGCTTCGGCGAGGGGGATGGTCACCCGTCCCGTTCCGCATGCGACTTCGAGGATCGATCCCCTCTGCATGCGGGCATAGTCGAGATAGAAACCGGTGTCGTGATACCAGAGATGGTAGTTGTCGATATCGTAGAACTGGGCGGTTGAGAGATACAGGTTTTTCATCCTGCTTCCCTTCGAATCTTGGGCGCACGCAGGGCTGCTGTCAAGGGTTGCTCGATCCGGCCACCGGTCATGCGGCGGGCGGACCGATGCGGGCGCCGGGCCCATGCGGCGGCTCCCGAGCGCGCCAGAGGGGGGGCAGGAGCGTCTGCGTCGCCGAGAATGCGGGATTCGCCCCAGCCTCCCTATGCCAAACTCAGTCCCCCGATGTAGTATCAGCAAGCGCGAGCCGATCCTTGATATAGTCGAGATATGAACTTGGATCCTGAAGGGTGGGAGCTTCCACTCACCGAGCACCAGAAGCAGTTCTGGTCGGGCCAGAAGATCGATCCTGGCCGACTGCTCTACGATCTCTCCGTGGTGTTTCGTCTTCCCATTGTCGATCCTGCGCGATTGTGCGCCGCCTTCGACCGCCTCGTGGACGGGGAGGCGCTCCTGCGCGCGGCAATCCGAGAAGACGATACCGGCCCACGAATCGTGCCCGGGGAGCGTGCGAGGATCGAAGTGCTCGACCTGCGAAGGGAAGATGCCGGTTCCCTGGAATCCTGGATTGCATCGCGCTCGCACGAAGGCCTGGACAGCTCCCGCCGCCTGTCGGAGGCGGCGCTCCTTCTCGAGGGCGAGAGCTCGGGGCGCCTGTTCCTGCGCCTCCACCACCTCATCGCCGACGGTTGGTCGGTGAAGCTCCTCATCGAGCGCCTCGTCGCTCTCTACGAGCGATATCCCGAGGGCGATCGGGCGGGGCTCGCGCCTCCCGATCGGGACCGCATCGAGGCGGAGGAGGCCTATCTCCGCTCGGCGCAGTTTCGCAAGGACCGAGCCTTCTGGGCAGCGCGGCTTCTACGGGCGACCCGTCCGATCGATTTCTACGGAAGCTCGAGCCCGCTTTCGAGGGACGGGGTGATCCGCGTCGAGCGCTCCCTCGGGCCGCAGCGAACCGCCCTCCTCCGCGCGCTTTCGGCTCGCCTCCCGACGGGGCCGGGGAACGCCTCGCTTGCGAACCTCCTCCTTGCGGCCCTGCTCGCCCTACTGGTTCGAATCACGGGGAACACCCTTCAGTCCGTGGGGATGCCCTTCCTCAATCGACCGAGCGACCGCGACCGCCTCTCCTTCGGGCTCTACATGCAGCTCGCCGTCCTGCGCATGGAGCTCGTCCCTGGCGAGAGCTTTCTATCCCTCGCTCACCGGGTGGCCCTCGAGGCAGCCGAGGCGGGCCGCCATGTTCGCTACACCGTCGGCAATCCCCTCCAGCGCAACTTCGAGCTTCTCTTCAACTTCCACAACGTCGCCTATCCTCGCCTCGAGGGAGCTCGGATCGAGGAGCAGTGGATCCACTCCGCAAACGACGAGATGAGCCTTGCCCTCCACGTTCGCACCGGCGACCCGGAGAATCTCCTCCTCCAGTTCGACATGAACCAAGCGCTCTTCGGCCAGGAGTGGCGGCGCGCCCAGCTCGTCGACCATTTCCTGCGGGCGCTTGACCGCCTCCTCCTTCGGCCCGACCAGCCGGTTGAGGACCTCGAGCTTGTCGCAGAGCCCGAGCGCGCGACAATCCTTGCCGCCTGTCGCGGGCGGCGCCGGCCCCTTCCGGACGCGCGGCTCGACGAGCTCTTCGCCGCGGAGGCGGCCCGGAGTCCGGAGGCGCCCGCCCTTCTTGATGACGACGGCATCCTGACCTTCCGGGAGCTCGACCTGCTCTCGAGTCGCCTCGCGGCGCGCCTCCGCGAGCGTGCGCCCGCTCGGTCCGCAGAGTCGCTGATCGTGGGGTGCCTCCTCCCGCGCTCGAAGGAAGCAGTCGTCGCCCTTCTCGCGGCTCTGAAGGCGGCGGGCGTGTGGCTGCCCCTCGATCCCCGCCTCCCCACAGCGCGCATCGCCGCGATCCTCGCCTAGGCGCATCCCGCCCTTGTGCTCTCGAGCAGAGCCCTCCTCGCCGAGCATCCCGAGGCGGGCAGCCTTCTCCGCAGATCGACTCAGCTCGTAGAGCTCGAGAGCGTCGATGAGATCCTCGCGCCTGTCAAACCGAGCTGCGTCGATGCCGCTTCCACCGGCTCGTCCGGACCCGACGGGCCGGCCTACCTCCTTTTCACCTCTGGCTCCACGGGAAGGCCCAAGGGGGTACTCGGCTCGCACCGCGCGGCCATCAACCGAATCCAGTGGATGTGGAGCCGCCATCCCTTCGAGGAGGGAGAGGTGGGAGTTCACAAGACCTCCCTCGGCTTCATCGATTCGATTTGGGAGATCCTTGGTCCCCTCCTTGCGGGTCGCGCCGTCCTCGTCGTCCCGCAAGCGGAGGCGGCCGATCCGGAGGGGCTGTCTGCGCTCCTCGCCCGCCATCCCGTGCGCAGGATGATCCTCGTCCCCTCGCTGCTGCACCTTCTCCTCGAGAGCGGGTCGCTCGGGCGCCTCGCCGAGGTGCACAGCTGGTTTGTCACGGGCGAGCCCCTCTCCGGCGCCCTGGCGCGTCGCTTCGCCGAGGCCCTACCCGAGGCCAAGCTCTTCAATCTCTATGGGACCACCGAGTTCTACGATGCCGCCTGTCTGCCGGTCGGCGCTCATGAGCGGGCGGGTGAACGGGTTCCGATTGGCGAGCCGATCGACAACATGTGCCTCTACGTCCTCGATGAGCGGCTTCGCCCGCTTCCCTACGGGGTTGCTGGCGAGCTGTGCGTGAGCGGGGTGGCGGTTCCAGCCCGCTACCACTCTCGCCTCGAGGCCTCCCGATCGAAGTTTCTCGCCAACCCCTTCACCGAGGACGGCAACCCCATCCTCTGCCGCACGGGGGACACGGCGAGGCTTCTTCCCGGGGGGCGCATCGAGCTCCTCGGACGCCTCGACAACCAGATGAAGCTTCGAGGCTACCGCATCGAGCCGGAAGAGATCGAGCACGCCCTCGCCGGCCATGAGGGGGTTGCTCGGGCGGGCGTCGTGCTCACCCGCAAGGACGGAGGCGAAGCGATCCTCGAGGCCCACATCGAGCGCCGGGCCGCCTCCGATGCGACCGAGGGCGAGCTTCTCTCCTTCTTGGCGGAGCGGCTTCCCGCATGGATGCTGCCCCGGGTGCGCTTCGTCGATCGCCTTCCCCTTACCCCGAGCGGAAAGATCGACCGCCTGAGTCTCGCAGAGAGCCCTCCGCCCTCCCAACCGGCGCGCCTGGCGCGAGCGAAGCCGAGAACCCCGGTCGAGGCGGGGCTGCTCGCCATCTGGCGGCGGCTCCTCGGCGCCGAGGAGATCGGCATCTACGATGATTTCTTCGACCTCGGCGGGCACTCCCTCCTCGCGCTGAAGGTTGCCGCCGAGATTGAGCAGACCTTCGGGCGCCGGATCCCCTTGTCCTCCATCTTCGAGCACCGCACCATCGCCGCCCTCGCCTCCGGGCCCCTGAACTCCCTTGCGGAACGGGGTCGACAGCTCGTCGCCCTGAGGCTCGCGTCGGGAAGCCCCGGGGCGCCCCCGCCGCTCTTCACGGTTCCCGCGGCGGGAAGCACGGTCTGGAGCTTCACCGCCCTCGCCCGCCATCTTCCCCCCGAGCAGCCCCTCTACGCCTTTGAGCCTCGGGGGATCGAAGACCGGGAGGCCCCTCACCGCACCATCGAGGAGATGGCAGGCCACTACGTCGCGGAGCTTCGCGCGGTCCAGCCTCACGGCCCCTACAGCATCGCCGGGCGCTGCTTCGGCGGCTATGTCGCCTTCGAGATGGCGCGCCAGCTGCGCGCTGCCGGGGAGGAGATCTCTCTGCTTGCCATCATGGATTCCAAGGAGGCGCCCCTCGAGCGGGAGCGGCAGCGGAGTCACTCGGGAGCCCGCAAGCTCCTGTTCTACTACCCGCAGCGCATCCTCTACTACCTGCGCAGGCGAAGGCTCCTGTACACCCTTCAGATGAAAGCGGCAATTGAGGCTCGCTATCATCTCGACAGGCTCGTTCGTCTCTTCGACCGTGGGCGCTCGCCCCTACGGAGCCGCAGCCGCAACCTGAAGCTCTTAAAATACCTCCACACGCGCGCCTACCACCAGTACGTCGCAGAGCCCTTCGACGGAAAGGTGATGCTCTTCTGGGCGAGCAAGGGCTCGGACATGGCCGATGAGATTGAGCGTTGGCGCAGACTTGCGCTTCGGGGGCTGGACTGCCGTTTCATACCATGCCGCCACTTCGAGCTCCTGAAAGAGCCCTACATTCAGCAGCTGGCGCAGGGACTATCGGAGAACCTCAACTCGCTCCTCTCGACTTGGAGACCAGAAGATCGCTCGCCGCATGCCACGCCAGCGTCGCGCACTTGACGCGGATCGGGTACTTGACGACACCTTCGAGCGCCACAAGGTCTCCCCATTCGGCAAGCTGCGAGGCGTCGCCCTCCCCGCGGAGAATCCTGACGAAGGAGGAGATCTTCGCGAGAGCCTCCTTGATCGTGAGACCCGCAAGCTGCTCGGTCATCATCGAGGCGGATGCGACGCTGATCGCGCATCCTCGCCCGTTGAAGCGGACGCTCTCGATGCGACCATCTTCCCCGAGCCGGATGTCGAGCTTTATCGAGTCCCCGCAGGTCGGATTCTCATGGATATTCTCGTCGCTCACCTCGTCGAGGACGGCGAAGTTGCGGGGATGGCGGTAGTGATCGAGAATGATCTCCTGGTAGAGGTCTTCAAAGGCCATGCTAGGAAAAAAACTCCCTCGCCTTTGCGAGCGCGTCGACGAGGAGGTCGACCTCCTCCGCGGTGTTGTAGAACGAGAAGCTCGCGCGGGCGGTTGCCGGGACATCGAGCTTGCGCATCAGGGGATGGGCGCAGTGGTGGCCCGAGCGCACGCAGACCCCCTCCCGATCGAGAAACTGCGCGAGATCGTGGGGATGGACACCTGCGATATTGAACGAGAACACCGCGCCCCGAGCGGCGGCTCTCCCGTAGAGGGAAAGCCCGGGAACCGTGTCGAGGCGCCGCAGGGCATAGCCGGTCAGCTCCTCCTCGTAGGCGCGGATCCCCTCCATCGTGAGCGAGGAGAGGTAGTCAACCGCCGCCCCCAGACCGACCGACTCCGCGATCGGCGGGGTTCCCGCCTCGAACTTGTAGGGAAGCTCGTTCCAGGTGGCGTGGTCGAGCCAGACGGCCTCGATCATCTCTCCTCCGCCGAGGAAGGGAGGCATCTTCGAAAGGAGCGCCTCCTTCCCGTAGAGGATCCCGATCCCGGTCGGGCCGCACATCTTGTGGCCCGAAAAGGCGAGAAAGTCGCAGTCGAGCGCCTGGACGTCGATCGGAAGATGGGGGACGCTCTGGGCCCCATCCACGATCACCGGGGCGCCTCGCTCATGGGCAAACTCGATAACCCTTTTCACGTCGTTGATGGTTCCAAGGACGTTCGACATGTGGACAATCGCGACGAGCTTGGTGCGCTCGCTCCACAGTAGGGGCAGCCGGTCGAGGTCGACGGTTCCGTCATCCTCCACCGGAAGAAAGCGCAAGGAGCAGCCGCGCTCCTTCGCGACGAGCTGCCAAGGGATGAGATTCGAGTGATGCTCCATCTCGGTGAGGAGAATCTCATCGCCCTCCTTCAGAAAGGTTCTCCCCCATGAGTAGGCGACGAGGTTGATGGACGCGGTCGTCCCTGAGGTATAGACAATCTCGCTCGGCCGCGCGGCGTTGACGAAACGCTGGATCTTTCTGCGGGTCGCTTCGTAGGCGGCGGTGGACTCCTCACCCATCGTGTAGAGAGCGCGGTGGACGTTCGCGTTGCTTCGCTCATAGTAGTCGTTCATGGCGTCGAGAACCACTTGCGGCTTCTGGGTGGTTGCCGCGTTGTCGAGGTAGACCACCCTGCTCTCGCGCCCGTCGCGGCTGACCATCCGCTTGAGGGCGGGAAAGTCGCCTCGAATCTCCGCAATCCTCCGCCCGCTGATGCGCCGTTCGCTCGTCAGGAGTGCCCCTGCGGGTGCCGGCCCCGATGCGCCCAACTGCGCCGCCTGAGTTCCCTTTACCATTCTTCGTCCTCTATCTCGATGTAGACCAACTCTCCCTCGACCTTGACCGGATAGGTATGAACTGGGCGCGTTGCGGGCAGCCCCTCCACCTTCCCGGTCTTGATGTCAAAGCGAGAACCGTGTTTGGGACACATCACCTGCCCTCGCCAGAGCTCCCCCTCGGAAAGGCGGGAATACTCGTGCGAGCAGATGTCGTCGAGGGCATAGATCCCGTCCGGCAGCCGAAAGAGCGCGAAGGATCGCTCGGCGTGATCGAAGCGCCGGACGCTCTTCATCTCCCACTCGGCGCAGACCCTGACCCAACCCATACTAGACGGTGGTCGTCCCGCCCACTCTCTCCAGAATCGCGCTCCGGACCTCTTCCTTGATCGCGTCGTGGGCCGACTCCATCGCATCCTCGAAAAAGGCTGCGATGAGGAGCCTCTCCGCTTCCGTGCGCGGGAAGCCCCGAGACAGCAGGTAGAACAGCTCCTCCTCGTTCAACTTCCCCGTCGTCGATCCGTGACTGCACTTTACATCGTTGTTGTTGATCTTCAGCATCGGGATCGAGTCGCTGCGGGCGCCGTCGTTCAGGAGCAGGTTCTTGTTCTTGAGGTAGGCGTCGGTCTGCGAGGCCCCGATCCCCACCTCGATGAGCCCTTGATAGACGGTCTTTGCCTTGTCGCGCACCGCCCCCTTGTAGTAGGCCCGGCTGTTCGCGTTGGGCGCGTTGTGCCGCTGAATCGTACCGATGTCCATGTGCTGTCTTTTGTGGGCGAAGTATATACCGTTGAGATGAACCTCGCCACCCGGTCCGTTGATGGAGCAGTCGAGCCGGCTCTTGTGCAGGCGCGAGCCGAACGCGACCTCGAAGTGCTTGAGGCTCCCATCCCGCGCCACGGCGACCGAGGAGTTGTTGAAGTAGCGGCTCTTCAGATTCAGGTCCTGCACCCGAACGAACTCGAGCCCGCCCCCGTCCCCCACCTTGAGGTCTGCACCCTCGTTGCAGAGAAGCTCCCCCTCATCGCCCCCTTGTATTCGCTCGATCACGACGGCCCGCGCCCCCTTATCCAGCACCACGATCAGGTGCGGGGCGCTGAAGGCATCCGAGCCGGTCTCGACGAAATCGACGAAGAAGGGATCCTTCATCTCGAGAAACGGCGGCACGTACAGGAAGGCGCCGTGGCTCCACTGGCTGTAGTGCCAGCTCTGAAAACGGTTCACGCTCCGCGCAACCGCGTCCTTGAAGCTCTCCTCGACGCCCGGGCTTCGATCCTTGATGGCCTCCGTCAGAGAGAGGAATCGCACCCCTCTTGCCGCGAGGGCCGGATCGATGCGCGCGAGCAGGCATTGACCGCCCTGGAACCGGATGAGCCCGCTCTCCGCCGTTTCTGATCCGGCGGTTCGAGTGCCGGCTTCGACGCCGTCGCCCGCCTCCTGCCCCGCCGCGATCAGCTTGTACTTGCTGAAATCGAGAGCGGTGATGTCGGTGCGGCGCCACTCCTCTTCCTGGGGGGTGGGCCATGCGGAGTGAGAAAACTCCTCGAAGGCCTTGCGGCGCAGGGCCGCCATCCATTCTGGTTCGTTTCGGTCCGTCCACAGCGTCGCGGCGTGGGACAATCCCTGTGCGTTCGTGCTCATCGTGTACTTGCTCCTGCCATGAATGCCCCGGTTCGGGACTCGCTCCAAAGCGCGAGCGCAGCCCCGTGCGCTTCGGCGCGAGCGCGCCGAGGGGACCGTGCGCGGATTGGCCGAAGGGTCTCGGCCCCTTAGCCGACCGACCCCTCCATCTCGAGCTCGATGAGGCGGTTGAGCTCCACCGCATACTCCATCGGGAGCTGCTTCACGAGCGGGTCGAGAAAGCCGTTCACGATCATCATGGAGGCCTCGGCCTCGCTCATCCCCCGGCTCATGAGGTAGAAGAGCTGCTCCTCGCTGATCTTGCTCACCCGCGCCTCGTGCTCGATCGACACGTCGTCGGAATCGATCTCCATATAGGGGTAGGTGTTGGTTGCGGAGCGCTCGTCGAGGATGAGGGCGTCGCAGACGACCCTCGATC
>DAHVAK010000217.1 GCA_027314665.1 Spirochaetales bacterium
GTTGGGCCGTCTTCATTGCCGCTTTCACGTTGCCGTTGTAGACGGACTCCCGAAACATTGCGAACCAGGGGCCGTTCGGCTGATTGAAGAGGCTGTTGTAGGCGGTAGTCGGAGGCGCATAGCCGTGCTTCAGCGCGCGGAGAACGACCGCGTCGAAGGGATGATCCTTCAGATACTGCGCGTCAAGGACGTCGGTGCGAATCGGGGTGAAGCCGAGCGAGGGGTACTTAAGCTGCTGGTGCTTCGCCAGCACAAACTTGATGAACTCCCAGGCTCCCGAAGCGTTCTTGGCGCCGGTCGGAATGCCGAAGTCGTCGCCGCCGTCGAAGGTGCTGTAGCCCCCATCCGGGCCGGGAAGCGGCGCGGCGCCGAGCTCCGAGCGCGAGACCTTGGCCCCCTTCAGGTTGTTGACCACGACCGCGTAGCCGCCCGGGAAGACCCCTACGTCGCCGGCGAGGAAGTCCTTGCCCCAGGTCGAGCCGTTCTGCGTCAGGTCCGCCTTCGGGGCCAGGTGCTGTTGCCAGACGTCCTTGTAGAGGGTCAGGAGCTGCTCAAGCGGCTTGTTCCCCTCGATGTTGGCGGTCTCCGAGCCGATCTCGCCGTTGATCAGATGGGTCCCGGTCGCCCAGACGTCGGGGAGCATCGTAAAGCCGAGGCAGCCCTGGCAGTCTCCCGCAAAGGAGAAGCCGTAGACTCCGCTTCCTCCCGTCTTCTGGACCGCCTGCGCGTCGTGGAGCATATCGGCGAAGCTGGCCGGAGCCTGGTTCGGGTCGAGCCCCGCCTTCTTGAAGAGCGCCTTGTTGTACCAGAGCATCGAAAGATCCGCGAGATAGGGCACGCCGTAGAGCTTCCCGTCGTACTTCGCGAGATTCAGGTGGCCGGGGCTCAAGGCGTCCTTGTAGGAAAGGGCGTCGATCGGCGTCGTCAGGTCGACGAACTGCGCCTTGCGGGTGAAGATCGGCATGTTGATGTCGTTGAGACCGATCACGTCCGGGGGCGAGCCGGCGCGGAGCGCGGTAGCGAGCTGCGTCACCGCCTCGTTCGGCTGGTTCTCGGTGAGAACCACCTTCAGCTTCGGGTGGGAAGCATTGAACTCCTTGACCATCTCGCGGGCGACCGTCGAGGTTGCGGCGCGTGCCCAGAAGTGCACGGTGCCGGTGGCATTCTCACCGAAGCTCTTGCTATTGACGAGGTCGGCGATCGACTTCGGCTTAGAGCTGCACGCTACCACTAAAAAACCGATGGAGGCGGCGGCTACCACGAGCTTCAGCGCCGTGCGCGTCGTCTCGGCAAACCTTTGGGAGGAGGGGGCCTGGTGCGGCCCGAAAAGCTTTGAACGAAATCGTTTGATCATCTGGTCTCTCCTTGGAGCCGGTTGTCTTGGCTCCAAATGAGACGATTATAGGTTCCCGAAGTTGCCGCCGACAGGAGAATCCTTCGAATAAAAAGAGGACAATCCCGACATGGGCCCGCGCGATTCAGAAGTAGAGGCGCAGGACAATGTCCTGATCGTAGTTGCCGAAGCCCCGCCCGAAGATGTTGAGGCCTCCTCGGTTTTCGGCATTTTCCTTGATCCCCAAGCGCACGCGGATCGAATGGTGGTCGGGGATCGCAAGATCCAGGAGCTTGGTGTCCGAGGTGGAGACCCCGTCCACGAAGGATCCTTCCTCGGTCACGCTCCAGTTCTTCAGCAGCCCGTACTGGGACCCCTCGAGCTTCCACCAATCAGGGGTGAGCTTCCCTCGGCGATCCCCGAAATCCCCGGGTGAGGTCCAATGCCCGACCTCGACGTCGTTGACCCAGAGCGTGACGTCCGATGGCCAGTTCCCGTTGGTTCCGGGCGTCTCGGAGCTGAGCTCCGCGCTGATCTCCAGCTTTCGCAGCATCCGCTCCTTGTAGAGGCTGTTGTTCGGGAACTTGTACTCGACGTAGCCCTTCTCGAACCAGAGCAGCCCTGCCTTCACCCGACCCGGATCGAGGAAGTAGCTAGGGACGTCGAGAAAGCCGATGATTCCCTCCGTCGAGCAGAGCCCGCAGGGGGCGGAGACCTCGTAGTTCGTGTAGAGGCCGATGGGCATCTCGACCTCGATGGTGTCGTCGCGCTTGCCCCTCGAGTTGTTCGGGAAGCGAATGACCATTTCGCGGTAGACCGGATGACACAGCTTCTGGGTGCCCTTCCTTCCCTTCGCGGTCTCGGTGCGCAGCAATCCCGCCTTTTCGAGAATGATGATGTTGGTGGCAATGGTCGACTGCGGGAGCTTGAGAGCCTCGGCGATCTCGTTGACATTCTTGCCCTCGTGAAGGATCAGCTCGAGAATCTTGATGCGAACTTCCGAGGCAAGCCCCTTGAGCACCGCGATGTCGGTCCGGGGATCGATGACGAGTATCGTGTCATCATTCATGATGCGCCGTCTCCCTTTTCACTCTTTTTTCTATCACAATCGTTGATATTCGGCAACTGCTTTGGAGCGTGAAATGGGTACATATCGACATAACGGATATTGACACCAAAGGAGGAGCACCGTAGCGTAGGTCAGGAGCAGGCCGAGCGTCGGATTTGTCCCTATTTTCTCCGAAATCCTCGACTTGGCGCGCCGTGAATCGGAGGTGCATCATGATCGCAAGAGAGAATCAGGAGTAAGCGAGTGAGCTGGCAATATCTTCGTGCCTCGATTGAGGGCGGCTTCTGGCGAGCCTATCAAGATTTGGTGCGCCGGGAGGTGATTCCCTTCCAATGGAAGGCCCTGAACGATCAGATTCCGGGGGCTCCCAAGAGCCACTCGATGGAAAACCTCCGGATCGCGGCCGGAAAGAGCCGCGGCGAGTTCGAGGGCATGGTTTTCCAAGACAGCGACGTGTCCAAGTGGTTGGAGGCTGCCGGCCATGCTCTGGGCGAGAGCGCCCCGGGGAACGATCAGATCGGCCAATGGGCGGAGGAGGCGATTGAAGTGCTCGCCGCAGCCCAACAACCCGACGGCTACCTGAACAGCTATTTCATCGTGAAAGAGCCCGATCGACGATGGAAGAACCTCCGGGAGGCTCACGAGCTGTACAGCGCCGGCCATCTCATCGAGGCGGGGGTAGCCGTCTACCGCACCACGAAGAATCGGAAGATCCTGGATGTGGTGACGAAGCTCGCCGACCACATCGACTCCCGATTCGGAATTGCTGAAGGGAAGGTACGCGGCTATCCCGGGCACGAGGAGGTCGAGCTTGCGCTCGTGAAGCTCTACCGCATTACCGGCGAGAAGCGCTACCTTGCCCTTGCGAAGTACTTCGTGGACGAGCGGGGTCGCTCCCCGAACTATTTCGAGCAGGAGGCGGCGGCTCCCGACTATCGGGCGCTCTGGGGGATCCGCGAGCTGGACTACTTCCAGGCCCACAAACCGCTTCGAGAGCAGACCGACGCGGTGGGACATGCCGTGCGGGCCATGTATCTCTGCATCGCCGCCGCAGACATCGCGCTCGAGACCGGCGACGCGGCGCTCGCCGAGGCGTGCGACCGGCTCTGGGAGAGCGCGACGAGCAGGCGGATGTACATCACGGGGGGGATCGGCTCGCAGGCCTACCACGAGGCCTTCACCTTCGACTACGATCTGCCCAACGACACCGCCTACACCGAGACCTGCGCCGCAATCGGGCTGTTCTTCTTCTCCAACCGGATGGCAAACCTTCACCACGACGCTCGCTACGCGGACGTGATGGAGCGAACCCTCTACAACGGCATCATCAGCGGGCTTGCCCTTGACGGCCACAGCTACTTCTACGTAAATCCGCTCGAGGTGCACCCGGAGGCGTGCGACAAGAACGCGAACTTCGCACACGTCAAGTATCGCCGACAGCCCTGGTACGGCTGCGCCTGCTGCCCCCCGAACGTGGCCCGCCTGCTGGCCTCGCTGGGCGAGTACCTCTATCATGTCGACGGGCAGACGCTCTACGCGGACCTCTTCCACAGCGGGAGCCTCACGACCAGCGTCGGCGGCAGAGAGATCTCGATTCGGCAGACCACCGACTATCCTTGGGCCGATTCGGTTGTCTTCGAGTACACCGGGGCCACCCCCGCCAATTTCACCCTCGCGGTGAGGATGCCGGCTTGGTGCCCCGAGCCCTCCATGAAGCTGTCCGGCAAGAAGCTCGACCTCGCCGGCTTGAACCGAAACGGCTACGCCCACGTGCGCCGAACTTGGCAGCCCGGCGAGCGTTTGGAGCTGCAGCTTCCCATGCGAGCGATGCGCGTCCACGCGGATCCCCGCGTGCGAGCCGATTGGGGCAAGGTCGCGATTCAGCGCGGCCCGATCGTCTACTGTCTCGAGGAAGCCGACAGCGGCCCGAATCTCCAGACCGTCACCTTGGCCCCGCAGGCGGAGCTGCGAGAGGTCTTCCGATCCGATTTGTTTGGTGGTATTGTTGCCATTGGTGCGGAGGGGCGCGGTTGGGACGGCTCTGAAGAACCCGGAGGGAGCCTCTATCGAAGCGCCGGGGAGCGCGGCGAGAGCCAGCCTCTCGCGCCCAGGAAGCTGCTGTTCATTCCCTACTACGCGTGGGCCAACCGGGGCGCGGGCGAAATGGCGGTGTGGATTCGCGAGTGACGCTCGCGGGCTGGGCGACGCTCGCGATGACGCGGCGGGTGTAGAAAGGGAGAGTGAAGTTCTATGGAGAACGGGTTGAGCGTTTCGCTGGCTTGTCCGTTCGAACCGGTCGACGCCCGTTGCGTCGTCTCTGATCTGTCCGATTGCCGATATGTTCAGCCGAAGGGCGCCTACTGCCTGTTTTTCGTGACCCGTGGCTCCCTTCAGGTTCGATGGAGAGCTGCGAGCTGCAGGCTGGAAGCGGGAGAGGCGCTGCTTGTCCGCGGCGGAACCGGAGAGAAAATCGCCCTCGTCAATCACAACGAGGTCGAGTACTACCACCTTCAGTTTCGTCTCTTCGGCCGCGGCTGCGCGGGATGCCCTCACCCGCTTGAGGTGCCGGAGCACGCGGTGGTTCACCCCCCCGAGCGGCTGACGGATCTCCTGCGCCGCTACCTCGCCGTCGACCGACGCGCCTATCGGTCGCACCTCACCCTCTACAATCTCGTCGTGCTTGCCCTCTATGAGCTTACCCGCTCGGCCGAGTCGAAAGAGCTAGCGAACGACCTGGAGCCCGGGCTTGAGATCATCGCCTCGCGCGTGGACGCCTGCATCGCTGCCCACTATCGCCGACCGATCGGAACCGTCGAGATCGCGCGCGAGCTGCGCTACAATCCGGACTACCTCGAGCGCGCGTATCGGCAGGAGCGCGGAATCTCGATCCGCGAGGCTATCCATCGGCGGCGGATTCGCGAGGCGCGGGCCCAGCTGCTCCTGAGGCGCGAGTCCCGCATCGCCGAGATCGCGGCTCTCTGCGGCTACAACGACACCAGCTACTTCCGCAGGGTCTTCAAGCGGGTGACCAGCATGACTCCCAACCGTTACCGGGTCGAGGCTGCCACGCGAACATGACCGAATCCGGGACCTTGAGATTCGACCTCACAAGCGCAGTCGAGGCCTACAACAGCGGGCTATTTGTTTCCCCCGGCTACGGAACCCATGCGACGCGCGTGATCGATTCCTACGAGCTCATCTTCGTCACCCAGGGCTTCCTCGACATGTTCGAGGGCGAGATGAACTATCACCTCGAGTGCAACCAGACCCTGCTTCTCTATCCAGGCCGACGCCACGGAGGCAGCGCCCCCTTCGCCCCCGACGCCAA
This sequence comes from Spirochaetales bacterium, assembly GCA_027314665.1. Taxonomy (GTDB): domain Bacteria; phylum Spirochaetota; class Spirochaetia; order DAHUYW01; family DAHUYW01; genus DAHUYW01. The sequence continues at coordinate 5,731 of DAHVAK010000217.1, forward strand.
CTTCTACTGGGTCCACTTCCAGATTCTCGACCGCGTGCCGGGGGACTCGCCAATTCGCATACCGAAGATAGCGACCGTTTCCGATCCGGAGTTCCTCACGGAGCTGTTCTGCCGGTTCATTTCGGATCAGGAATCGGGCACCCTCGATCCCCTGATCGCCGCGCATCTCGTTACCCTGATGCTCTGCGAGGCAGGCGAGCCGGTCGGGCCTATCCCAGTCTCCCCGCAGCAGGGCTCCTCGCTTGCCGGGCTCATCCAAACCTACATCGACGAGAACTACCGCAGGCCGATTACCACCTCCTCGATTGCCCGCGATCTGCTCTACAACTCCGACTACCTCGAGCGGGTGTACCGGCGCCACGCGGGAATCTCCATCCTGGACGCCCTCCACCTCAAGCGGATCGCCAGCGCGCGCGCGCTTCTGCGCAGCGAGGGCCGAAAGAACATCAATGAGATTGCCTTCGCCTGCGGCTACACCGACCCCGGCTACTTTCGGCGCATGTTCAAGCGCCTGACCGGTCTTACCCCCAAGCAGTTTCGCTCTCTGTACAGCCGCACTCACATCAATACACACTGAGCCTCCGGGAGAGACCCGCGGGTCCGCCTCTCCAGGGCGGTCGAGGAGGTTCTTCGAAGGTGTCAGCTCGCCGAAGAGTTCGGATCTGGTTGATTGCAGTGGCCGCGGGGGCCGGCCTCATCTCGGTGGTGGCGATCGGGCTGTGGGCCCTCAACGAGCCGCAGCTTGCAACCGTTCGCACGGGGCAGCCGCCCGCCCTTGCCGTGAAAGCCGGGATCCAGCCCCTGCACGGCCCGTGGGTGGTGGCGGTCCAGCCCGGCCACTGGGAGATAGCCCAGCTTCCGAGCGAGCTTGCTCGCCTTCGCGACAACACCGGCGCGGTCTACGGATCGGTCCGCGAGGTGGACATCAACAAAGCCGTCGCCAACGCGCTCGTCATGAAGATGGAGGCGCTCGGCTGGACGGTCATGCTGGTGCCCGCCACCGTCCCCCCCGAGCTGCGGGCCGATGCCTTCGTCGCAATTCACGCCGACTCGACCGACGGGGATCTCGCCCGGCGCGGGTGGAAGCTCTCCTCTCCGTGGCGCGCGAGCCCCGACAGTCGGGCGCTCGCCGCAAGCTTGAGGAGCGCGTTCTCGCGGGAGGCGAACCTCGTCGAGGACACCGACGGGATTACGGTCAACATGCACGGCTACTTCGCCTTCAACAATCGGCGCTTCGTGCATGCGATAAGCCCCTACACCCCGGCGGTCATCATCGAGCTCGGTTTCATCTCGAACTCCGTCGATCGCGCGCTTCTTACCCGGCGGCCTGACTTCTGGGCAGACATCATCCTCACCGGGCTCGAGAGCTACTTCGCTTCCCTCAACCGGCATGATGTGGCAGCCCTGCGCCCGCTCGAGCTGCCCTGGGTTGCGGCCGGAGCCCAGGGAGTCGCGGTGCGCCGCGCGCCAAGCGAGGACTCGGCGGTTCTGTGGACCCTCGGTCCGGGGACCGTTCTGCTGCCGGTCGACGTATCCGGCTCATGGTACGAGGTCTTCGTCCGACGCCGATTCGCCACGGGATGGGTTCCGAAGAGCGAGGTCTTCGTCACGAGCGATCCCCACTGGCCGATGCCCGGCGAGCGCGGCTACGCGCCTGCCGGCAGGTGATGCCTGCCTCGATCGACGGCAACCTCCGATCTGCTTTGTCGGGCGGACGATCTCACGACCGCCCGGCGTCCCTTTCCCACGTAAGCCCCTGCCCGTTCCGCCGCCCGCCTCGTCCGATCCCGCGGCCGCCCCGCGC
>DAHVAK010000218.1 GCA_027314665.1 Spirochaetales bacterium
TCTGTTCTCCAAGAGGAGCTCATAGGCATTTGGGCACGGACGCAGCAGACCGTCGTCTTTGTCACCCACTCCGTGGAGGAGGCCTGCTTTCTTTCGGATCGGGTCTACGTCCTCTCCGGCGCGCCGGCCCGGCTTCTGGAGGTGGAGACCATCCCGCGGGAGGGCGAGGGCGCGCGCGAGCAGTTCTCCCTTTCCCCCTCCGAGCTCACGGCGAACAGCGCCATCCGCGCGACGGCCAAGACCCTGTGGAACAATACCCAGGAGATCGCCGAACAGGAGGGCGCGCTGAGGCGCTCCCCGGGCGGCATGAAGATCACCCGCGCGGCCCGCCTCGCCCGTCCGCGCGAGCCGCAGGAGGCCGAGAGCCTTCGCCGGAGCCTCGTTGCGCGAGCCGGAGATCAGCTGCGCCGGCGCTACAATCTCTTTCTCATTCCGGTCGAGCTTGTGGCCCTCTTCTACCTCGTCACCTTCCTGAAGGTGCGACTCCAGGTCCCTGATTTCGTCTTCCCGCTGCCGGGGACAATTCTCCAGCGCTTTTTCTCCACCCTTGCGGATGGATCGATCCTTCCGGATCTCGAGGCCACGCTCTACGAGTCCGCCCTCGGCTTCGTGATCGCCTTTGGCATCACCATCGTTCTCGGGTACGCCATCGCCAAATCGCGGGTCGTGTTCAACCTGGTCATGCCCTACCTCATCACGCTCAACACGATCCCCTCAGTCGCCCTTGCCCCCTTCCTCGTGCTGTGGTTCGGCTTCGGGATGACCCCCAAGATCATCACCTGCGTCATCGTCATGTTCTTCCCGATGCTGATCAACAACGTCTCGGCCATCGCGTTGGCGTCGGAGCGGACGCGGGTGATCGTCACCTTCTATCGTCCCTCGCGCCTGAAGGCCTTCACGAAGTTTGAGCTCCCGGCTGCCATGCCGGTCATCGCGAGCGGGATCAAGGTCTCCATAACCCTCTCAGTGATCGGGGCGGTTGTCGGCGAGTTCGTCTCCGGCCACAGCGGACTCGGCTCGCTCGTCAACGAGGCGAAAGCCAACTTCGACATGTCTCTGATGTTCGTCGGGCTTCTCTGGCTCAGCCTGCTCGGGCTGTTCTACTTCGCCGTCGCCACGGGGGTGTTCGCCCTCGTGAATCGAAGGCGAAGGTTCCCATCGATTGGCCGCCAAGGCGGCCGCAGCAGTTTCCGAGGATAAACGTGAGACAACAGCGCCCTTCCGTCCATTCGCACCTTCGCCGAGGGAGGCTGCCCGCGCTCCTTGCCGCGGCGATGATTTTCATAGCCGCCGCCGCGCTTCTGCCCGCGGACGCCTACGGACAGCCGCTTTCCACAGTGCGACTTGCCATCGGCTACATCCCCAACATCCAGTTCACTCCGCTCTACGTCGGTATCAGCAAGGGCTTCTATCGGGAGGAGGGGATCGACCTGCAGATCCAGTATGGGTTCGGAATCGACATCTTCTCGCTTCTCGCCCTGAAGCGAATCGATGTCGGACTGTCGGACTCCGACCAGCTCATCATCGCCGGATCGAAGGGGATTGGGCTCCAGGCCATTTACCAATACTACCAGAGCGACCCGATCGCAATCGTCGCCAAGGCCGACAAGATCAGCTCTCCGCAGGACTTCATCGGAAAGAAGATCGGCACCCCGGAGCTCTACGGTTCGAGCTACATCGGTCTCATGCTCTTCCTCAACCATTTTCACCTGGACGGGAAGGTGACCGTCGAGCGGATCGGCTACAGCCAGATACCCTCCCTGCTGAGCAACCGGGTCGCGGGCGCGGTTTGCTTCCTTACCAACGAGACCGTGAAGCTCCGAGAGATGGGGGTTCCAATCAAGGATTGGGAGGTGCGGGATTTCTCGGACATGGTCGGCTCCTCCCTCATCACCTCGCGGGCCATCATCGCTGAACGGGGGGATCTCCTCCGCCGCTTCATTGCCGCGACGCGAAAGGCGACCTCCTACACCGTCGAGCATCCCAAGGAAGCCCTCGACATCGCAATGAGCTATCTGGATTCTCCGGAGCGCAGCGAACAGCCCTTCCTCGCGGCCTCGCTTGCCGCAACGGTCAGTCTCTTCCGATCCCCGACGGGGGTCTACGGCTCCATCGATCCTTCGGCCTACGAGAGCTCCATTCGGAGCCTCGCGTCCATCGGGTTGATCCCCCAGATCTACCCGGCCGCTCGCATCATCCACCCGTTCTAGGGGGCGCGACAGCGAGAGCGCCTTCGCCGCATCGACCCGTGTATTCACGAAAGCTGACGATGAGTATAATCATAGGCAGCGTGAGGCGGTGGAAGGAATGGCCGGTCGCCCTCCCAAACGGTACAGTCCCGGGGAGCTTCAGCGAACCCGTGAGCATCTCGGAAAGCTGACGCCGGAGGAGGCGCGCCGAATGGCCAAGCGCCTCGGCGGCCAGATCGGCGTCGAGCGCGCCGAGAACAAGGTCGAGACCGGCTACCGAAAGCTCTCGGACCTCAATCGGCGGCGCGGGGATCGTTTTGAGGCGGTTGGAGGGGGAGCCCCGCGCGAGTCGGCTCCGCCGGCCTCCGGTTTTCCGCTTGAACAGGAAGGGGCGGAAGGCGAGAGGCCGCGCAAGGCGACGGGAGCCCCGGTCCGACCCGGCTACGTGGATCTGGTCAAGATGAGCTTCGCGGCGGCGCGCGCGGAGCATCGGCTGAAGACCCTGTTGGGGGCGGTGGCATCCCTCTTCGCGATCTTCGGGCCGGTGGAGGACTTCGCCAGCCCAGAGTTCGTGCGCACGAGCGACAAGGTCGTCTTCGCCCCCATCGAGGGTCTCGTCCTTGCAGTTCGCGAGCTCCTCTCGCGCAACGCAAAGAATTCCGCCTATCAGCTGCGGATCCCCTATTTTCAAGAGATCCTCGCCGTCATCCGAGACTGGGACATCGAGGGGATAAGCCGGGAGCTTGCGCGGCTCCAGCGCGATCCGCGGGGGGTGACCTTCGCGGATTGCCGGCAGCTCTGCGTCCTGGTCTTCATCCCGCTCGTCCGCCTCGGAGATCTCGATCCGTCCTACCACCTCGCCATGGCGCTCAAGCACCTTCACGATCTTGACCTTCTGGCGCTTCCGAAGCAGTCCCCGGATGCGGCAAAGGTGCGTCTACGGTACGCCGCCGCGCGCGACGCCCTCGTCCCGGTCTTTCGACGGCTGAAGGAGCGGTGCTATCCCCTCCTCATGAAGCTCGCAGCGGTCCGCTATTCGCCCTATCCTGAGTTTTTCCGCGTGCAGCGGGGGGCCGTCCTCGCCTTTCTTGCCCTTGCGGAGGAGCAGATCGTTCCGCCCAAGGAGCTTTCCCACGTCGAGCCTGCCGGAACAACGGCTGAGCCTCCATCCGCGAAGCCGAGCTCCCTGGAGGCGGCGAGCGAGGCGGGACGCATGCCCAAGCCTATCCCCGAGCCCGTCGTGCGCGGGCTCGAGTTTCTCGCCCAGCTCTTTCCGCGCGCCGGCTTCGAACGGCTTTCCGACTTCCCGGACCTTTACCCCTATTTCCAACCTCTTTTCAGCTTCCCGCACGGGGTGGAGCTTATTCCTCCGGAGGATCCCCTCCAGCAGGTGATCGTGCTCATCGCTGTGCTTCAGCAGCTGTTCTACGCCTTCCGGGCCATCCGGTTCCGCACCTTCACCAACGCGCACGGCGAAAGGATCCCCATGAACGAGAGGATCGAGGGGCTCACCGCGAACTGGCATCTCTTTCTCGATGAGGTGATCGGAAAGAACTACGCCAACAGCCTCGATGAGGTGTGCCGGCAGCTCGAGCGCAACCGCGACTTCCTCATGACCGACTACGGCGACAAGCTCGAGACCGATCTGCTGTGGACGAAGCGCCGCTTCCTGCTGCCGCTGCTGAAGATCAGGCCCTCAAAGGGAACCCTCCCGAGCTTCGGCTCGAACCTTCCCCGACTCCAGGACACGGTGCGCGAGCTGCGGGAAACGATCGACCTCGTGATTGCCGACGTCGAGAGCAAGCGTGAGGAGAGCGTCGAGAATCCCTGGGACGATCTCGCCTTCGCGATCGAGGATTCCCTCTCCAAACGGATTCGCCTCGTGTTGAGCAGGCGGGTCAATCCGGAGCCCTTCCTCGGCAAGCGGGTCTCGAACATCAACCTCATCTTCCACGCAGGCCTCGTCCTCGCCGTCCTCGATTACCTCACCACCAGCCCCGACAGCTTCTACTACGCGGGCTCCCAGCCTCCCCTCTACCGAACCGAGTTAGGGCGCCCGGGCGTTCCCCAGTATCGGGTTCTCGTGGAGAACCCCTATGAGATCATCGCCGCGGCCGAGCGGGCGGGAGGCTCGAGGGGGCAGGCTTCCGGGCGGAGTCCCTCCCCGCCGCTCTCCCCACGGGAGGCCGGTCCGGGCTCGGGGCAGTCGAGCGATGAGGAGCCCGGGCGCGCCGGGGAGGCCGGCGGCGAAAGGCGGGACCGTATCACGGGGATGGCCCTTCTCAAGGAGCTCACCGAGCGGGTGGCCGAGCTCCTGCGGGAGGAGCCCGCGGGCGAGCGGCCCTTTGTGTTTCTGGCCTTGAGCATCAGACGCTTCTCCGAGCTGTCGAAGGAGTACGGCCCGGGCTATGCTGAGTCGGCACTGAAGGCGATGGGGGAGATCATCGCGGGCGAGATTCGCCTCTACCTCGATGTGCCCTATCGGGTCGGCGCCGCCGGCTTCGTCATCCTCCTCCCTGACTCCCGGACCGAGGATGCCCTGCACCTCGCGCGGCGCCTCGCCGAGCGCTTTCACGCGACGGTTGTGGGGCCGGAGCCGATGGCGGTGTCGATTGGTTGCGTGGAGTATCGGCGCGGCTGGTCGCTCGAGCAGCTGCTCAAGCTCACCGAAGGGGCCATCCGGGAGGCCGCGAAGCGCCCCTTCCCCTCGATCATGACCCTCTCGCCCTCCGGCGAAGGCTTCCTTCCCGTCGAGTAGCGCCCCGGTCAGCTTAAGGGTCGCTCCCCTCGCAGCTTCGCTTGGAAGCGCTCGAGCGCCCGACCGGTGAGGGTCGCCTCTCCTCCCGCCAGCAGCGCCTTGAGATCCTCCATCTCCCGCCGCGAAAACTGAACGCCCCCGAGGATATGGTCATCGAAGGCCTCGCAGGCCACGGGGCAGACCCGACTCGCTATCTCGTGGAGCACCCTCGCGTAGTCGCGGATCTCCTTCTGGGCGTGGGGGTCCATCCGGAGCCTGAGGAAGTGAAAGAGGTTGT
>DAHVAK010000224.1 GCA_027314665.1 Spirochaetales bacterium
GTTGGCGGTCGGCGGCCGGCGATCCGCTTTTCGCCGGCCGCGAGCCTCGCTTCACGCGCGACCTATCCTTATTGTCCACGAAGAGAGCAGAGGATGAGCATTTCCGAAGAGATCCAGAAGCGGCGAACCTTCGCCATCATCAGCCATCCCGACGCGGGGAAGACCACCCTGACCGAGAAGCTGCTGCTGTATGGGGGCGGAATCCAGACGGCAGGGGCGGTGAAATCGAACAAGATTCAGCGCGGCGCCACCTCCGATTTCATGGAGATCGAGCGGCAGCGAGGGATATCGGTGGCAACCTCGGTCATGACCCTCGAGTACCGGGGAACGATCATCAACATTCTCGACACCCCCGGCCATAAGGACTTCGCCGAAGACACCTACCGCACCCTAACAGCGGTCGACAGCGTCATTCTCGTGGTCGACTGCGTGAAGGGGGTAGAGGAGCAGACCGAAAGGCTCATGGGCGTCTGCCGGATGCGAAACACCCCGGTCATCGTCTTCGTGAACAAGCTCGACAGCGAGGGCAAGCGCCCCTTCGAGCTCATGGACGAGCTCGAGAAGAAGCTCTCCATCGCGGTCCGCCCCCTGACCTGGCCCATCAACATGGGATCCGCCTTCAAAGGGGTCTACAACCTCTACGAGCGGAACCTCTACCTGTTCAATCCGGGGAAGACCGTCATCGAGCACGATCGTCTCTACGTCCGGGATCTCAGCGATCCGCTCCTGGACCAACGCCTCGGCGGAGACGCCGCGACCCTCCGCGAAGAGGTGGCCCTCGTCGAGGGAGTCTACGATCGATTCGACCAAGCCGACTACCTCAGCGGCAAGGTGGCTCCGGTCTTCTTCGGGAGCGCGCTCAACAACTTCGGAGTCCGCGAGCTCCTCGAGACCTTCCTCGAGATAGCCCCTCCGCCGACCTCGCGGGAGAGCGATCGACGGGTGGTGGAGCCCTCCGAGGAGAGGTTTAGCGGCTTCGTCTTCAAGATCCACGCCAACATCGATCCGCGCCACCGCGACCGGATCGCCTTCCTGCGGGTCTGCTCGGGCAAGTTCGAGCGCGACAAGTCGTTTCGACACGTTCGCCTGCGAAAGGAGATTCGCTTTTCGACCCCCTACAACTTCATGGCGCAGCGAAAGAGCATCATCGAAGAGGCCTATCCGGGCGATGTGGTGGGGCTCTATGACCGCGGCAATCTGAAGATCGGCGACACCCTCACCGAGGGCGAAGAGCTCGTCTTTCGCGGGGTGCCCAGCTTCTCGCCGGAGATCTTCAAGGAGCTCATCAGCACCGATGCCATGCGCTCGAAGCAGCTGGAGAAGGGGATCAAGGAGTTGACCGAGGAAGGGCTCGCTCAGCTCTTCACCCAGGAGATCGGGAGACGGAAAATCATCGGGACGGTCGGCGAGCTCCAGTTCGACGTCATACTCTACCGCCTGCTCCACGAGTACGGGGCGTCGTGCCGCTTCCAGCCCCTCGGCTACGCGAAGGCCTGTTGGATCACCTCCGAGGATGCGGCCACCTTGAAGGAGTTCATCCGAATCAAGGCCTCGGACATCGCCTACGATCGCGAGGGGCGTCCAGTCTTTTTCGCCGAGACCGCCTGGTGGTTGAATCGGATGATCGAGGAGTACCCGTCGATCCGCTTCCACTTCACCTCGGAATGGAACCCCGAGCCGGAGGGTCCGATCGAGGAGATGGCGGAGGCCTCCGCCTCGTAGCCCTCGCGAGCCAGAGAGCTCGGCCGCCCGATTGCGTGCAGCTCTGCCCGCGATCCTGCGCCCACCCGAGAGAGCCCCTACTCGCCGGCCACACAGCGCACGATTCCTTGCGGAGTCTCGAGCAGCAGGGCGCCCTCGGCGTCGAGGCCCGCGACCCTTCCCCGGCGAGGCGGAAGGGTCGGATGCACCGTCAGCTCAATCTCTTCGTGCATTCCCCAGAGCCGGCGCTCCACCGCAGCCCGGTTCTCGCGATCGAGGTAGGCCGCGTGGAGATGCGGCAGCAGCCAGGCAAGGGCCTCCATCGGTGCGAGGCTGCGGCCCGCGAGGAGAAGCGAGGTCGCCGGGCGGCGACGCCCCGCCGCAAAGCCCGATTGCCGCAGGTTCAGCCCGATTCCGCAGTAGAGCCAATCACCGGAGCCCACGACGAGAATCCCGCATACCTTCCGCTCCTCCAGGAGGAGGTCATTGGGCCACTTGATGCGCGGGGCGAGCCCGAGCGACTCGAGGTAGCGGGCGACCCCCAGCGCGAGGCGGAGGGAGGGCGCGAGGGCCGGTCTCCCCTCGGGCCGCCCTTGGGCGTCGGGAGCGCTCGGCGCGCGCAGCGACGCAGGCGGGAGGGCGTTTGGCGCGCCGGGAGGGGAGGCGGGCGGGTTGCCGGCGGGGGGCCTCGGCGCGCGCAGCGCGAGCGTGAAGAGAAGCGCCTCGCCGGGAGCCGCCTCCCAGCACCGGTCCGCGAAGCGGCCCCGCCCGGCCTCCTGGAAGCCAGCGGCTGCGATGGTGCCCTCGGGCTCGCCGCCTCGAATGAGGACGCGGATGTCGTCCATGGTGCTCGTGGTGCGATCCCGGTACCAGATGGAGCCGCCGAAGGGGTTCGGCAAGGTGAGGCGATGGTTCATAGCCACGGAATCTACGATCTTCCCGCCGTGTGGGGCAAGTGCGCGCCTCACACGGCGGGGTTCACGGGCGGGTGGGGGAAGTGGTCTTCACACGGGCGCGGGG
>DAHVAK010000232.1 GCA_027314665.1 Spirochaetales bacterium
TTTGGCAGGTACCACTTGAGTTTGTCAGCAACCTGTTAGGGATAGGCGCCCGGCGGAGGCCTACCGGGTGTAGTCCCAGCCCCCCGAGCGGATGATCTGTGCGACCTCCGCCCGCCGCTCGGGGGTGAACTGGGCGCCGCGCTGGACGATGATCTGCGAGGCGAGGTAGGAGGCGCAGACCCCCGCCTTGAAGAGCGGCATCCCGCGGACGAGCCCGTAGAGGAAGCCTGCGGCGTACATGTCCCCCGCCCCGGTGGTGTCGATGGGCTCCTGGTCGCAGACCGGAATGGTCCAGAGGGTGCCGGGCTCGTCCGCGGGAAGGGGATCGGCGCGAAGGCGCTCGCCCCGCTGCTTGCGTCCCGCCATGACCAGCGAGCCCGCCGGGCCGTTCTTGACCACGGCAATTCGGGTGATCTCGGCCATCCGCTCCACGGCGATGCGCACGTCGTCGGTCCCGAAGAGAATCCGCGCCTCCTCCCGATTGGCGAAGGCGATGTCCACGAAGTCCGCGATGATGCGCAGGAACTCGTCGCGGTTGCGGTTGACCGCGAAGGGATCGGCGACGTCGAAGGCGATGGTGCAGCCGCTCTCCTTCGCCAGGGCGAGGGTTCGCAGGATGGCGTCTTTCTGGAGATCGGTGTCCCAGAGATAGCCGGTAAAGTAGAGGAAGCGCGCCTCATCGAGCGCCTGGGGGCGAACGTCGGCGAAACAGAAGGTTCGATTGATGCCGAGGTGGGTGTTCATCGTGCGCTCGGAGTCCGGAGAGACGAGGATGATGCTCGATCCGGTGCTCCCCTTGCCCACCTTCACCTCCGAGCGGATCGGAAGCTCGCGGAGCTGATTGAGGTAGATCGCGCCGAACTCGTCATCGCCGACCCTTCCGGCAAGCGCCGCCTCGACCCCGAAGGAGGCGAGCGCGATCATCGTGTTGGGGCAATCCCCGCCGCAGGAGTAGCTCACCTCCTTGGTTCGAAGGAACTCGATGAGGCGCGAGCGCTCCGCTTCGTCGGTGAGATGCATCGTCCCCTTGTGCAGCGCGAGCGAGGAGAGCTCCTCGTCGGTCACCCGGGCGACGATGTCGATCAGGAGGTTGCCGATGCCGTAGACGTCGAGCACCTCGATATTCGACAGCATTTCCCCCGGTTGTGCAAGGGAGGCCGCTAGGAGTACAACGGGAGGCATGGCAATCACCCTCTCTTCGCTCGGAGCGGCCGGGGAGGTCACCGGCTCGAAGCACCTTCTCGAGGTTGACGGGGCGCGGCTCCTCTTCGATTGCGGGGCCTTTCAGGGCAAGCGCGGGGAATCGGACCGGAAAAACCGCGAGTTCCGCCTGGACGGCTCGGGGCTTGCCTCGGTCGTGCTCACCCACGCCCACTACGATCACTGCGGCCTGCTCCCGGTCATCGGGAAGGGGGGCTACCGGGGCAACATCTACGCCACGCCGGCCACCCGCGACCTTGCTGCGATCATCATGATGGACAGCGCGAAGATCCAGGCGCGCGATGCGGAGTACCTGCGCAAGCAGGCCGCGAAGCAGGGGAAGCCCTTCACGTGGGAGCCCCTCTTTGCGGAGCGCGACGTCACCTCCATCATGGAGCAGTTCGTCACCCTCTCCTACCGCCGGAGCCTCCCGGTCGCCGAGGGGGCGGAGCTCACCTTCTACGACGCGGGGCACATCCTCGGATCGGCGATCGCGCACCTGAGCGTCCGGCGAAAGGGCGAGCCGGAGCTTCGGATCGCCTTTACGGGGGATCTCGGGCGAAAGCACAAGGCGATCATCCGCGATCCGGAAGCCGTCCCGGATGTCGACTACCTCGTTCTCGAGAGCACCTACGGAGACCGCCTCCACGAATCCTCGCAAGGGGCATCCGAGCGGCTCGCCTCGATCGTGAAGGCGACCGCCGATCGCGGAGGAAAGATCGTCATCCCCGCCTTCGCCATCGAGCGCACCCAGGAGATCGTCTACCTCCTCCACCTGCTCGAGGATCGCAAGCGCATCCCGTCGCTTCCGATCTACGTCGACAGCCCCATGGCCACGAACGCCACCTCGATCTTCCAGCTCCATCCGGAGTGCTACGACGAGGAGACCAACCGGGCCTTCGTCGCCCACCACAAGAACCCCTTCGGCTTCAATGCCCTGCACTACGTGGCGAGCGTCGCCGAGTCAAAGGAGCTGAACACCCTGAAAGGGCCGGCAATCATCATCTCGGCCGACGGGATGTGCGAGGCGGGGCGCATCCAGCACCACCTCATCCACACCGTGGGGGATCCCCGCAACACTATCCTCATCGTCGGATACATGGCCGAAAATACCCTCGGGCGCAGGATCGCCAACCGCGAGCCCGAGGTGCGGATCCTCGACGACCTCTTTCACCTGAAGGCGCAGGTCGAGGAGATCGACGCCTTCAGCGCCCACGCCGACTACCGAGAGATGGCGGAGTATCTTGCCCCGCTCGACAAGCGGCGCCTGAAGCGCATCTTCCTGGTGCACGGGGAGCCTCCCGCCCAGGCCGCGCTCAAGGGCTACCTCGTCGAGCAGGGCTTTTCGGATGTCGAGATCGTCGCCTACGGCAAGCGCTACGAGCTTGCGCCGTAGCACGCGCCCGCGACTGCCGGACGACCCTACGCGCGCGCCGGGGCGTTGAGCATGTTGACGATCCCGCTGTAGTCGTTGGCGACCTTCATCTCATCGAGGATCTCGGAGGCCGCGCCTCGGTGGTGGGTCTGGTGGTTGAAGAAGTGCAGGAGCCCCTGCCCGAAGGCGATCGTGAAGCTCTGACCCATAGGATTAGTATAGGAAAAGACCTTCGCGAGGCTCGGCTCGGAAATCTCGGCGACGAACTGCTTGATGGACGCGTCGACGACCGGACGCTTCGCCCGCAGGCTTTCGAAATCCGCGAAGACCGGCACTCCCGGCTTCGGAAGCGGGCCCTCGAGCTCCGGGATGGCGAGTGCCTTGAAGGGACCGACATACTCGTTGAAGCGACGGAGCCAGCTTAAGTCGGAGCCGTAGATGTGGGAGAGGACTCCGAAAAGCGACTTGTGGAAGGAGCCGACGTCCTTCATCCGATCAGCCTCCGGGAGCTTCGCGACGATTCCATAGACCTCGCGGTTCACGTGGGCGTTGTAGTCCGCAAGCAGGGATAGGTATTCTTTCATAGTGGTTCTCCTGAAGCTGATCCTGTCGCGCTTTTCGCGGGCGTGTCTATCGCCTGCGGCGCCCCGGGCGGCGTCACTCGCCCCTGCCTGCCGCCCCCCGCGCAGGCCGCCCCGCGTCCGCCGCCGTCTTCGATCCGCGCGCGGCTACCAGCGGTAAAACGGCCACGCCGTGCCCAGCGCAAAGCGGGTCGAGCTAGGCGGGAGCTCGAGAAAGCCGTCGCTTGCCCCGAGCGCGGTGAGGTCG
>DAHVAK010000233.1 GCA_027314665.1 Spirochaetales bacterium
TCGGCGAAGACCCCGAACTTGATGCGCTGATTGCAGAAGATGTCGGGGCTCGGGGTTCGCCCTTTGCGAAGCTCGGCGAGGGCGTACTCGACGACCCGCTCGAAGTAGTCGCGCTGGAGGGGCACCGCCTCGAGGGGTACCGAGAGCCGGTCGCACACGGCACGGGCGTAGGCGAGGTCCTCTTCCCAGGGGCAGCTCCCGAGGTAGGAAAGCTCGTCCTCCAGCCAGATCTTGAGATAGAAGGCGGTAATTGAGTGGCCTGCCTGACGAGCAAGCGCGAGGGCGACCGAGCTGTCGACCCCGCCGGACAGGAGCGCTGCAATTCTCATGGTTTCGACCACCTGATAATGCCACGGGGGAATGATATATTCAATAAAGGTCGATTGAAGGAAGTTGCGGGGGGCCGAAGGCCCTCCGAAAAGAGGTCGACGGGCTTCGTCGGCATGGGTCTGCCACACCTTCTTGGTGGACAACAGCGTACGTTCATGCATCGTTGATGCACGGTCAACTTAGCGCCATTCTTGCCTAATGGGGAGATTCCGAACTATACTCCATAAGACATCCATCCCGGCGCGGCAAGGTAGGTATTCGCTCTATGCCAGAGCTTCCCGTAGGAATCAGCGACATTCGATTGTACGTCCCCTCACCGGAGATAGAAATCAACACCATCGTGCGGGAACGCATCCGCCTACGGCCCGAGCTCGAGAAGCCGCTCACCCGAGCCTGCGACACCACTGGCCAGAAACGGATGCGCTTCCCGCAGCCCTGGGAAGATACCGCCACCTTGGCGGCACAGTCGGCCTTTCGTCTCTTCGAGCAAAACCCCGAGATCGACCCGACTAAGCTTCGCTTCCTCACCGTCGGCACGGAGACGCCGGTCGACCACTCGAAAGCGGTCTCCGCCTATGTCGAGGGGATGCTCCAGAAGGCGAACCTCGCAATCCCCCGGACCATCTCCACCTTCCAGGTGACCCACGCCTGCGCGGGGGGTGCCCTCGGCGCGATAAGCGTCGCCGCCCTCCTTGCCTTCAGCAACCGTCGTCGCGAATCGGGGCTGGTCGTCTGCTCGGACATTGCGCGCTACGAGCGCGAGACGACCGCCGAGATAACTCAGGGCGCAGGAGCGACCGCCCTGCTCGTCGAGCCGAATCCGAAGCTCGTCGAGCTTGATCTCTCGAACATGGGATTCGCCTCGGAAGATGTCGATGACTTCTTCCGCCCGCTCGGCTCCGTCGTCGCCAAGGTGAAGGGCGGGTATTCCATTCAGTGCTACAACTCCAGCCTCGAGCAAGCCTTCATCGATCATTGCGAGCGGCGCGGGGAAGGTCCCAAGAAAGTCCTTGAAACGACCGACTATTTCGTGCTGCACGTTCCCTTCCGCAACATGGCCTTTCGCGCCATGACCAAGCTTCTCGGTACCCACCTCGGTCTGTCGAAGGAGGAAGCGGAGGGCTTCCTCACGGCGCACGCCTTCGAGGACAGCGTCAATCCGATCGCGAACATCGGCAACACCTACACCGCCTCGATCTTCATGTCTCTCGCCTTTCTTCTCGACGCGGAATACAAGAAGATCGGATCGCGGATCGCGGGAAAGCGGATCCTTCTCGCCTCCTACGGCTCGGGCAACACCATGGCGGTGATCTCGGCTCGCGTGGCGGAGAGCGCCCCTGCGGTGCTCGCCCGCTGGAGGATGAACCAGGTCTGGTCTGATGCCCGCGCGAGCCGCATGGAGGCGTACGAGGGGTGGCTGGCGGCCACCAACGGACGGAGCGCCGGCGCAGCGGTCGATGTTCCGCGGGGATCCTTCTATCTGGCCGGAATACGGGAGGACGGATATCGTGACTACCGCTACGAATGAGGAGCGCCGGTAGGGCGGAGGCATGGAGCCGTCGAAGCGAGATCCCGGGGGGGCGTCGGAGATCTCGCAACGCAAAGCGCAGCACGTGGAGATCTGCGTCGACAAGCAAGCGTACGCGGTCGAGACTGGCGAGAGCGGGCTGTCCGGCGTGCGATTCATCCACCACGCCCTGCCCGAGCTTGACGAACGGGAGATCGACACCACCCTGCATTTTCTCGGCCAGCGCATTGCCTTGCCATTCTTCATCTCCTGCATGACGGGCGGCTCCGCGCGCGGAGAGCAGATCAACCGCGAGCTTGCCGCAGCGGCTCAGGCCGCCCGAATCCCCGTCGGAATGGGATCCTTCCGGGTCCTGTTTCGCGACGAGAGCCTCTTCGAGCAGTTTCACCTCCGGCGCTACGCTCCCGACGTACCGGTGATCGCAAATCTCGGCGCGATTCAGGTTCGCGACGTCGACCCCGCGCGCATCATCGCGATGGTGGAACGCCTGGAGGCCCAGGCCATGGCGATCCATCTCAATGCGGGCCAGGAGCTCTTCCAGCCCGAGGGCGATCGGGACTTTCGCGGGATCAAGGAGGCGATCGCGCGGCTCTGCGAGCGATCAAGCGTCCCGATCATCGTGAAGGAGACCGGCTTCGGGATCCGCCCCGCCGATGTCGATTTCCTCCTGTCGGCCGGCGTTTCCTACGTGGATCTCGCGGGAGCGGGGGGAACGAACTGGATACGCGTCGAGTCCTACCGTCTCGCCGCCGGGGAGGCCGCGATCGCGCAGGAGTTCGACGACTGGGGAATCCCGACCGCGGCGCTCCTCCTCGCCCTTCGCGACCACCCGCGTCCCCTTCTCGCCTCGGGCGGGATTCGCTCCGGGATGGAGATCGCCAAGACGCTCGCCCTCGGCGCCGAGCTCGCCGGCCTCGCCCTCCCCTTCATTCGCGCGGTCGCCGAGGGCGGAAAGGAGGGGGCCGCCCGGCTCGTCGCCTCCCTCGAACGCTCCCTGCGCGCCGCCATGACCCTCGCGGGCTGCCGGGACCTCGCCGCTCTCCGCCGCTCTCCCCTGCTCATCGAACCTCGCCTTCGCGAGAGCGCGGCCCTCCTCCGGGAGGCAGAGGGGGAGGTCGGCCCCACGTGACCGGCGAGGAGCCCCTCAAGCTGCCCAAGGGCTTTCGCAAGCTCTCCGTCACCCAGCGCCGCGAGGCCCTGCGGGAGGCGCTTGCCCCCTCGGAGGAAAGAGTCGAGGCCCTCGGCGCCGACCACCTCGAGCTTGCGGACGTGATGATCGAGTCGGCGGTTGGCTATCTGCCCGTTCCCCTCGGGATTGCGACTGGCTTTCTCATCGACGGGGAGCGCTACGACATCCCGATGGCGGTCGAAGAGCCGTCGGTCGTGGCCGCCGCGACCTATGCCGGAGGACTCATCTCCTCGGAGGGCGGCTTCTCGAGTTGGGCCAGCGAGCCGATCATGACCGCCCAGGTATTCCTCGAGGGGGTCGCCGAGGGGAGGGAAGCCGAGATCCTCCGCCGCGAGCCGCAGCTGCGGGCCGAGCTCACTGCGGGTCTCGCCTCCATGCAGGCCCGCGGCGGCGGCTACCGGGACCTCTCGGTGCGGCGGCTGCCCGATTCAGGCTTGGTCCGCGTCCACCTTCACATTGACGTCCGCGACGTCATGGGCGCCAACCTCCTCAACACCGCCGCCGAGCGCTCGCGCGCGCTGCTCGAAGAGATGAGCGGCGGAAGGGCGCTCCTGTGTATCCTTTCCAACGACGCGGGCAGGCGGCGTGCAGGCGCGAGCTTTCGCCTCCCGGTCGCGCGACTGGCCCGCGGCTCCCTTTCGGGAGAGGAGGCGGCCCGACGCATTGAGCGCGCCTCGCTCCTTGCGCAGGAGGATCCCAGCCGGGCCGTCACCCACAACAAGGGGGTGATGAACGGCGTCTCCTCTCTCGCTCTCGCAACCGGGAACGACACCCGCGCCGTCGAGGCCGGGGTGCACTTCTGGGCCTGCCGGGAGGGACGCTACCGCGGAGTGACCACCTTCCGGTGCACGGAAGGCTTTCTCGAGGGCTCGATCGAGCTTCCGCTCGCGCTGGCGACCGCCGGCGGCTCGGTCGGGCTGCATCCGGCTACCGCCCTTGCGCTGAAGCTGCTGAAAGAGCCGGACAGCCCTCGGCTCTGTCGGATCGCGGCCGCCCTCGGGCTCGCGCAGAACTTCGCGGCCCTCTTCGCCCTCGTGACCGAGGGAATCCAGCGCGGCCACATGCGGCACCATTCGGCCCGACTCGCCCTCGCTGCCGGTGCGAAGGACGAGGAGATCCGCCTCCTTGCCGCAAGGATCGCCGAAGGCGGGGTCTTCAACCTGCAGGCGGCCGCCGAGCTCCTCGGACAGCTCCGCAAAGGCAGTCCGTGAGCCGCGAGGTCGCGCGCCTCTCGGAGGGGCCCGGCGCCTCCGGCGCGCTGTGCAGGGCATCCCCTTCGCTCGCCCTTCTCAAGTACTGGGGCAAGCGCAGCGGGAGGCACAACCTCCCGGCCACGCCCAGCTTGGCGGTCGCGCTTGAAGCCCTCAAGACAACCACGCGCGTTCGCTTCGCCGAGCGCGACGAGGTTCTCGTCGATGGGAGGCCTCAGGACCCCGAGCGCTATGCCCCATTCTTTGCGGAGGTGCGGCGGCTCCTCGCCGCGGAGCTCCGCTTTCACGCCGAGAGCACCAACAACTTCCCGGCGGCCGCGGGACTTGCGAGCTCCTCCTCGGGCTTCGCCGCCCTTGCCGTCGCTTGCGCGACCCTCTGCGCCTCCGCGGCGCCCACCGAATCGGTGCGCCGCCGGGCGGCGGCTCTCAGCCTCGGACGGCTCTCCGCTCTCGCCCGGCTCGGATCCGCCTCCGCCGCCCGGGCCCTCTTCGGCGGCTTCGTTCTCCTTCCTGCGGGGGTCCGCTCGGCCCGGCAGCTGGCACCCGCCGAGCACTGGCCCGAGCTTCGCATCCTCATCGCCGTCGTGACGGAGAAGGCGAAGGAGCTCTCCTCGCGGACCGCGATGGAGCGCACGAGGCTCACCTCTCCCTACTTCAAGTCCTGGGTGCGGTCCGCGGGCAAGGAGCTCCCCGAGGCGATCGAAGGGGTCATGCACCGAGATCTCGAGCGGCTCGGGCTCGCGATGCGTCGCAGCTACCTGCGAATGTTCGGGACGATGCTCGCCTGCGATCCGCCCGTGATCTACTGGGCCCCCGAGAGCCTCGCCCTGATCCGAGCCTGTGCGGAGCTGCGGACCGAGGGGCTCGGCGCCTGGGAGACCATGGATGCGGGACCGCAGGTAAAGATCCTCTGCCTTGCCCCCGAGCTTCCCCCCATCAAGGAGAGGCTATCTGGCCTCGGCGTCGGCCTCATCGAGAGCTGCGTCGGACCCTCTCCCGACAGCCATCTGGAGGAGGCGTGAGGTTGGCCGGCCTCACCGTCCCCGGCAATCTCCTTTTCTTCGGCGAGTATGCCGTTCTTGAGGAGGGAGGGCTCGGGATCGCCGCGGCGATTGAGCGACGCGTGGTCATCGAGGTGGTCCCCGCCCCGGAGCTCTCGATTCTCGGGCGATCGGGCCGAGCGAGAGTCGAGTGGACCCCTCGCCGCGCCGTGCAGGGCGCTGCCTCCCAAGGGCAGGAGCGCGCGGTCGGCGAATCCTCTGGCGACCTTCTCGGCGCGGTGGTCCAGGCCTGCGACCGCTCGCTCGCTCGGCCCGAAGGCCGCGAAGCCGACTATCCCCTTCGCCTCACCGTCGACTCCACCGCGCTGTTCGACCCAAACGGGGCGAAGAGCGGATTCGGGTCGAGCGCCGCCGTCGCCGTAGGCGTTACGGCAGCTCTCCTCCGCTGGGACCCAGCCGAGGAGCTCCCATCCGATGCCCTCCTCTTCGAGACCGCCCTCGCCGCCCACCGCGCTTTCCAGGATGGACGAGGAAGCGGGTACGACATCGCCGCCTCGCTCGAAGGGGGGCTGCTCCTCTTCACGGGAGGCCTCCGACCGAGCTTTCGCAGGGTCAGCCTCCCTTGGCTGCCGCCGTTCTGCCTCGTTCATACCGAGCATCCGGTCAAGACCCCGGGAGCTATCACTCGATATCTCGCATGGAAGCGTCGCCGCCCGCAGGAAGCGGACCGCTTCCTCCATCGATCCAACGAGGCCATTCGTGCTATCCTCGCCGCGGCCACGTGGGAGGAGGCGCTGCCTATCATGGTCGAAGCAACGCGGCTCGGGATCTGGCTCGGAAGGGAGATCGAGGTACCCGCGGAGCTTGGCGCTGCGGGAGGGCTGCCCGGTCAGCCGCTCGGAGCCGCCAGTCTGCTCAAGGCAGTGGGAGCCGGTGACGAGCTCGGGGTGCTTTGGGCGCCGCGAGGGCAGAGGCTTCCCCAGTTGCCGGAGCCCGTGGCGCCGGCGGGGATCGTATGGAGCGTGTAGGGGTCGGCCACGCAAAGCTCCTCCTCTTCGGCGAGCACGCGGCGGTCTACGGCCATCCCGCCCTCGGGCTCACCCTTCCCTCGGCGATCGAGGTAAGCGTGAGCCGTACGAGCGACTCCCACTGGAGCTTTCCGGCGCTTCGCCAGAACGAGCGGAAGCTTCTGCGGGATTTCCTTGCCTACCTCGAGGCCTTTGCGCCGCAGACGGTGCAGGGAGGCATGGAGGTTCGCATCAGAAGCTCCATCCCGCGGGCGGTGGGCTTCGGCTCCTCGGCGGCCTTGAGCGCGGCCTTCGCAGAGGCCCTCTCGCCCCCGCACACCGATCGGCAGGCCCTCTGGGAGATCGCCCATCGGGCGGAGCATTTCTTTCACGGAACCCCTTCGGGAATCGACACCGGGCTCGCCCTCCTGCGGGGGCTCTATGCCTTTCGCCCGGCCCCTCCCGCCCTCCCCGCGGCGAGGCGGCTCCGCGGGTTCCCCCTCTTTCTCGTCGTCGGATCGGTTCCGAGGGGCGAATCGACCGCAAGCCTCGTTGCGGGGCTGCGCGCTCGCATCGAAGCCGGAGATCCCGGTGTCCGTTCCTCCGTCGACGAGCTCGGGCGGATCGCCAACCAGGCGATCGAGACCGTCACCGAAGGCTCGCGACGATTCGAGGATGATCCGGGTGCGGATCTCACGCGCTCCGGCAGCGAGCTTGGCAGGCTTGCGAGCACCGCTCACGCCATCCTGCGCAAGCTCTCCTTGAGCAGCGAGCAGCTCGAGTTGTTCCTCCACGCAGGGATCGAGCAGGGCGCATGGGGAGGGAAGCTGAGCGGCGCCGGCGGCGGGGGGGCCTACTTCCTGCTCTATCCCTCGCGGGAGGCCGCAACGAGCGCCGCCGATCACCTCGGGGATCTTGCCCGCCGCCTGCAGCTCCCCCACGACTACGAGATCTCCGCGCTCTCCTGGACCCCTGCCGAGATCCACCGCCTGAGGCGCGGATAGGAGGAGGGTGCACCCCGAGCGCGTTGCAGCGGAGGGCACGGCGCAGGTCCGGCAGCGCGGCGCAGGGCGGATAGACCCCAGGATTGCTCCAGCCCCTTCCGTCTCGTCCCCTGCTACCCCCTTGCCTTTTCGAGGAGGTGGTACTCGAGGCGAGCCCCGGCGCGGTGAGCCCCGGCGATGTTTCGAGCGACGGGCCCCAACTCGAGCTCGGCCAGCGGCCCCGAAACGTACAACCCCGGGCGCCACTGGAGGCTCGGGTCCGGGATCGGAAACCCGCAGGGAGCGCACGGAAGGCCAAGCTCCCCGATCGCTCGGTCGAGCCACTCCCCCCCGGGGCGCTTGCGCTCGTAGCCCGTCGCGAGAATCATGAGGTCGCATCGAATCCTCGATCCGCCGACCGCGAAGGAGAGCTCCCCCTGCGCGCCGAGCTCGGGGCTCGGCTCCTCTTCGATGCGCACGAGACGCACGATCCCGCCGGCGACTGCCGCGTCGAGCTCCTCCCTCGCCTCGGGGGTAAGGGAGCCCCGATGACGCTCTCGGGTGATGATCTCTCGGCGCTTTGAGGGATCGGGCTCGTGCGCGAAGGAGCGCATGAAGTTCTGTCCCTGCCAGCTCGGCTCGCTGTCGAAGAGGTGAACGCGAAAGTCGTGACGGGTCGCGAGCGTCACCCTTCCCGGGCGCTGCTTGGCGAGCGCGAGGGCGACCTGCGCAGCGCTCAAACCCCCGCCGTAGACGATCGCCTCGCGGAAGTCTCCCATGCGTCGGCGCGAGAAATCCGGATCCAGAATATGGAAGACAGGCGCCCCTGCGGCTCGCAGGGAGAGCGCCCACTGCGGCCAGCAGGGTTGGTCGCTCATGCCTATCGCGAGAATGATCCGGCGCGAAGCGAGGGTCGTCTCCGGAGCCGCGTCGCTTACGTAGCAGACCTCGAAGCCACCGTCGATGAGCCTCAGGCCGCAAGCGAGCCCGCGAATCCTGATCCCGCCAAGGCCGTTTCGCTGAATGACCTCCTCGGCATGACGATTGAAGAGCTGGAGGGAGGGTCGGCCGTAGGGGGCGAGGAAGGAGAGCACCCTCTCCCCCCTCACGTCGGCGGACTGTCGGAGCCTTGCGGACGGCGCGAAACGCTTGAGCGAGAGCGAGGCGAGATCGAGGTGATGAACCGCAGGTGAGCGCAGCATGGTCATCCCGACGTTGTCAGCGAAGCGCTTCCAGCGATGGAGCGGCTCGTCGTAGGGGTCGATGACCCGAATCGAGCGGTGCGACAGCCCGAATCGTCGAATGAGCAGATGGGAGAAGTAGGTGCCCTGGATCCCGCCCCCGACGATCACCCACTCGAGCAGCTCGCTGTCGGGGTAACGCCGCGTGGAGAAGGCGCTTGGAGCCTCTCGCCCGGGCGCAAAGGTTCCCTCCATGCCGACCAAGGGCAGCCAGCGCCGCCGCGCAGTCTGGGCTTCGTCAGGGCCCAACGCCGCGCGGCGCGCGATCGGGGCTGCGGGCGCGCGCAGAGGAGCTCTCACTTTCCCTTCCATCGCATCACTCCGAGTCTCGGCGGTAATGTACCACGAGCCCTTCCTCGCCATCCTCCTCGATCCGGTCGATCAGGGCGATCTCGAGGTCGCTTTCCTGGGAGGTCATCACGGGAAAACCGTAGCGCCGATTTCGATGGCGAAACTCAAGCGGCTTTGACGCCAAGCCCGGCCTTGGCAGGGCGCTCCCCTGCCCCGCTCGCGCGGGCGCGGGTGGCTTCGCGCGGAGGGCGACGAACTCCCGATGGCGCTCGAGGCGTGCCGCGAGATAGCCGTTCAAGCCCTCTCTCTCCCGCATCAACCGTCGCTTCGCGCCTGCGAGGAGCTCTTCGTCGAGCTCCAGGCCGAGGCTGCCGCGCCCTGCGGCCATCGCCGCAAGCGAAGTGGTTCCCGTGCCGAGGAAGGGGTCCACCACCAGATCCCCGGCTACGGAGAACATCGAGATCAGCCGGTAGGCGAGCTCGAAGGGGAAGGAGCCCGAGCGTTTCCGTCCTCCCGTCCCCCTGGGCGCGGCCTCCTCGTCGGCGGACGCCCCAAGGGAGCGTTCCCGGGAGCCCATCGCCTGGCGGCTGCCCTTGATTTCCCAGAGATCCGAGTACCAGGAATTGCGCTCCTCCCAGAAGAGCGCGCTCCGGCGTCGGCGCATGCGATCGTCATTCCCGGCGAAGCTCCGCTTCCCCGGCTTGCGCAGAATGAGGATATACTCGTGCTCAAGGGTCACGTAGGCGCCGGTGGGCAGCATCCCCGAGCCCATGAACTTTGTGGGGGCATTCGTCTGCTTGCGCCAGAGGATGAGCGGAAGGCTCTCAAAGCCCACCGCAAGACCTCGCTGCAGGATGCGCGTGTGATTCGAGTAGAGCCGGAAGGCGCCGTCAACCGTGCGGGCCGCATCCCCGACGTTGACGCAGGCGAAGCCTCCCGGGGCGAGGACGCGGAAAAGCCCGCTCCAGACCGGGTCGAGGAGGAGATGCATGCGCTCGTGCGCCTCCTTTCCGTTCCCGTCGGCAAGGAGCCTGCCGATT
>DAHVAK010000003.1 GCA_027314665.1 Spirochaetales bacterium
TCGAAGTGGCCGGCAAGCTCGCCTGAATCGAGGGAGACGTAGAAGGCGGGACGCTTTGCGACCAGCTCGACCTCGAACCAGGGTTGCGGGGCCTCGCCTGCCTCAGGGCTTCCCGCTCGCCTCGCCGAGCGCGGGGCGCCATCGGCTGCCTCGCGAGGAGCGCGGAGGCGCATCTCCAGCTGCGGATCATCAAGCTCGCAGCTCTTGGGCAGCGCGAGAAAGGCGTCGTTCTCGATCGTCTCTCCGTCGCTTTCGAAGCCGATCCATGCAAAGAGCTCCTCGGGAGGAAGCGGCAGCGAGGCCATGTCGATGGTCGTTATCTCGGTGGCGGCCTCGGGCTTCAGGACGAGCTCCTGGGTGAGCGACTCCTTGACCGCTCCGGCGAAGGTCAGGAGGCTCAAGGAGAAGCGCCCCTTGCGCGGCGTGGAGGTGTCGTTGCTTCCCCATACCTCCAGGCGCCCCCCCCGAACGAAGGCCATGATGTGGATCGACCTGAAGAAGCGGCGCGAGGCGTAGTGGAGGAGCTTCCACGTGCCTCCGTATTCGATCGACGACCAGGAGGCGACCGGCCAGTTGTCGTTAAGCTGCCAGTAGAGCGCCCCCATGCAGACCGGTCGCCGCGAGCGCCAGTACTCCACCGCGGTCTTGATGGCGAGGGCCTGCTGCGCCTGGCTCAGGAAAAGGGTGCCCGCCAAACCCTCCGGGAAGCGGAAATACCGGCTGAAGCTTTCGATAATGATCGAGTTCCCGCGTCGATTGCGCTGGTGGTGCTCCATGACGGGCGAGGTAAGGTTCTGCTGCTCCGGGGAGGCGTAGCTCGCCACCGTCGAAGGCGAAGGGAAGGACTGAAACCCGAACTCCGAGCAGAAGCGCGGGGTCACCTCGTAGTAGCCGTCGAAGGACTTGCCCTCGTGCCATACGCTCCAGTAGTGCATGTCGCCCTTGGAATCGCTGTGCCAGTTGTCCGAGTAGTCGTTTCTCCCGGCGGAGGGTGAGCTCGGCCAGAAGGTGCGATCGGGATCGAGCTCCTCAACGACGGCGCCGACGGTCCCTTCATAGAGACGGTCATAGTCCACGAGATAGCGGTCTCGGTTCTTTCGCTTCTCTTCATACCACCACAGCGATCCGAGGTTCTCGGTGTTTCCACACCATATGCCGATGGAGGGATGGTCGGACAGGCGCTTTACCTGGTGGGCTACCTCCGTCCGAACGGCCTCGAGGAACTTCTTGGTGGCCGGATAGGTCCCGCAGGCAAACATGAAGTCCTGCCAGATGAGGAGCCCCTTCTCGTCGCAGAGGTCGTAGAAGGCGTCCGCCTCGTACTGGCCTCCCCCCCACACCCGGATCATGTTCATGTTGGCGTCGACTGCGCTTTGGAGGAGATTCTCATAGCGCTCGCGCGTCTGGCGGGCGGGAAGGGCGTCGCTCGGGATCCAGTTGGCCCCCTTGGCGAAGACATCCCGATCGTTGACCCGAAAGGTGAGGCTGCGTCCCCCCTCGTCCTCGACCGAGACCACCTCAAGGCTGCGGAAGCCGAGACGCTTTCGCGCCTCATCCTCATCCGTCGACACGACGAGTTCGTACAACGGCTGCTCCCCATAGCCCGCCGGCCACCAGAGCTCGGGATTGTCCAGGATCAGGCTCAAGGAGACCGTCTGCAGGCCCGGGACGAGGGTCGCCCGTTTGCGCGCCGAGACCCCTGCAACCACCGCGCTCACCGTCGTCTCGTGCTCGCTCACCGAGAAGAGCTCGACCGAGACCGCCACTTCCCATCGGCGATCGCTTTTGTGAATCTGCCGCGCACGGAGGTACTCGATGCGGTGGTTCGCGGCGGCGCCGATGTACAGCTCGCCGTAGAGCCCGCTCACCATGAGACAGGGACCCCAGTCCCACCCTGCGTGGCACTGGACCTTGCGGATGAGATTGCGGTGGGGTGATTGGATGGGAAACTCGCTGAACGGGAAGGAGTAGGGGTAGGTGCGGCTCTCGGCCTGGGCCTCACGCTCCGGCGAGTGAATGAGAACCGAGAGCTGGTTCTCGCCGGGCTTCGCCGCCGAGGCGAGATCGAACCGCTGGCGGACGAACATGTCGCGGCTGCGCCCGATCGCCTTGCCGTTCAGGTGCACCTCGGCGATGGTATCGACTGAGTCGAGATTGAGGAAGAGCAGGCGACTGCGCGCCGTCTCATCGGAGAGAAGGACGGTCCGCGTGAAAAGCCAGTCTTCCCGCCCCACCCACTGCGCCGCGAGCTCCTGCCGGCCCACGTAGGGATCCGGGATGGCCCCCGCCCGCAGCAGGGCGCTCATTGTGTCGCCCGGGAGGAGGGCGGGGAAGGACTCGCCGCCGGAATTTTTCTGCAGTCTCCACTCGCCGCTCAGATCGATTCGCTCCACAGTTACCTCCAAAGCCCTCTCGGGCAGCCATCAGGATAATCTTGGAGCCTCGAAAGTCAAGCGTTTGGGAGACGGGGCAGAAGGGGTGTTGGTCGACCCGCTTGGTTTTCGCTGACTCAAAGCAAGCGCCGGTGGGGCCCAGGCAAGCGGGCAGCGGCGCCGACGGGGAGCCCCGATCATAAGGGCGCCATAGGCGATTTCGCTTGACAGCCGGAAAAAGGGGTGGAATAATTAGTTGATTCTGAAACCAACCAATTAGGAGGTCTGTCAATGAAGAAGATTCTTTGGGGCATTGCGGGGCTGCTGCTCATCGCAGCTGGGACGAGCTTTGCCCGCGGCCAAAGCGAGTCGGCCTCGAGCGGAAAGATGGCTCTTTCCCTCTACAACTACGTCGACGTCAGCACGTCCGAATACACCACCTTCAAAGAGGTGCTTTCGAAATTTGAGGCGAAGTATCCCAACATTCAGATGTCGGTGCAGAACCTCTTCAACGATCCCTACCACCAGAAGCTTCAGGCGATGGCAGTAGCCGGGCAGATCCCGGACCTCGTCTACCTCTGGCCGACCGCTCGCACCGGCTACGTGACCGGCCACGGGCTCATCAAGGATCTCCGGCCCTTCCTCGGCGACAAGAAGGCAGACTTCATTGCCGCGGACGTCGCTCCGATGGGACCCAACGGCGAGATCTGGGAGCTTCCGACCACCGCTCCGACCGATACCACGGTCGTCTACACCAACAACGCGTTGCTCCAAAAGCTCGGCTTGAGCTATCCGAAGACCCTCGCCGATCTGATCGCTCAGGCGCCCAAGATCAATGCGGCCGGGCTTGTCCCGATCGCGATGGCGAACAAGGACGGCTGGGAGATGGAGTCCTGCCTGCTTTCTACCCTCGTCGGACGTCTCGGAGGCGACGCCTGGCTTCCGAACGCGATTGCCGGAAACGGAGCCTCCTTCAGCGACCCTCAGTTCGTCGATGCCCTGAAGATCGTCAAGCAGATGAGCGACGCCCAGCTCTTCCCGCCCGGGATCAACCAGATGGACTATGACCAGGGCTTGCAGCTCTTCGAGCAGCAGAAGGCGGTTTATCTCATCGACGGTTCGTGGAGAGTGCAGAACCTCGAGAAGGATCTTCCCGCCGACGTGAAGGCCAACGTCTCCTTGAACACCTTCCCGAGCATTCCGGGACAGGTCGACGGCGACACGATCTCCGACATCGCCAGCACCGGCTACGGCATGAACGCAAAGCTCACCGGAGCGAAGGCCGAGGCCGCATGGGATTGGATCTGGTTTGCCGCCGGACCCGAGGGCTCGGCAATCAACCTCTCGCACGGCCTGATCCCCGGCTACAACAAGCTCGACCTCTCGGGCGCGGACCTCGGTCCGCTCACCACGAAGTTGATCGCCTACCTGAACAACGTAGCGGGAACGAACACCGTTCTCGACGGCGCGATGGACGCGAAGGTCATCGGCATTCTCAACCCTGACCTCCAGGTCATGATGTTCGGCCAGAAGACCCCCGCCCAGGTTGCCAAGGACGTAGTCGACTGGTACGCCCAAAACCCTTCGAAGTAGGCGCATTCCCGTTCTTGAGCTCAAGGCGCTGCGATCGCGGCGCCTTCCTTCAATCCCGGTCTTCCCGCATCGTCACAGGGCGTGGCCACTCGTCGCTTCCCCTTGGCGAAGGAGCGTTGGTATGACTTCGAGATCCCTGAAAAAACTGAGCTACGCCATCCTCGCGGGGCCCTCGATCCTGATCTACTCCCTCGTGATCATCCTGCCGGTCGTGGTGAGCCTCGTGCTCGGCTTCACGCGGTGGGGAGGCTTCGGTGCGCCGAAGTTCGTGGGTCTCGAGAATTACGTGACCATGTTCAAGGACAGCGTCTTTCTCCTCGACCTTCGCAACAACGCCCTTATCGTTGCCGTCTCCCTCTTCGGCCAAATCCCGCTCGGCTTCGTTCTCGCCTACTTCGTCAATCGCCGGCTGGTGCGCGCGGGCAAGTTCTTTGAGGTAATGATCTTTCTTCCGATCACGATCTCGGCGATCGTCGTGGCAATTCTTTGGAATCGAATCTTCTCGCCGGTCGGAATCTACACGGAGATGATGCGGGATCTCCTGCACGATCCGCGCTACGTCATGATGGTCTCTGAGAATCGAAACCTCGCCTTCTTTCCGATTCTCTTCGTCATCCTGTGGATGTATACGGGCCTCTACATGATCATCTTCCTCGCGAACCTCCAGAAGATCCCCCGCTCGACCATCGAGGCCGCAGTCATCGACGGGGCGACCGAAGGGCAGATCCTCGGGCGGCTCATCGTTCCGGCGATGGTGGGGGTCCTCTTCACCACATCGGTGCTTGCGATCTCCGGAAGCCTCACGAGCTTCGCGCTCATCTACGCGATGACCGAAGGCGGTCCCGCCCACTTCACGGAGGTCATCGCGATCTACATGTACAACAACACCTTCAGCTACTATCGATACGGCTTCGGCAGCGCGGTCTCGGTGGTCATCGTCGTGCTCAGCATGGGTTTGATCAGTCTCGTACGTTGGATTTTCAACCGCGTCGAGCAGCGGTTCGAGTGAGGGAGATCATGAAGGTATTCGGCACAGGGTCGGTCAGCCCCGTGACCAGGGTCGTCGCCTACGTCGTGATGATTCTGTTCACGATTCTCACGATCGGTCCCCTCGTTTGGTTGTTCTACTCCTCCTTCAAGCTCAACTCGGACATCATGCAGAGCACCCTCGGGCTTCCCCTCCACCCCACCCTCGAGAATTACGCTCGCGCGTGGAAGCTCGGCCAGATGGGCATCCTCCTCATAAACAGCGTCATCTACACGGGCGTCGCGACCGCCGCCACGGTCTTCCTCGGCGTGTCGACGGGCTATGCCTTCGCCAAGTTCCATTTCCGCATCACCGCCTTCCTCTACTTCTTCATCCTGCTGGGGCTGCTCATCACGGTGCAATCGGTCCTCGCGCCGCTGTTCATCGTCGAAACGCGTCTGGGCATCGCCGACACCCGACTCGGCGTCATCGTCCCCTACGTCGCCTTCGGGCTTCCGGTCGCAATCTACCTTGCGACCAGCTACGTGGCGGGCATACCGAGCTCCCTCGAAGAGTCGGCGGTGATCGACGGGGCGTCCTACCTCCGAATCTTTTGGTCGATCATCCTTCCGGTCTCGCGCCCCGTGGTCGCGACCATGACCATCCTTACCTTCCTCTCCAACTGGAACGAGTTCGTCCTCATCCTCGTGCTCACCAGCCGCAGCAGCCTGCGCAGCCTCCCGGTCGGGATCAACGCCTTCGCGGGGGTCTTCAACGTCGACTACGGCCTGCAGTTCGCGGCCCTCGTGATTGGGACTATCCCGATGATCATCTTCTATATATTCTTCCACGAGCGGCTTGCTCAAGGCTTCGCGGAGGGGGCGCTCAAGGAATGACGCAGAGCTAGATGGCCACACTGAAACGGACCAGGGAAATCAATGTCTTTCGAGTGATGCGCGCCGTATGGCTGAGCGGAACCATCAGCCGCGTCGAGATTGCGCGCTCCCTTCGCCTCGATAAATCGACGATCACGAACATCGTGAGCGAGCTGCTCGCTCTGGGGCTGGTCGAGGAGGTTGCGGTCGGCGAGGCAGGGCCGCAGGGCGGGAGAAAGCCGGTCTTTCTCACGGTCAACAAGAACTTCGGCTGCGTGGTGGGGATCGAGATACAGCCCGAGAGCTACTCGGTGGTCGCCGTCAACATGCACGGCGAGGTGCTCTACTCCAGCAAGGGCTCCCGGCTCGCAAGCGGTGCGAACCTGGCACCGCTGTTCTTGGAGATCCTCGAGAAGACTCTCGGCGAGCTCTCAAGCCTTCAGGTCCCCGTGATCGGGGTCGGGGTGGGGGTTTCGGGGGTAGTGAACCAGCATGAGGGTAAGATCCTCTACTCGATTCCGCTCGGGCTCCTGCGCGAGTTCGATTTCCTCGAGGCGATAGCCGGCAAGGTGAGCATGCCGGTGCTGATCGAGAACGACGCGAACTGCTGCGCCTGGAGCGAGCTCGCCTTCCACCGCACCGAGCGGCTGCGCAATCTTCTCTTCGCGCTCGTGGAGTTCCGCAAGGGAAGAACCTCGCACGACTCCTACAAAGGGATCGCGGTCGGGCTCGGGATCATGATCAACGGTCGGGTCTATTACGGCCAGGACTACTCCGCGGGTGAGTTTCGAAGCGTGCTCTGGAAGGACGGCAACGCGGGGCAGTTCTCGCTCACCGACGGCGAGATGCTGGCAGTGGAGCGGGACCGGACCATCCTGCGCAGGTTTGTTCGGGAGCTTGCGAAGAACCTTGCGATGGTGGTGAATACCTTCGACCTCAATCAGCTCTACATCGGGGGGGACATCGAGAAGTACCGCGACGAGGTCGAGCCGGTCCTCGTCGAGGAGATACGGCGAAACTGGTCCTATCCGACCGAGGTCACCTGCAGGGTCTCCTTTTCCTCCCTCGGCGAGATGGCGGTGGCCTACGGGGCCGCGGGGATGTTCCTCGGCCAGCTCTTCGCCCCGAATTTCCCGCCGGAGCCCGACGACAGCGAGGCCATCCGTGGCTCGGAGCTCATGTCCCTGCTGTTCAGCCGCTCGCTGTAGAAGCACTTCGACCAACCTGCTATGATGGCTGCCTATGCAACAGCCGAAGCGATTCAAGATTATGTTCGTGTGCACGGGGAACATCTGCCGCTCGCCCCTTGCCCACGCGGCCTTCGAGCGCCTGCTCCGTGAAAACGGACTTGCGGAGCGCTTCGAGGTCGAGTCGGCGGGCACCGATGAATGGGAGGTTGGGAAGCCCGCCGACTCGAGGATGCGCAAGGTAGCCGCGCGGCACGGAGTCGAGATCGACCACATCGCCCGGCAGCTGACCCGCGCCGACATCGCCGACTACGATCTTCTCCTTGCAATGGACAAGACAAACTACCGCAACGCCCGAAATCTCGCCGGCGACGGAGCGCTCGCCGGGAAGGTCAGGCTTTTTCGGGAGTTCGATCCCGAGGGAGGAGCCTCGGCGGAAGTGCCGGACCCCTACTACGAGGGTACGGAGGGGTTTGAAGAGGTCTACCGCATCGTGGAGCGAACGAGCCGTGAGCTCCTCGCTTCCCTCACGCGCGAGCTCGCAGTCGGGCGATAGAGGGGGAGCGGGGGCGTGGCTGGGGATGACCCGATCCTTCAGGCGGTGCGCAGCCTCTATGGGGAGCAGATTCGGATCGAGGGCCGCTCACCGGTGGGGGGAGGCTGCATCAACCGAACGAGCCTCCTTTCCTTGAGCGACGGCAGCCGCCTCTTCCTGAAGGAGAGCGCCGCGGCGCATCCCGGTTTTTTCAGTGCCGAGGTTCAAGGCCTTGCCGCCCTCGCGGGCCATCCCCTGCCGGAGCGCTCGCAGGCGTCGTCCGCGTCGGCCCGGCAACCGTTCGACCCCTTGCGCTCGACCGCGGAATGGGAGGCCCCGTCGCGCTCGGGCGAGGGGGTTCGGGTTCCGATGCCCCTCTACCTCCAGGACGATCCGGGGGCTCAGTTTCTCCTTCTCGAGCAGATCAGGGAGGGGAGGAGGCGCCGCGACTTCTGGGAGGGCTTCGGACGCTCCCTCGCGCTCCTCCATCGCAACCTCACTTCCGCACGCTACGGCTTTTCGCGCGACAACTATCTCGGGGCCACGCCGCAGGCGAATCGCTGGGAGAGCGACTGGCTCCTGTTCTTTGGCGAGCATCGCCTGCGCTTTCAGGCGGAGCTTGCGGTCCGCCGGGGGAGGGCGGACTCCGCCCTCCTCACCGGCATCGAGGCCGTCGTGAGGCGGCTGCCCGAGCTCCTTCCGCACCCCGAGCGCGCCTCGCTCCTCCATGGCGACCTTTGGGGCGGCAACTTCATGGTCGGAGCCGACGGCGGGGCGGTCTTGATCGATCCGGCGGTCTACTACGGTCATCGCGAGGCGGACTTGGCGATGACCGAGCTGTTCGGGGGCTTTGCGGCCTCCTTCTACGCCGCCTACAGCGAGCTCTGGCCCCTGGAGCCGGGATACGAGGAGCGGCGCGAGCTCTACAACCTCTATCACCTGCTCAATCACCTCAACCTGTTCGGCGGCTCGTACGCCGCATCGGTCCGCTCGATCGTGGCGCGCTACCGTTAACCTTACGTGATGTCCGCGCCAAGCGCCGGGCCTCTTCCCCCTCGACCCGGCGCTGACGCTTGATTTCGGTCTTCCGAAACCAAGCGGGTCGATCGACACCGCTTCTGCGTCGTGGCGCTGACGCTTGACAAGCCCCTGGGGGCTCGATACCTTGTCTTCATTCGCGTGTATTCTGTAATACTACCGCCATGTGACTGATTGGAAGGAGTGACCTAATGGCAACCAAGGCCAGAGGCAAGATAGTTCGCCGCCTGGGAACTAACCTCTTCGGCAATCCGAAGTACGACCGCCTGCTCAAAAGGAAAAGCAACCCGCCGGGATCTGACAAGATGCGCAAGATCCGCAAGAAGGAGAGCGAGTACGGTCGCCAGATGATCGAAAAGCAGAAGCTCCGATTCTGCTACGGGATGAGCGAACGGCAGTTCCAGAACCTCTTTTTCAAGGCCCGAGCCATGAAGGGAGTTACCGGCGACAACATGTTGAGCCTCCTCGAGCGGCGGCTGGACAATGTCGTCTACCGCCTGGGTATGGCGAACACTCGGCCCCAGGCGCGCCAGCTTGTCAGCCACGGTCACGTCCTCGTGAGCGGTCGGCGCGTGAACATCCCCTCGGCGGTGGTGAAGGCGGGCGACGTGATCTCGGTTCGGGAGCGCAACGCCAGCAAGATGATGGTTCGCGCGAGCCTCTCCAAGCACGATCGTCCCCTGCCGGCTTGGCTCTCGGTCTCGGTCGATGACGTGAGCGGCAAGATCGAGCGACTTCCCGTCCGCAGCGACATCCCCACGGTCGCAAACGAGCAGCTCGTCATCGAGTACTACGCCAAGTAAGCTCGAAAACTGCCAGGTAGCCAGACATACCCGAGGCCGGATGTAGTGAAGAGGCTCTGTGTCATCGGCAGCATCAACATGGATCTGGTCGCTCGGGTTGAACGCTTTCCCAAGCCGGGTGAAACGCTCGTGGGAGAATCCTTCGGCACCTATCCCGGCGGCAAGGGGGCAAACCAGGCCGTCGCCGCGGCGAGATTGGGCGCCGACGTCCTCATGGTCGGTCGGGTCGGCGACGACCTCTACGGCAGCCGCTACCTGGAGCTCTTCAGAAAGGAGAGCGTGCGCACGGAGGGCGTAGCGGTGGAGCGGGACACTTCCACCGGCGTCGCCGTGATCGAAGTGGATCGGAGCAGTGAAAACCACATCGTGATTGTTCCGGGCGCCAATGCCTCGCTGACCCGCGAGCGCATCGAGTCGCTCTGGCCGCTTCTGGGCACCTGCGATCTGTTCCTGCTTCAGCTCGAGATTCCCCTTCCGTCGGTCGAGGCCGCCTGCACGCTTCTGCGGGCCAAGGGCAAGACGATTATCCTTGATCCCGCCCCGGCCGCTCCGCTTTCCTCTGCGATCCTCGAGGCCGTCGACTTCCTCACTCCCAACGAGCATGAGCTCGTCGCTCTCACGGGTGTGCCGGGCGGGGGCGGCGAGGCGATCGGCGCGGGGATCAGGGCCCTTCGCGCGCGAGGGGTTCGAGGCGTCGTCGTCAAGGCTGGAAAGGCCGGAGCCTACCTCGGCGATTCGAGCGGAACCGCGCATCTTCCGGGCTACGAGGTTTCCGTCGTCGACACGACTGCAGCGGGCGACTCGTTCAACGCCGGTTTCGCTTTTGCGTTGGCGGAGGGTCAGGGGGTGCAACAGGCCATCGGGTTCGCCAACGCGGTTGGGGCGCTTTCGACCACCGGGATGGGCGCCCAAGCCGCGATGCCGACGAGGAAGGCCGTGCAGGACTTCATGCGGGACCATTCGCCCGCATGAGCGCGAAGCCCTTTCGCGTTCGACGCGCGAGCCGATACTTCAACAGGTTCCTCAAGCTGACGTTGGGACGGTTCCTGGTCGGACTCTACAACGTCACGGCGACGAACCTGGATGTCGTGCGCAAGCAGCCGGGGCCCTACGTTCTCCTGCCGAACCACTACACGACCTGGGACCCCTTCATCCTCGGCTACTTCATACCCTCCCCGGTCTACAACGTGACCTCCGACGTGCAGTTTCGAAGCACGGTCATGAGGATGCTCCTCGGCCTGGTGGGCAGCATACCGAAATCGAAGGTGATTCCGGACCTCGCGACCGTCAAGCACATCCTTGCGATCAAGAATCGCAACGGGGTGATCGGGATCTACCCCGAGGGGCGCCGCTCCTGGGACGGGCACACCTCCCACATCCTGTTCTCCACGGCGAAGCTCATCAAGCTGCTGAAGATCCCGGTGGTGAGCCCAATCTTCAAGGGGGCCTACCTCTCTCTGCCAAGATGGTCGCGCAGGCGCCGGAGGGGAAGGATCATCATCGACTTCAAGCGCACCCTCACCGCGCTCGAGGTGCGGGAGCTTTCGGTTGAAGACATCTACGGGAGAATCGTCGAATCGATCGCGCACGACGAATACGAGTTCCAGCGGAGGCAGGCCATCCCCTACCGAGGCCGCCGCCTCGCCGAGCACCTCGAGCTGGTTCTCTTCGTCTGCCCTGCGTGCCAGCGCGTCGGCACGATGAAGTCCGCGGCTCGCCTCTTCTTCTGCACCGCCTGCCGCTACATGGTTTGCATGAACGAGCTAGGCTTCTTCGAAAAGGGACGCGGCGAGCTCCGGTTTGAGACGGTTCGCGCCTGGAACCTCTGGCAGCTCGACTGGCTGAAGGCGAGCTTTTCCGACAGGCTCGAATCGGGGCGAGAAGAGCCCTTGCTCGCCGACGAGAGCCTGCTGCTTCTGTCGGGCTTTCGCGCTCGCCCCTTGAGGCGGCTGCACTTCGGCGACATGAGCCTTTTTTCGGACCGTATCGAGTTCGACACCCTCATTCGCGGCACGCTTGTCTTCCCGATCCGAGAGATCGAGGGGGTGAACGTCCAGATCCGCGAGCGACTCGAGTTCTACTTCCGCAACGTGCTCTACCGCTTCCATTCCGGTCGCCGAGTCGTTTCGGCCTACAAATGGATGACCGCCATCCAGATCCTCCAACAGCTCCTCACCGGCTCAAGCTCCTCCGAGGCCGCGACCTAGGACCGCCCCCCTCCACGATGAGCCGCGCGCGCGCCGCAGCCCGACGCGAGGCGAGGACGGAGGGGACATCCGAGAATTGAGCCTGCTTGACATCGCAGGTGGAATTCGCCCCTATAATTCACTATATTCTTACCGGAACGGTGGCCTATGCGGCCGCTTCTTCTGGTGGGGTGATTTCCATGGTGACGATGCGTGCGTTCACCAGCGCAGACCGTTTCTCCTCCGAGGCACTGCATCCCTGCCAACCAGAGAACAGCTCCATCCCAACATGTCGATCCTGTGACACGAGCGACGTGACTACGTCAAATATCGCGGGAGGGTTTTGAGAATGCCATCACAAGAGAGGGACTTCCACGAGTCTCTCGATGCCTTGATCAGCGAGTCGAAGTCATCGAGAGACGCCAATTGGGAAGGCACCATGACCGACTACATGGCCATGGTCCATGACAATCCCATGATCACGCAATCGGCCCCGACACGGATCTATGACATGATCATGCAGGCGGGAACCTCGGATCTGGGACGTCCCGACAAGCTTCCGCACTACGAGGATCTTGTCCGCTATCACTTCTTCTCCGGAGAGATCTTCGGCATCGAAGAAGTGCTCCACGACCTGGTGAGGTTCTTTCGCGCCGGCGCCAATCGGACCGAGACCGGGAAGCGCATCCTGATTCTCGTCGGTCCGGTTTCGTCCGGCAAGTCGACGATTGCCTCATTGTTGCGTCGTGGTCTAGAGAAGTCGGAAACCCCGATGTACGCAATCAAGGGCTGCCCCATCCACGAAGAGCCGCTCCACCTTATCCCGCGGTCTTTGCGTCCGAGATTTGAGGAACTCCTGGGCGTGAAGATCGAGGGGGATCTCTGTCCGGTCTGCAAGTACCGATTGACCAACGACGAGCGCTTCAAGGATTCCGAGGGCAACTACAAATGGGAGGCGATGCCGGTCGTTCGCATCGCTTTGAGCGAGCGCTCGAGGATAGGGATTGGCACCTTTCAGCCCTCGGACCCGAAGAATCAGGATATCTCGGAGCTCATCGGTCACGTCGATCTCGGCCAGATAACGAAGTACGGGGAGGGTCATCCCCTCGGCTACAAGTTCGACGGGGAGCTCCAGATCGCAAACCGCGGTCTCATCGAGTACATCGAGATCCTGAAGTGCGACATCAAGTTCCACTACGTGCTCATCACGGTGGCCCAAGAGCAGCTCATAAAGGCGCCGGGTTTTCCGCAGATGTACATCGACACGGTCATCGTGAGCCACACCAACCAGACCGAGTTCGACAAGTTCAAGGCGAGCAAGGAGAACGAGGCGCTTCACGACCGGATGTACCCGATCTACGTCCCCTACAACCTGCGCATTCGCGACGAGATGGAGATCTACCGCAAGCTGATTCAGACGAGCGAGTTCAGGGAGAAGGTGCACATCGCCCCGCTGACCCTCTATGCCGCGGCCGAGTTCGCCGTGCTCACGCGCCTGATCCCCTCGAAGGCCGATCCGGACCTCCTGAAAAAGGCGAAGTACTACAACAACGAGGCCATCATCGAAAAGGAAAAGGACCCCGTCGATGTGAGAAGGCTGTGGATCGAGGGCAGGGAGGCCGGAGAGGGAATGTCGGGGATCAGCCCCCGTTTCATCATGAACGCTCTCAACATTGCTCTCGGCTCGGCAAAGGACGGGGCGAAGTGCATCAATCCCGTCGACGTCATCCGCGCCCTGAAGCATCAGTTCGATCACCATATCGGCTTCAGCGACGAGGAGCGCACGCGCTACATGAACCTTCTCATGGCCGAGAAGGGGAGTGTCCTCGCCGACTACCGCGAGAAGGCGAAGAAGGAGATCAACAAGGCCTTCCTCTACGCCTACGAGGATCAGGCGCAGGCCCTCTTCGACAACTACATGAAGAATGCGACCGCCTTCTGCCTGAAGCGCAAGATTGTCGATCCGGTCACCCAGGAAGAGTCGGAGCCCGACGAGCGGCTGATGCGTTCGATCGAGGAGATGATCGGCATCTCGGAGGGGGCCAAGGCGGAGTTTCGCCAGGGGCTCTTCGTCTTCAAGTCCGACGCAATGGACCGCAGCGAAGCCTTCGATTTCCGCAGCTATCCTCCGCTCCAGGAGGCGATCGAAAAGAAGCTCATCGCCGACCTGAAGAACATCGTCTCGCTGACCCTCACGGACAAGACCCGCCGCGATCCGAAGACCCTCGAGCGCAAGCAAGAGGCAATCTCCAAGCTCATCGAGCGCGACTACTGTCCGGTCTGCGCCGAAGCGCTCCTCGATTTCGTCGGAGAGATGCTCCGCAAGGAGGAGTAGAAAGGGTGGCGGTCGTACAGCCGGACTACGGAACGGCGCCCCGCGGGAACACCGACGCCGCACGTCATCGCGAAAAGATCAAAGAGGCCATCCGGCAGAATCTTCCCGACATCATCTCGAGCGAGTCGATCATCACGCGGCGGGAGAAGCAGATCGTCCGGGTGCCGGTGCGCGGGGTAAAAAGCTATCACTTTATTCACAGCCACGCCGGAGGGGCGGGGGGCGGCTTCGGCTCGGGCGAATCTCAGAAGGGAAAGGTCGTGGGGCAGCGCCCGCGCCCGAGCGGGGGGCAGCCGGGCAAACCCGGGGGCGAGCCGGGGGTCGACTACCTCGAGACCGAGATCGACATCGAAGAGCTCATCGCGATGATGCTCGACGATCTTGGCCTGCCCAACCTCCAGAAGAAGGAGATCGAGCAGTCGACAAGCGCGGGGGGGTGGACCTACGACTCCATCGAGAAGAGCGGCATCCGGCCCCGGCTCGACAAGAAGCGGAGCATCAAGGAGGCGATCAAGAGGACCGAGGTCCTCGTGGGGATGCTCATCCAGGAGACGGGACGCAGCGAGGAGGAGTGCCGCCGCGCCCTCGAGCTCGCGCGCGGGGAGGTCGCGGAGGCGAAGCGCCTCCTGTCCGGCGACGAGCCCCTCGCCGCCTCCGAGGGATCGCCCATCCCCACGCTGGAGACGAGCGACCTTCGCTATCACACCATTCGCGAGGAGATCCAGCGCCAGTCGAATGCGGTGGTCATCGCCATGATGGACGTCTCGGGCAGCATGGACACCATGAAGAAGTACTTTGCCCGCTCCTTCTTCTTCTGGATGCTCTCCTTCCTGCGCACGATCTACCAGCACGTCGAGATTCGCTTCATCGCGCACACGACCGAGGCGAAATTGGTCGACGAGCACGAGTTTTTCCACAAGGGAGAGTCGGGGGGAACCCAGTGCCACTCCGCCTACGATCTCGCCTGCGAGCTCATCGACTCCGAGTACTCTCCGAGCCGATGGAACGTCTATCCCTTTCATTTCTCCGACGGGGAGGACTGGGAGGTGGAGCGAACCATTCAGTCGGTGAAGGCTGTGCTCCGTCGAGGGATCGCGGCCTTCGGATACGGCGAGATTCAGACCGACTACTCCGCCTCGGTGCTCATGCAGGCCTTCGAGAAGGGGCTCTCGATGCAGGAGGCGCAGCGCGAGGGCTACAGCTACTTCCAGGGGCAATGGGAAGGAGCGCCTCTGTTGGGCATGATCATCCGATCGCGTCAGGATCTCTACCCTGCCCTTCGGGTATTCTTGAGCGCGGACTGAAGGCCGTGGAAGGTATGCGATGAATCAGATCGAGCTTTCGAGGCTGAACGAGGCGGACAAGCTCATCCAGGAGATCGCCCGAGAGATGGGGCTTGACTTCCTGCAGCAGGAGTTCGACGTTGTGCCTGCCGAGAAGATGCTGGAGATCATGGCCTACCGGCTGCCGGTAAACTTCTCGCACTGGAGCTTCGGACGGGACTACGAGATCGAGCGCACCCGCCACGAGCACGGCTACGGCGTCCCCTACGAGGTCGTCTTCAACAGCGACCCCGCCCGTGCCTACCTCATGGACACCAACCCCTTCGTGATTCAGGTGCTCGTCATCGCGCACGTCTACGCCCACAACGATTTCATGAAGAACAGCCGCCACTTCCAGCGCACGCGGCGCGACATGATCACCTCGGCCTCCGAGGCCGCGGCGCGCTTCCGGGCCTATGAGCGCGATTACGGGATCGAAGCAGTCGAGCGGATCATCGATGCCGGGCTCGCAATCCAGTGGAATATTGATCCCGACGAAGACCAGCATCACGAAAGCGAGGGGGCCGCGCGCGAGAGGCTCTTCGGTTGGGCAAAATCGACACCGATCGGCGGAGCCTACGACGATCTCCTTCCCTCTCGCGGCGAGCCGACGACCGAGAAGAAGCGCGAGCTGCGGCGCATGACTCCGCCCGAGCCGACCGTCGATCTGCTCGGCTATGTGACGCAACACTCGCCGAGGCCTCTTGCCGAATGGGAAAAGGACGTTCTGGCGGCCATCAAGAGCCAGTCGCAGTACTTCATGCCCTATCGCCGCACCAAGATCATGAACGAGGGGTGGGCAACTTACTGGCACGAGAAGATCATGCAGCGCCTCTTCCAGGAGAAGTTCCTCACCGCGGAGGAGCATGGGCTGTACAACCTCTACAACGCGCGGGTGAAGGCCCACAATCCGCGCTCGATCAACCCCTACCTCCTCGGCTCGGCGCTGCTGAAGGACATCGAGGACCGATGGGACCGGGGGCGCTTCGGACCGGAGTACGGCGAGCTGCAGGATGCGAGCGTGAAAAAGGGCTGGGATACCCGCGCCATGAGGGGACGCGAGAAGATCTTTGAGGTCCGGCGCACCCTCATGGACTGGTTCTTCGTCGACGAGTTCCTCAATCGCGAGGTTGTCGACGCTCTCGACCTGTACGTTTACGTGGAGCGCGAGCGCGACAATCTCTACGAATCCGTCGTCGAGGTGACCGAGTGGGAGCGGGTGAAGCTCTTCCTCGTTCAGAGCCTCATGAACTGGGGGATCCCGCGAATCCTTGTCGTCGACGGCAACTACAAGGGCATCTCCCAACTCTACCTGAGGCACGAGTTTGAGGGTCTTCCGCTCGACGATGAATACTGCCGCCGGACGCTCGAGTACGTGCATCGGCTGTGGAGCCGTCCGGTCTATCTGGAGACCTACGAGCCCTATCTCCACCAGCTGAGGGCAAGGCTTTACGTTGCCGACGACCAGGGTGTCCACGTTCACGAAGAGTAGCGGCGGCAGGCAGACGCAGGGCTGCTGACGCGGCGAGCGCTTTTCGTTGCCTGTCTCCTATCACCGTGGTAGAATGGGGTCGGATCAAGACACCCCGTGCGCGATGGTTCGAAACTGACGTGAAGCTCCGATCGAGACTCGCCTTAACATCCTTTCTCGCTCTGCTGGTGCCGGTTTTGGTCGCCATCGCGGTCGCCGCCGCCGTCGTTGTCGAGAACGGCAGCCGCTCGCAGGAGCGTTACTTTCGCTCTGCGCTCAACCGGCTTCGCCAGGACATCTCCGACACCGAGGAGCGTTATCGGGTAAGCATCGCCCATCTCGCCGAGAAGGAGTTTCTGACCGACAAGCTCTACGTCTACCAGAAATACTGGGGCTACATCAGCACCGACATGCTCACCGGGGACATCGAGGTGCTCAAGGACGAGCTCGAGAAGGTGCTCCTCTCCGAGTCGATCGACACGATTGCGGTCTACCGAAAAGAGGCCCTGGAGTACAAGTCGGTCCTCGTCGTCGGGAACTCGACCTACATTCCCGAGATCATCTCCAGCGGCTCCATTGCCGATCTCACCCACGCTCCTTCCTACCTGCAGAAATCGGACGGCATCTACGCAACCCTCTACATGCCAGTGTTCTACGGAGGACGCGAGATCGGCCTCCTTGCGCTCCAGAAGGGCTTCAACCGAAGCTATTTCGAGACGCTGTCGCTTCGTTTCAACCTCGGGATCGCGCTCTACGCCCAGGGGCTCTACCGCTACTCCTCCCTTCCCGGGATCGAGGACGCGGGGGTCTTGTGGGCGCGAAACCATCCGACGACCGGCGGTCCCTTCTCCGGCAATTACACCTATGAGGGGACCACCTACAAGTACGTCGGCTCCTTCTTTCAGATGGGCCGGGACGCCAAGGGCTTTCTCTTCGTGGGAGGACCATCCTCCACGACCTTCGCGGATTGGTGGCGCGCCTTCGCCCGCCTCGCTCTCATCCCGCTCATCTGCGTCGTCATCGCCACCGTTCTCTTCTTCTTCTGGGGAAGTGAGATCATCCGGCACATTCGCGAGCTTGCCGCTGCATCGGGACAGGTGGCAAGCGGGAACTACGAGGTTCGCCTTCCCGTGCGGCGGAGCGACGAGTTCGGCGAGCTGTTTCGAAGCTTTACGAAGATGGCGCAGAACCTCGCCGACAACGAGATCAGACTCGAGGAGAACAAGCGTCAGCTCGTCTATACCGAGAAGATGGCGGCCCTTGGTCAATTCTCCGCCGGCGTCGCGCACGAGATCAACAACCCCCTGGGCATCGTCTTGAACCATGTCCAGCTCCTTCGCTCGGGCAGGCTCTCCGCGAAGGAGGGCGCGGATTTTCTCGGTCGAATCGAAGTGGAGATCAAGCGCGTGAGCAAGCTGCTTCGCAACTTCCTTCATCACGCGGCCGACGACAACCTCACCTTCCAGGACTTCGAGCTTTCCCCGGTCGTGGAAGAGGTGACGCAGCTCTTTGCCCCGAAGCTTCGGCTGAAAGGGGCGAGCATCGAATCCGCGGGCTTTTCGCCCGGGCTTGTGATCGAGGGGGACCCGGACGCGGTCAAACAAGTCCTGTTCAATCTGTTCTACAATGCCCTGCAGGCGATCCACCACGAAGGCGGAAGGATCGAGATCTCTGCGGCCTGCAGGGAGGACGGCTGCCTGGTGCAGGTACGCGACAATGGGGAGGGAATGGACACCGCCACGAAGGGACGCATCTTCGAGCCCTATTTCACCCGAAAGCAGGGCTACGGTACCGGGCTTGGCCTCGTCTTGAGCCAGCGCA
Organism: Spirochaetales bacterium; assembly: GCA_027314665.1. Taxonomy (GTDB): domain Bacteria; phylum Spirochaetota; class Spirochaetia; order DAHUYW01; family DAHUYW01; genus DAHUYW01. The sequence goes on from DAHVAK010000003.1 coordinate 18,506, forward strand.
TTATGCGGCAGCACGGAGGACACATCGAGGTCGAGAGCGAGGTTAACGTGGGAACCACGGTGTCGCTTTGGTTCCCGAAAGGGGACGAGGCATGACGAATCGCAGCGATTGTACGATTCTCGTGGCGGACGACGAGGAGGGGATGCGGCTCGGCCTGGAAAAGGCCCTGAGCCTCGAAGGTTATCGCGTCCTCACCGCCGCAACGGGAGCGGAGGCGCGCGCCATCTCCCGGCGAGAGCGGGTGACCTGTGCCTTCGTGGACCTGCGCCTGCCCGACGTCGGCGGAATCGAGCTGGTCTCTTCCCTTCGGGCTCGGGACGCCTCGGTCGTCGTGATCACCGCGTACGCGACGGTCGACACCGCCGTGACGGCGATGAAGCTCGGCGCGGCGGACTACATCCAGAAGCCCTTCGACAATCAGGATATCGTCGAAATGGCCGATCGGCTCTGTCTCGGGAGCACGGAGGCCGTCTTGCCCGGGGCGGGCGCCCCAAGCGGCGAGCTCGTGGTGGAGAGCGAGCCTATGCGGGAGATCGTGGCGACCCTTGCGAAGGTCAAGGATTCCGACATCCCGATCCTCCTTCAGGGAGAAAGCGGGACCGGAAAGGAGATGCTCGCAAGCATGATCCATCGGCAGGGGGTGCGGCGCGAGCGCCCCTTCGTCGCGATCAACTGCGCCGCGATCCCGGCGGATCTCCTGGAGAGCGAGCTCTTCGGGCACGAGAAGGGCGCCTTCACCGGGGCGCAGGCGACTCGAGTCGGGAAGTTCGAGGCGGCGGGCGAGGGGACGATCTTCCTCGACGAGATCGGCGACATGAGCCCGCATCTCCAGACCAAGCTTCTCCGCGCCCTGGAGGAGCGCTCCTTCGAGCCGGTCGGGGCGACGCGGAGCGTGTCGCTGCGCGCGCGAATCCTCGCCTCCACCAACTGCGATCTCCAGCAGCTCATCCGCGAAAAGCGCTTCAGGCTCGACCTCTACTATCGGCTCAAAGGGGTCTCGGTCACGATTCCGCCCCTTCGGGAGCGGCGCGACGACATCGAGCCCCTGGTCGCCTGCTTTCTCGCTCGCTACCGCGCCCGCTATCAGAAGCCCGCAGTCGAGATTTCCCGCGAGGCGATTCGCTACCTTCGCTCCTACTCCTGGCCCGGCAACGTGCGCGAGCTCAAGAATGCCGTCGAATCGGCGGTGCTGCTCTCGGAAGGAGACCGCTCGCTGCTTCCCCAGGACTTTCTCCTGGAGGGCTCGACCGAGGGGAACGTGCCCGAGCTCTGGCGGCAGGAGAAGGAGGGCATCATCGAGGTCCTCGGCCGGACGGGCTTCAACCGCTCGCACGCCGCGCAGAGCCTCGGGATGAGCCGGCGGACCCTCTACACCAAGATGAAGAAATACGGGATCCAGTAGCCCTTCCCAACTCTGCTCATCCCTTGCCCAATTTGGGAAGATCGAGCGCGTGAGTCCCGCGATCGCCGCCGGGCGGGCTTGAGGCGATCGCATCTCCTTATGCAGTAAATTCTTAGATTCCTCACCGGCAGACCTCATGTTGGCTCGCTTCCTGCATTGTAGGTGATGGAAAAAGGAGCTTCCGCTTTGAGACGCTTGCCCTCGCTCGTGCTGACAGTCGCCGCACTGCTTCTCATTCCCGTCCTCGCCTCCGCGATGGGGAGCCGGGAGCGAGCGATCGCCTCCTCTTCGTCGCTCTCCTCCCGCAAGACGATTGCCCCCGTTCACCATGAGCTCCTCTTCGTCATGGTCCCGAAGGGGATTCACCCCTACTTCATTCCCGTCTACGAGGGCTTCAAGGCCGCCGCCCGCCATTTTGGGGTGCAGGTGGAGATGGACGCTCCGCCGACCTTCAACGTCTCGCTGCAGGCCAAGGTGATCGAGGACCTCATCGCGCGGGGCGTGAATGGGATAGCCATTTCCGCCGACGATGACGCCGGGCTGGTTTCGGTCGTGCACCAGGCGGTGCAGGCCGGGATCAAGGTGATCACCTTCGACGCACCCGCCCCTTCGACCGAAGCCCTCACCTACATCGGCACCGACAATCGCGCCGCCGGCTACGAGTCCGGGAAGTGGATGGCCCGGGCGATGGACTACCACGGCAAGGTCGCGATTCTCCAGGGGGGACTCGAGGCGACGAACCTCAACCTGCGGACCGAGGGCTTCAAGGAGGCCCTCGCGCGGGTTGCCCCCGCCATTCAGGTGGTCGCCGTTATCGACGAGAAGGGGGACTTCTCTACCTCCGTCATCAAGACCGAAGAGCTGCTCGCGGACACACCGGATCTCCGCGGGATCTTCTCGGTATCGGCGGAAGGCGCCCCCGCGGCGGCGACCGTCGTCAGGCAGGAGGGGCGCAAGGGTCAGGTGGTCATTGCGGGCTTCGACGATCTGCCGGACACGATCTCGGGAATCCGGGATGGAACGATCTCCTTCTGCGTCGTGCAGAACACCTACGCCATGGGTTGGCTCTCGGTGGAGCGGCTTCTGGATGCGGTCGACGGGCGGCCGATCCCGAGGTTCATCGACACGGGAGTCGTTTTCGTCGACAAGAGCAACGTTGAGACCTACACGCAGAAAATGCGCAAGGAGCCCGTTGGGCTCCGCTAGAGGTCACAAAAAGATAGGAGGCAGTGATGAAAACGAGAATCGTAATGATTCTTGCGGTGCTCGCGGCTGCGGCGACGCTCGTCATCGGGTGCGCGCCGGCAAAGGGCGGCGGCACTCAGGCGGCGGCCGCGCAGGCCGGAACGAAGTGGGCCTCGAACGTCCACATCGTCTTCTTCCCCGGCGGCCCGCAGGGCGGCGTCTTCGCCGTCAACGTCTACAACGGCGCGAAACAGGCCGCTGAAGACATCGGTGCCAAGGTTGACTACGTCTGGTCCGACTGGGATCCCCAGAAGATGATTCAGCAGTTCCGCGAGGCGATGGCTACGAAGCCCGACGGGATCGCCGTCATGGGCCACCCGGGCGACGAGGCCTTCGATCCGCTCATCAAGCAGGCCGAGGAGCAGGGGATCATCGTGACCAGCGACAATACCCCCCTGCCGAAGGCCCAGGCCATGTATGCCTCGAAGGGCTTTGGCTACGTGGGCGCCGACCTCTACCAGGCCGGATGGGATCTCGCCACGCGCGCCGTCCAGCAGTTCCACCTCCAGGCGGGCGATCGGGCCCTGGTGTGGGGGCTTCTCTCCCAGCCGACCCGTGGGCTGCGGACGAAGGGGGCGATCGATGCTCTGAAGAAGCTCGGCCTCACGGTCGACTACATCGAGATCGATCCGGCGACCAATGCCGATCCGGCGGCGGGAGCGCCGACCTTCGCCGGTTACGCCTCCTCGCATCCCGACGTGAAGCTGGTCATCACCGATCACGGCGGGCTCACCGCGACCGCGGAAACCTATCTGAAGGCTGCCGGCAAGAAGCCGGGTCAGATCATCGTGGCGGGATTCGATATGTCCCCCGCCACCGTCAAGGCAATCCAGGGCGGCTGGACCCAGCTCGTGATCGATCAGCAGGAGTGGCTGCAGGGCTACCTGCCGATCCTCCAGATTGCGCTCACCAAGGTCTACGGCTTCTCGGGGCTGAACATCAACACCGGAGCGGGCTTCGTCGACAAGAACAACGTCGACTTCATCGCTCCGCTTGCGGAGAAGAACATTCGCTAAGGTCGTTTCCCCTCGGGGCGCAAACCGCCCCGAGGGACCTTACTTCTCGAAAGGGAGAGTCCAATGGGTCACGTGCTGCAGTTGAAAAACGTCTCGAAAACCTTCGGCGAGGTGGCCGCCCTCCACCACGTGAACTTCGAGGTCGGCGCGAATGAAATCGTCGGACTCCTCGGCGACAACGGAGCGGGAAAGTCGACGCTGGTGAAGATCATCACGGGCTATCACCATCCGGACGTTGGCGGGGAGCTGTACTGGCGTGGGAATCGCATCGATCGCCTCACCGTTGCCAAGGCGCGCGATCTCGGAATCGAGGTCGTCTACCAGGAGCGGGCGCTTGCCGACAAACAGACCCTGTGGCGGAACATCTTCATGGGCCGGGAGCTGTCCAATCGCTTCGGGGCGCTCGATGTCAATGCGATGCGACGGGAGACCAAGAAGCTGATGAGAACGGTGATGGGCTTCACCTCGGCCGCAGTCACTTCGGAGTCGGTCGTGAAGACCTTTTCGGGCGGCGAGCGCCAGGGGGTCGCGATAACTCGAGCGCTCTATTTCGAGGCCGAGCTGGTCATTCTCGACGAGCCGACCATGGGTCTCTCGCTCTCCGAGACGAAGAAATGCCTGGACTTCGTCACCGGCATCAAGAAGGCAGGAAAGGCCGCGATCTTCATCGATCACAACATCTTCCACGTCTATCCCGTCGTCGACAGGATTGTGGTGCTGGACCGCGGAACGGTTGCGGGCCAGTTCATGAAGAATGAGCTGACGCTCCAGGAGCTGACCGAACGGCTCTATCTGGTCGCGCAGACCGGCCATCTCGAGAAGGCCAAGTAAGGGAGGAGAATATGAGCTCGCTCGAAGAGACTGCACGACCGTTGTCTGCGATCAAGAGCCGAAGCCGTCTGTCGAAGCTCTTGGGAAAATACTCGATGCAGATCGCGATCCTCGGCGTGGCGATCTTCATCTGGATTCTGTTCGTTATCGGAGCGCCGCGTACCTTTCTCTCGGGAAACATCTACGCAGCCTTCATGACCTCGACCCCGTTCTTTGCCCTGGTTGCGATACCGCTCACCCTCGTGGTCATCACCGGCGAGATCGATCTTTCCTTCACCTCAATCATCGCATGGGGCATGACCGGCTACTCCGTGGTCTTCCAGGCGACCCACAGCGTCGGGCTTGGCTTCGTCGCCTGCCTGCTGTTCGGGCTGATGGCGGGCTTCATCAACGGTCTCATCGTCGTGAAGATTGGAATCCCCTCGCTCGTCACAACCATCGGGACCCAGTTCTTCTGGGCCGGGCTCGTCCTCATCGTGACCAACGCCCAGGGCCTCGGGATGGGAGCGACGCAAGGGACCTTCCTGCACCATCTCTTCGTCGGGCGGGTGGGCGGCTTCGTGCCGGCACAGTTCTTCTGGACGATAGGGTTCGGGGTCATCTTCTGGTTCTTCCTCAACCGGCATAGATTCGGGGCTCACGTCTATCTCGTCGGGGACAACATCGACAGCGCGCGGCTGATGGGCGTGAACGTCGGACTCACGAAGATCATCGCCTTTTCGATCGTGGGAGTGGCGGCAGCCTTTTCCGGATTCGTACAGAGCGAGGAGCTCCTCTTCTTCTGGCCGACCGGCGGGCAGGGCTACCTGCTGCCGACCCTGGCGGCGGTGTTCCTGGGTGGCACCTCGGTCTTCGGGGGAAGCGGGACGATCTTCGGGACCTTCGTCGCCTGCTTCGTCATCGGGGCAATCAACGCGGGAATCGTCGCGGCGGGCCTCACCGGTTACTGGACGAGCGTCATCTCCGGGCTTATCGTCGTCGCCTCGGTCTCCATCCAGACCATCTTGAGCAAGCGCTTTACCTGAGCGAGCATCGGGCAGCCCGGCAAACGGGCCGATAGCCGCCCCGACACCCCGGCAGCCGGGATGCGCCGGCTGCCGCTCGCGGGGCAGGGCGGCTCGCGCTTCGAAAGGAGCCGAGCGCCGGGTTTTTCAGGCGCGGCGGAGGAGGAGCCCCGTGCCGCAGCCGATGTCGAGAAGGGATGCGGCGCCCGGGCGCGCGGCGGCGGCCTCGGCGAGGGTGAGCTCCTGCAGGGGCGCAAAGATCGGGCGCTGAAGCGGCGAGGTATCGTGGCTCTCCGCCCGCCGTCCGAATCGTCCGAATCGTCCGAATCGTCCGACGTCCCGATCCCGCAGCTCGCTGTTCATGCCTTCTTGCTCCGACCCCGAAAGGTCGACCTTGAATAGGATGGAATAACCTAGCAGCAGCCCACGTCAACTCCTTGCGCTTTGATTGTAACTTGCCACCCCCCCGCAGTATATTGATTGGTATATCCGACCGAATGCATCAGGTAAGGCGGAGAGAGGCAGGCACCAGTGGTGAGGAGCTTATCGAGCGATCGCGCATTGACCGAGACTGTTCAGCCCGAGAGCCGGGAGAACGATCAACCCGGGTCTGCGGCGGTGCCCGACCTCCGGCGGCAGCGAGCCGAGAAGCGAAGGCGGAGCGTGAGCCCGGGCAGGCGCGCCGTCAATCTCCTGCGCAAGATCGTCCCGCTCCTTCTTCTGGCCGGATTCGGCTACCTTCTCTTCGTCGATCCCTTCGTCCTGAATGTTTTCCTCGTGATTGCCCGCTTCGTCGGGCAGCTCCTGTTCGCGGTCGTCTTCATGATCGTGCAGTTCGGAGCCCTCTTCTGGTTCATGTCGCGCTCGAAGATCGAGCGCATCCGGCCCGAGGATCCCAAGGCCATCAGCTTCGACGACTACTGGGGCCAGCCGAACTTGAAGCGGCTGGTCAAGCAGTGGCTTGGCCTGCTCTCCGACCGCGACGAGTTCGTGAAGATGGGAGGGCGCTACATCAACGGCCTGCTCCTCTACGGGGAGCCGGGAACCGGCAAGACGATGCTCGCCAAGGCGATGGCCGGCGAGGCGGGGGTCGCCTTCATCTCGATCGAGGGATCGGGTTTTCGGAACATGTTCTGGGGGGTGGATGCCCTCAAGATGATCTGGTTCGTGCGCAAGGCCCGAAAGCTCGCCCAGCGCTACGGGGCAGCCATCGCCTACATCGACGAGATC
>DAHVAK010000241.1 GCA_027314665.1 Spirochaetales bacterium
CTAACCGCCCGAAACGCCCGGGTCCTCCAGTGGCTGGACAACAACCGCTACGTCACCGACGTCGAATCGAGCATCTCGGCGACGACGATCGAGGACGATTTCGTGCCGAACAATCAGGCCATGAAGGGGACGGGGATAAACCCGACCACCGTCGCCGACGCCCTCCAGTACTACACCTCGGGCTTCCAGGCCGGGAACGTCTGGATCGGCGGCCTCTCCTACCCGATCATCGTTCAGATCAATCCGACCTATCTCTCGGGCAGCCAGTCGCTCCTCGCCCTGCCCATCTACTCCCCGGCCTTGGGCACGAGCCTCCACGTGGGGCAGGTCGGCAGCTTCGTCTTGAACGAGGCGCCGACCATCATCTCGCGCTACAATCGCCTCTACGCCGCCAACCTCCAGATCAACCTGAAGAACGACGCGCCCGCGATCCTCACCTTCCAGAAGGACATCACCGAGGGGATGACGAAGGCCGGCGTCCTCGGCAACGGCGTGGAGCTGAGTACGGGCAACCGTTTCGGGCCGGCGGCCCTCGCCAAGCAGCTCTCCATCACCGGACCCCTTACCTTCCTGCTCGCCTTCTTCCTCGCCTACCTCGTCATGGGCGCGCAGTTCAACTCCTGGCGCTATCCGCTCTATCTGCTCCTGCCTGTTCCCCTCGCCCTGATGGGAGCCCTCTGGATGGTCTTCGTGCTCAACGCCGGGCTCGATCTCTTCGGAATCCTCGGGATGCTCCTCTTGATCGGGCTTTCGGCCAAGAACGCCATCATCTACCTCGACTTCGTGATGGACCGGATAGGAAAGATCCCGCTCGAAGAGGCCCTCGTCGAATCGGCGCGGCTGCGCTTCCGACCCATCGTCATGACCACCCTGACCATCCTCGTCATCAGCGGACCCCTCGTGCTCGGGCACGGTGAGGGCTCCGAGTTTGGAAGAAACCTCGGGACCGTCATGTTCGGCGGCATCGTCTTTTCGGCCGTGCTCACCTTCTTCCTCGTGCCCTCCGCCTTCTACCTCTTTGAGCGCAAGCGCATCGCCAAGCTCTCAGGTCCCGAAGGGGAGGGCGACGGCTCGACGGACCGCGCCGCAGCTCCGGGCCTCACCCCCGAGGAGCGCGCCGCCCTCGAGCTCGAGGGGACGCCCAGCGTTGGCAACGGCGGCGTCGGCAACGGTGGGGGCGTTGGCGGCAGCAGTCAGCGTGACGGCGCCGCGGACGGCGCGAGCCGCGAACGCGACGCCCGCGCCCGGCGCAAAGCCGCAGACAGCGGCGAGCGCAACGGCGGAAGCCAGGAAGAGGGCGCCGGGAGGCGCTCGAAGCTCCCTGAGGGCAGGCCGGAGAAGGACCCCCAATAGACAAAGGGCTCTCGAGGTCGATAGACTTCAGGGCGGAAGCGACGGTCGCCCTCGGCGCCGGCTCTGCGCGCGCGGTACTCCTTCTCCACATCATCAGCAGAAATTAAAAAAAAGCGGATCGCTGCAAAAGGCTCGAGAGCGCGGTGTCCCCGAAGGGGCACGAAAAGGGGGTGCTCATGGCCCGATGGTGGGTCTTCGTTGGGGGTGTGCTCATCGCCTGCGCTCTGATCGCCGCGGGATGCAGCGCAGGGCGCGCCTCCTCGTCGGGAGCGGGGGCCTCCGGCAAGGCGACCTCTGCGAAGAGCCAGACCATTCCGGTCCAGGCGGTCGAGGTCAAGGCCGGCTCCCTCGACGACAGCCGCGCCGCGGCGGGCTCCGTCGTGCCCGTGAAGCAGAGCAACGTCGCCGCCCAGACGAGCGGGGTCGTCGTGGCGCTCTACCATCAGGCGGGCGACTGGGTCGCTCGCGGCGAAGCGGTCGTCGGACTGAATGACTCTCAGCTCAAGCTCACCCTGCGCAGCGCCCAGGCGAACCTTCGCAGCGCCCAGCTGAGCGTCGAGAAGGCGAAGGGACAGGCCGACCTCGCGAACCTCACGGTGCAGCGGGACGCCTCCCTCATCAAGGAGAAGCTGATCCCGCAGAGCAAGCTCGACGCGGACGCCGCCGTCGCGGCAGCCGCCAATCAGGACTACCTCTCCGCCCAGTCTGCGGTCGAGCAGGCAAGCGCCCAGGTGGCCCAGGCGGAGCTCAACCTCGCCTATACCTCAATTCGCGCCCCCTTCCCCGGGCAGCTCTCCGCGCTCAGCGTCGCCGAGGGGGAGTACGTGAGCCCCAACACCGCCGCCTTCGTGCTGGTGAGCTCCGAGCGCCAGATCAACTTCGCGGTTCCCCCGAGCGACGCCTCCCTCCTCCCGCCCGGGACCACGGTCCAGTTCAACCTCGAGGGGCGGAGCTACCCTGCCCGGGTGTCGCAGGCCCCCTCCTCTCCCATCGGCGGGGTGGTTCCGGTGGTCGCCCTCTTTGGAGGCTCCGTCGCCCCGCCCTACGGGACGATCGGCACGGTGAGCTACGCCGTCACCCTCGCGTCCGGGGTCATCGTGCCCATCGGAGCGCTTCAGACCAACGAGAATCAGAACTTCGTCTTCACGGTGGTCGAGAGCAAGGCCGCGGCCCGCCCGATCAAGATCCTCGGGGAGACCGGGGTCGCCGCGGCGGTGACGGGAATCGAGCCCGGCTCGCAGGTCATCGTCTATCCTCCCCCGGGGCTGCTCGACGGCTCGACCGTGCGGCCCGTGTCGGCCCAGACCCAAGCGGCAGGCGGGCGCTCATGAGCATTCGCGACTACGAGTTCAAGATCTTCGAGAGGATCAATCCCCTCGTGAGCTTCTCGGTTCGCCGCTACGTCCTCGCGATCGGGCTTTTCGTGGCCGTGGTGGCCTTCGGGCTGGTCGCGACCTTCACCCTCGGGGTCGATCTCTTTCCCCAGATCAACATCCCGGGGGTCGTGGTGACGACCTCCTATCCCGGGGCGACGCCGAGCGTGATCGACCAGCAGATCACCCAGGTCGTCGAGAACGCGGTGTCCACGGTGACGGGCATCACCGACATCAACTCCACTAGCTACACCGGAACGAGCCAGGTCGTCGTGCTCTTCGATCAAAGCACCGATCAGAACAGCGACACCAATCAGATAGCCGCCGTGGTCTCCGCGGCGGTGAAGGCCCTCCCATCGGGGGTGAGCCCGCCGGTCGTTCAGACCGTCAACCCCAATTCCCAGCCCATCCTGCAATTCGGAATCCGCAGCGACGGCGCCAACCTCGGGGATGTCCGCGACTACGTGACGGACACCCTCACTCCGCTCCTCGCGAGGGTGCCGGGGGTCGCCAACATCCAGGTCGACGGGGGCCCGGCGCGCACCTTCCAGGTCCTGCTCGACCCGAGCAAGCTCCATGCCTACAACCTCACCCCCCAGCAGGTCGTCTCCGCGATCGCAAGCTCCGCGATCAACCAGCCGATCGGAACGATCATCAGCCACAACAACGCCCTCGCCTTCGCCACCCAGAACATGCCCGCCGACGTCAGGCGCATCGCCGCCTTCCTGGTCGATCCCACCCGCAGCGTGACGGTCGGAAACGTCGGGGTGGTCCGCGATCTCCCGGTCCCGACCAACTACGCCCGCATCAACGGGATCCCCGCGGTCCTCGTCTCCATCCAGCAGACCCCCACGAGCAATCAGATCGCGGTCGTCGACGGGGTGCGCAGGATGCTGGACCAGACGAAGCTTCCCGCGGGCTACAGCCTCATCTACAGCAACGACACCACCGGCTCCATCCGCGCCTCGGTACAGTCGACCTACCGCGAGCTTGCCATGACCGCCCTCGTCGTCGCCTTCATCGTTCTCCTCTTCCTCGGCAAGCTCAACACCGCCTTC
>DAHVAK010000261.1 GCA_027314665.1 Spirochaetales bacterium
GCCTCTTCGCGTGCGCAGCGATGACCGGGTCGAGCCCCTCGCCATGGAGAATGCGGGTTGCAAGCACATTGCCGAGCTGGACCCCCCCCTGGTCGAAGGAGTTGATGTTCCATAGGAAGCCCTGGAACATCACCTTGTTCTCGTGGTGGGCGAGGAGGGCGCCGAGGGACTCGGGGGTGAGCATCGGGCCATAGATGACGCTCGAGGGGCGGTTGCCCGCGAAGCTCTTGTTGGAGTTGGGGTCGCTCTTGCCGAGCGCGAAGGCGACGATCTGCGCCGCGAGGTTGGCGGCGAGCTTGGTACGGCTCTTCGCCCCATCGATCACCAGATCGAAATCGTCCTGGGAATCGCGGAAGCCGAGGAGCTGGAGGTGGGCGGGAAAGCGAAGGAGCGCCTGGCTGCACGGGAGAACCGCCACCATCGGATAGCTGAGGATGTTTCGCTCGTAGGCCCCGATGAGGGCGTCCATGAGGCTCGCGTTGGCGCGCGGATCCTCCTCGAGCGCGGCGCGGTCCGTCTCGTGGGCCCCCTTCAGGATCGCCTTGAAGGCCGCGCTCCCGTAGGCGAGGGTGAGCATCACCCCGCCGACCGCACTCGTGGCCGAGTAGCGCCCGCCAATGTAGTCGTCTTTTAGGGAGCGGAGGTTCTTGCCCTCCGAGACGATCTCTTTGCCGAGCTGCCCGCGGACGAGATGGTGCAACACCATCCGATTTTCGCCCGTGTTCATGATCTCCCCGTCGAGCAGGGCGCGGTACTTGGCGATGAGCTGCTGCTCGCGTGCGAGCTCGGCGAGCGCCTCGAGGATCTTCTGGTCGACGGGCCGCGCGGCGTAGTTGAAGGTGAATCCGGCCGCCGTCTGATCGAGGTATTTGAACTGAAGGGTTGGCATGAGTTGACTCCTGTGAATGTCGGGCCGTCCGGGGCGGCAGCACGCGGCCGGCGCCGACGATCGCGGCCCGGCCTTCATCTTTTGCGGAGAGTAGGGACGTCAAGGCTTTGCGCGGTCGACAGTCGCCTCGCGGTAGGGGGAAGCCGCGCGGTTGGTGGCGCCCGGTCGCCTAACCGGGCGGCGCGCATAGTACCTCCACGTCAGGAGCGGCACCACATAGAGCGTAAGCGCGGTGGATACCACGAGGCCCCCGATGATCGCCGTGGCTATCCCATCTTCGGTTGAAAGGCCGTTCCAGTTGACCGCGACCGGGAGGAGCGCGCAGACCGTCGCTGCGGTGCTGATGAGGATGGGGCGCAGCCGCTCCGAGGTTCCCGTATAGATCGCGAAGGAGGCTGGAACCCCCTTGTCGACTCGACGTCGATAGTTCGCAAAAAGGATAATCGAGACTTTGACGGCCGTACCCAGAAGGACGAGAATCCCCAGGCCGGAGCTCAGGTTGAGCGTTTGGCCCGTAAAAACCAGCGCCGCGATCACCCCGGTCGTCGCCAGGGGAACGGCGACAAGGATCAGGAGCGGCTGGACGAACGATTCGAATTGCGCTCCAAGGAGAAGGTAGAGAAGAAGTAGGGCGACCGCGAGGACTACGACAATCTCGGAGACGTGTTGGGAGAAGATGGTGCGCGCGGTGTCGATGACGTCGCGCTGCCGCGCCTCGCGGGCGACGGCTTCTGTGAGCGCGGCTCTCGAGGCACTGCCGCGCTCGAGGCGGATGGCCGCCACGTCTTGCCGATCTTCGCGAACGAGCATCGAGGGCGCCTCGACGCGGCCGATCGTCACTACCTGGTCCGTTTGCACGAGGCTCCCGCCCGGCGTCCTTAGCGCAAGCGATCGAATCTCGCTGGTGGTTGCGCGCTCGTTCGGGGAGAGAAGCACGCGGACGTCATAGTCGCGCCCGCGCGACGTAAGTTTGGTCGGGACCGCCCCTTCGAGGTCCTCCCACGTTGTTTGGGCCACGGAGGCCAGCGTGATTCCGGCGCGTGCAAGCTGATCTCGCAATGGAGTATAGCGAAGCTCGCTGATGCGCGGGGCCTCGTCGAGAGAGATGCGCGCACCGGGGAGCTCCCGCCGGAGTCGCTTCACGATCCGTTGCGCCTTCGCAAGCGCCTCTTCCGGGGTTTGTCCCAAGACCGCCAGGTCGTAGCCCTCGCCGTGAAGTCCGAGAAGCGACGCCATCCCCGACGGCGGAAGCCCGACGGTTACGCGCGCGCCCTGCACGACGAGGAGCTTCCGCAGCTCGTCGATGACCCGGGCGGAATCGGGGCGACGTCCGTAACGAGTCTGCACCGTCATCGTGATCGTTTCCCTGCTTGCCCGAGGGTTCGCGAAGTAGTAACTGTCGTCGCTTTCGCCGCCCGCCCGGCACCACACCGAAGCAACGCCCGGGAGGGCGAGGATGCGCCGGGAGGCGGAAAGGGCGATTCGCTTCAGATCGTTCACGCTCGCCGACGGGGGAGCGACGATCCGTACCGAGACGATCCCGCTGTCGTAGGGCGCGACGAGCTGGAGGCGAAGCGCGAAGAGTAGGGGCACCGTCGCGACGGCCACCGCAAGGAGAGCGCCCGCCACGAGGACGGGACGTCGCAGCGCCCGCGCGAGGCTCCTTCGATACCCGCTCTCCATCGGGGCGGTGCGAAGGGTATGGCCCCCGTCGGCGGGCCGGCGGGGGTAGGTGATGAGAAAGAGCACGGGAACAAGTGTCGCCGAGACGATGAGCGAAGCAAAGAGGGCGTAGATAACGGCCAGGGCAAGGTCTGAATAGAGGCTTCCGATGAGTCCGGGCAGAAAGATGAGCGGCAAGAAGACTACGATCGTCGTGAGCGTGGAACCGAGAATCGAGCTCCACACCTCCGAGGTCGCGGCGACGATGCTCGTCCTCAAGCCGCCCTCTTCGACCCCGCGAATCCTGCGCGCGAGGTTCTCGAGGACGACTACCCCGTCGTCGACCAGCATGCCGATCGAAAGGGCGATTCCTCCAAGGGACATGACGTTGATGGAGCGACCGGTGATCCACAGCAAGAAGAGGCAGAAGAGGATCGAGACCGGTACCGCGGTGATAAGGATCAGCGCGGGGCGAAACCGGCGAAGAAAGAGAAGCATGACGACGAACGCGGCGGCGGCCCCGAGCAGCCCGGCGGAGATCAGGCCGTCTATCGATTCGAGGATGGTCCGCGAGCCGTCTTCGACGATCGATATCGAGAGGCTCCGCGAGTAGGCGGTCTGAAGGCGGGCGATCTCCTGCTTCAAGTTGCGCGAAAGCCGCACCGGGCTTTCGTCGGAGCGGCCCCGCACGAGAAGCCCTACGGCCTCGCGCCCGTTCACCGAGAAGAGCGAGACCTGCTCCCGGGGGTGCCATTCGACCTGCGATAGGTCGCCTATGCTCGCGCTGCCGCCGTCCGGCGTCGGAATGCGAAGCGCCGCAATCGCCTCGGGGCTGCTCACGCGACCGTTGGTGCGCACGAGATATTCGGTGTTCCCCTCGTCAAAGGAGCCCGCGGGAAGGTCGACGTTTTCGCTCGCGAGGAACGAGGCCACTTGATCGACGCTCAGGCCGGCGGCGAGGAGTCGGGCCTGGTTCACCCTAACCTGAACCTCTCGGGGAGCGCCCCCGACGAGGATGACCGACCCGACCCCCTCGACCTGCTGCAGGGCGGAGCGGATCTCTCGCCCTGCGATCGATCGGGCTGTCGCGAGATCGCCGTCCTTTGCGCGAACCGCCACGATGAGCACCGGCCGATCGTTGGGGTTGACGGCAAGCACCTGGGGGCGGTCGGCCCCCTGCGGGAGAAGCGGATAGGTGGCGTCGATGACCTCACGCGCCTGCACGCCCGCAAGGGTCATATCTGTACCCCAGTGAAAGCCGAGAGTGAGCGAAGCGACTCCGCGACGCGATACGGAATCGATCGCACGGATGCCCTTCATCGAGGCAAAGGCTTCCTCGAGAGGGATCGCAACCAAACGGCGAACCTCCTGCGGCGACGCGCCGGGATAGGAGGCCGAGATCACGAGGGTCGGGACCTGCACGGGTGGCAGGAAGTCGACCGGGAGGTTGAGCGCCGCGAAGACTCCGAAGAAAAGGAGGCCCGCGTAGAGCATCAACGTGGCGAGGGGCCGATTGACGGCCGCGCGAATCGGCATTCGATCTACCTCCCCGGGGGCGGGTCGAAGAACATCGCCTCGTGATCGGCCCACTGTCCGCCGTTTTCGGCCGTCATTTTCGACTGGCGTTTCGCGGGAAAATCGCTACAATCGAAGTGGCAGCAATTGTGGAAATCATCGGAGGACCGTCGTGATAAAAGTGGCGCTCTCATGCCTGCTCCTTTCGGCGTTTGCGCTTTCGGGATGCGCGGGAGGCAACCATGCCCTCAACGCGCGGCTGCAGAAGATCGACAAGATGCCATCGCTGAACGGTCGCCTCGCGGCTCTCGTCCAGCTCGATCAGAGCCATCCCCACGAATTCGAGGTGAAGTTTCGTCTTGGCGAGCTCTATCTTCAGCTTGGAGACCCGCAGGTCGCAGTAGCCTACCTCGGGCAGGCCGCGAGCTTGGGCTCGCGCGGCGGCGTTCCGAGGGAGCAGGCCAAGACGGCGCAACTCGAGTACGCGCGGACGCTCATTCTCGTGGGGAGGCCGGCGGAAGCCGCCGCGGCAGTGGCGCCGCTCGCAAAGCGTGGAGACCCGGCCGCACTTCTGGTCCAGGCGCGCGCATCCGTCCAACAGGGGGACGCCGTGGGTGCGGTCCGCGAGTTTGCCGCCGCCTGGAGCACGAAGGGGGTGGTCCTCGATGCGGTCGACTACACCCTCTACGCCGAGGCGCTGAGCTCCCAAAAGAAGTATGATGAAGCCCTGAAGATCCTGCGCACCGGGGCCCAGCGCTTCGGCTACCAGCCGGGCACCGGGTACCTCGAGTCCTCGTTGCTCGAGAAGCTCGGAAAGACCATCGAGAGCATCCTCGCCGCCTTCAAGGAGACGGAGTATCAACGGACGCAGGGAGCCATTACCACCGCGCAGATCGAAAAGAACCTTCGCTCCCTCGCGGTCCGGAGCGACGTTCCTGACATGGTTTCCGTGCAGGCCCAGACGCTCATTCGCGGTCTCGAGGCCTATCTGGGCTCGAAGTGGGGGGAGGCGCTGAGCGATTTCGGTCGATCCATTGCCGCTAGCGACGATGCCTTCGCCCGCTACCTCGTGCTCTCCGCTACCTTCGAGAACGGGCGGGTCACCGCTCGGGGCCTCGGCGATTATGTCGCGCTCGAGCCAGCCTTTCGGACCTATCCCGATTTCTACTATTACTTGTGGAAGGCGATGCGCAAGGGACCGGGCAGCTACACCTTCGACAACGCCAAGGGGGTGCTCGAAAAGGTCATCCTTCTTGCGCCGCGAAGCGAGGAGGGCATCGAGAGCAGGGTGGAGCTCGGCAGGCTGATCGGGCTCGGGGTCGACGAGTCGAAAAAGCTTCTCATTCCCCCCGAAGTCGACGCCATCTATGCCCAACTCCTCGCCGGGGGCGATCCGGGCAACGTGCTGGGTCCCGTCCTGGGCCTGCTCTCCATCCCGAAGGAGAACATCTTTACCGACGGCGGAGCTCTGATGCTGCGCTCGGCCGCAGCGAGCGTTCCGGCGGTGCGAGCCTACCTCACCGCGGACAAACGCTCGGCGAGCGGAGCTCTCGAGGAGCGCCTCGCTCAGGTCTTGTAGGGCGGTCCTCGAGGTCGTCATTGCGCGGGGTCGAAAAGACTGATGATCTTCGTCGAAGCAAGGCGACGTGGCCCTATTCCGACCGCAGCATCGCCAGGAAGCGAGAGAGTCGCGTCAATCACGGATTTGCCCTGAATCGGCCACGAGCTCTCCGTTTCGATCACTACGAAACCCTGGACCTTCCCTTGCAGCTCGGCGGAGCCGCCGGCCGGCGCGGGGAGCGGTAACCTCCTTTGCTCGATCGAGCCCTCGAAGGCGAGGCGCGAGGTCGAGCGGCCGATCGACTCTACGGTCCAGGTGATCTTCCCTGAAAGTCCCGGGCCCGCCGCGCCCGGCAGCGGAGACGTCCAGGTCGAGCCGACGGAGACGCGCCGGCCGTTCAGCCCCCCGAAAATCGCCCCGACGTCGCCGGTGAGGGGACCGCTCCCCGACAAGCTGCCGGGGGCAAGCGGTCCCCGCCCCATCAGAGCACGGGTATTCGGGGAGCTCCGCTCCCCGACGAGCCGGCCCTCCCGGTCGATGAACAGGATATAGGGGGTCTTCTCGAGGGACTGAAGATATCTGCTCACCTCCGGGTTTTTCATCGAGGTTTCTGCCGCGAGAACGGTGCACCGAAGCTTGGCGACCCCTCCGGAGTCGAGCGAGACGACCCGAAAGCGGTAGGTCATCGAGGTCGAGAGGTCGCCCGGAGCCCCCGGAACCCGAAGGCTCCCGGTTGGCAACCGGGGGAGCTTGCTGTCAAACCTCTCCCGGATCGAAAAGCGGGTTGTGTGGACCATCCCCGGGTGAAGCTCGAGAGCAAGGACCAGGGAGCCCGGTGCTCTTGCGCAGGAGAAGAGGGAGGCCGCGACGAGCACCACGATGGTCCAGGCGTACGATGCAATGCGTTGCACGACCGGCTACCTCCGAAACGAAGGGAATCGCCGCACGAAAAGCGGGACCGCGGCTGCGACGGCGGGAAGGACGAGAAAGGTCGCGGCGACCGACGCCACAGTCCCGAAGAGGATTACCACCGCGAGGGGGCGGAACAGCGTGCTGGAAGAGGTGGAGCCGAATAGGAAGGGCAGGAGACCGAGAACCGTCGTTGAGGCGGTGAGAAACAGCGCCCGTGAGCGCCGCTTGACCGCGTAGCGAAGCGAACGCCTCACCTCGCCCGCCGAATAGCTTTCGAGTCGCTCGCACCGTACAAGGGTCCGGTCCAGGATCAGAATCGCGTTGTTGACCACCATCCCCGACATGATGATGAGCGCGACGATGACCGGGACGTCGAGTCCGGACCCGGTGAGCCAGAGAAAAAGGACCGGGACTGCAAGCGAGACCGGTACAATCGTCATGAGGAGCAGGGACGAGGTGAGGGACTCCATCTGTGCGGCGAGGGTTATGTAGATGAGCAGCAAAGCCGCGGCGAGCAGCAACGTCAGGGTGTGAAACTGCCGGATTCGCACGAAGACCTCCTTGTCGATGCGATAGGCGTAGCCGGTAGGGAGCTGAATGGAATCGAGCGCGGCCTGAAGCCGCCCGAGGAAGTTCCCGGTGCTCCGCAGTTCGCTTTCGACCGTGAAGTAGACTGCGCGCTGCCGGTCGGACCGGTAGATGCGGGAGGGAGGATGGTAGAGCTTGAAGCTTCCGAGCTGCATGAGCGGCACCGCTCGCCCGCCGCCGTTCACGATGGAGGTTCCTTCGATCTCCCGCAGGTCGCCTCGCTCTCCGCTCTCATCCCGGACGCGGAGGTCGATCTCGCGGGAGCCCGGCTCGAACCACTTCAGCGCCACCGGCCCGTACATTCCCCAGCGTAGGGTGCTCGCGATCTGCTCAGTCGTGATTCCGTACCGCTCGAGCTCGTGATGGTCCGCCTCGAATACGTAGGTGGGAGGACCGGGTTTGAAGTTGAGAACCACCTGGCTGATCCAAGGCTTGCCGTGAAGGAGCTCCGCAGTTTTCCGGGCCGTGGCCCGAAGGGTTGCGTTGTCGGGACCGATCAGGCTCACCTGGATCGATTGTCCCCTGCCGCTCCTGCCTTCGGGGAGGTAGACGAAGGCGTCTTTGACCTCCCGGCCGTAGGAGAGGAGGCGGGCCCGTACCCTCTCCGCATCGCGACCGCGGCCCGAGAGCGTGACGGTTATGTCCGCGCTTCCCCTGCGCGCGACCTCCTCTACGTGGAGAACGCCCGGAAAACGCTCGACCTGCGCGGCGAGACGGGCGGTGCGACGGTCGATAGCGGGGATGCTGGTGCCGCTCTTGTACTCAACGTGGGCGTAGACTGAACGAGAGTCGGCCGGGGCGGAGAGTGCGAGGTCCATTCTCGTGGCGGCGATGACCCCTGCCGCGCAGACTAGAGCCGCCCCCGCCAAAACGATTCGAGCATGGCCGGTCGCCCATTGAGCCACGATCTCGGGAAGCCGCCGTGCGGCCCACTGTGCACCCTTCCTGGCGAAGGGCAGCCGGGCAGGCCGCAGCGCGGGTTCTTTTGCCAGAAGCCGCCGCGCCGCCCGCGACGTTTGCCTTCCCGCCACGAGTCGGCCAACTCCCGTCCGCTTGTCGCCCGGAGGCGTCCGCCGCCTCACGAACGCCGGCACAAAGAGGATTGCACCCGCGAGGGCGAGGAGAAGCATCGCGGCGAGCGAGTAGGAGACCTCGGAAAGCGCTGGGGTGTTCCGCCCCATGTAGAGCAAGGGCGCGAGAACGATCAAGGTCGTGGCGGCGGAGGCCCCAAGCGGGGCAATAAGCTCGGAAACTACCGCGGCAGTCGATCCACGGCGATGGGCGCTCGGCGTTGCGACAAGAGCGGAGATCACGACGATCGCGGGGTCCACGACGATTCCGACGCCCACCGCCATCCCGGAAAGGACATTCTCGTCGATCGTGAGGCCGAAGGCGGTAAGGAGCGCCGCCGAGGCCAGGACCACGGAGGGAAGCAGAAGCGCAACGAGGAATGCATTGCGCAAGGGACGAAGGACTGCCGCGACGAAGAGCCCGACGATGCCCTCGGCTATGGCGAGCGCAAGGAGTACTTCGAGGAGGGAGTGCCCGATATCCGCCCCCGCGTCGTAAACGATATCGAATGAGACTCGCCGCGAGCTCAAGGATGCGAGAAGGTCGCGCAGCTCATGGCTCACCTGTACGATGTTTGCGCCTCCGGCGCTCTTCGCGTAGAGCGCGACGCGGCGCTTCCCGTCGATCCTGCTCACCGTGTCCAGCTCGCGGCCGCCGTACCGGACGGTCGCAACCTCTCCGAGACGGATGACGCGCGATCCGTCCAAAGAGAGAGGGAGCGCCGCGAGCGCGGCGATCGAAGGGAACCGGCCATGCAGAATGATTGGGATGTCATCGGTGCCGGTTCGCAGGAGCCCGACCGGCTCGGTGAGGTACTGCTGTTGGAGCATACCTGCAACCGATGATACCGAAAGCCCGTCCGCCGCAGCCCTCTTTTGATCCACGACTACATGGACCTCGCGCTGGCTGCCGCCTGCCACCTCGACCTCGCCAACCCCGTTCATCCGCTCGAGAGCCGGCTTGACGTTTTGATCCGCATAGTCGCGTGTCTGGTCGAGGGTAGCCCCCTTCACGGAGATGGTGGCGATGAAAAAGGGGCGCTGGTCGTTCCCGGCGCTCAAGATCTCGGGACGCTGGACCGCCTTTGGCAGCGTCGAGTAGACGGTGTTAACCGTGTCGCGAAGCGCGAGGTAGAACCGGCTGGGCACCGTCGATGGAGCGAGGTCGGCCTCGACGATGCTTTTCCCGTACTCGGAGATGGAGCGTAGCCGCTGGATCCCGGCGAGATTCGACATCGCGTCCTCGAGCGGGACCGTGATGAGCTGCTCGATCTCCTGGGCGTCAACGCCAAAGTACTGAATCGTAACGGTGTAGACCGCGGGGCCGCCGGCCCTCGAGGGGCCGAGCTGCAGTGAGGCGAGGAGCGTGGCGGTGAGGAGCGCGAGGATAAGAAGCGTCGCGAGAATGGACGCTCGCCGCCGGAACCAGGACGAGAGGAGCCCCATCTATCGTGCCTCTCTGCCGCCGCCGGCGGCCGAGGCTGCCGCGGGCGCGAGATTCAGTCCTTCCGCGCTCATGGCGAATTGAGCGGCAGGAGGTACTGCTGGGCGAGGGCGTTGCCGAGGCTGTCGACCAGCGAGGTTGCCAGCTCGAGGGTCACCACCCCGCCGAGCTGCGTTCCGGGCGTGGACGATCCGTTGACCGTAAGGTCGACGTAGACGCGCGAGAGGACTTGGCCCGCTCCGAGCGAGGGCTCGGGCGACTCGATGGGCGGGCTCGTCGGGTTGGTCGTATAGATCTGGACGGCTACCTGGGTGATCGCTACCGCGTTGTTTGTGACGTTCGTGCTGAAGGCCCTTCCCACCGCGAGCGGATCGAGCGTCGCGCCGCTTGCAACGTTGAAGTATAGGTCGAAGTAGGTCTCCGTCGGCACGGTTGCCGCGGGGGGAAAGTCGGTCGAGTCGAGGCTGAGCGTGCCGTTCGGGCTCAGCGCCTGATAGACCGGCGTACCGGGACTTCCGCTGGTCGGAAAAACGGTCGCGGGATTCGTCAGGAAGTAGACCCCGGCCACCAGCGGCGGCTGGGTTGCAGTCCCGTTCACGTTGAAGTAGTAGGCGTAGCTCTGGGTCGATGCGTTCCCCTGGGTGTCGAGGACGCCCGATGCGATCGAGAGGGAGTAGGTCGTTCCCCAGGCGAGGCGGTTGGCGAAGGTGTAGGTAAGGGTAGTCGTCGATTGGGTGTTCTGCTCCTGGATCGTCGGCTGCACACTCGGCGAGATGGTTACGGCGCCGATCGCGCTCGAGGTCTGGACCGGCTCCGAAAAGGTGATCACGAAGCCGTCGGTCGCCTCCCACCCCGACGTGACGGTCGGCGGGCTCGCTAGGGCGATGGCATCGGTGCCGGTGCTCTTTATCGACAGGATCGTGGGCTGCGTCGTGCTCGTTCCAACGTTGAAATGGGTGGTGAAGGCCGCGCCGAGGGTGTTGCCCTGAAGGTCGGCAGCTCCGGTCCCGACGGTGACCGCATACTGGGTCTGCCACTGGAGCGCTTGAGTCGGCGTGAAGGTGAGGGTCGTCCCGTCGGTGCTCATCGAGAAGAGCCCCGTCACGGAGGGCGAGATCGAGAAGGCCGACTCGACGGTGGAGGCGCTCATCGCCTCGCTGAAGGCGATGGTGATCGGCGAAAGCTGGTCCGAGACGCTCGCGTGGTCGGCGGGGCTCGCCGAGAGGACAGTCGGCCGGGTGTAGCTCGTCTTGGTGCTGAAGGTGTGCGCAAAGGGGGCGTTGAGATCCACACCGTTGATGTCCTCCGCCTGGGTCGTGAGCGCCATCGTGTAGGAGATGCCTGTCTGAAGCGGCTCGAAGGGGGTGAAGAGGAGCGTGCGATCGTCGGCCCAGCTCACCTTGCCGGGCAGCACCGAGCCGTTCGCGGTGACGGAGAAGGCCTGTGCCGTGACGGACTGGTTGACCGACTTGTTGAAACGGATCTGGATCGTCACGCCCTGAAGGCTTGCGAGCTGGTCCGCGCTCGGGCTGTAGGAGACTACCTGGAGGGAGCCGAAGTCGAAGAGACGGCACGAGGCTGCCGCTGCGACAACGAGCATCGCGAAGAGTGTGAACCGAAGGGCGATCGACAGGCGGGTTCTCATGGGGTCAACTCTGAGTCCCCGACTGCAGGAGCACCGTCACGGGATTCGTAAGAAAGGATCCGGCTCCCGTCCCCGACTGAGACGCCCCCGCAGGGATCGTCAACATGTAGTAGTTGGTCTGCGGCGGCGGTGACCCCGAGACTCCAGTCGGGCTCGGCGTGAGGATTGTGTAGGTGATCACGAGCTTCTGTGGGGTCGTCCAGTTCACCTGGACCACCTGAGGGTTGCTCAGTCCGCTCGGATAGTAGGCGGCGAAGCTCACCGCATTCGCCATCGCCGCCTCATGTGAGGCGTCCGCGTAGGCTACCGAGAAATCTATGGTGATCGTGAGCGAAAGGCCCGTCGCCGGGGTGTTCGCGAGGGTGAACCAGTCGAGCGGGTAGGCTGTGGTGTTGTCGAGCGCGCCTGCGCTCGAGGTCTCGGCTAGTCCCGCTCCACCGTTGTTCGTGATCGTTCCCGTCACGTCGATCTCGCTTACCGACTGCACCGGAATAGACGGAGTGAAGGCGAGCCAGTAGGGGGAGGCTATGGGGTTGCCGTTGAGGTCGGTGAGGGCGGTCGAGATCGTGAGGACGTACTGCTGGCTCATGGTCCAATCGCTCGACGGGGTGTAGACGAAGATCCCACCCGCTTGAGCCGGGGCCCCGGGAATCGCCGCGCAGGCCGTCAATCCCGAACAGACGCGCTGCATGGTTCCGGCGACGGCGGGGGAGAGCGAAAGGGCGCTCTCGAGCGCAGGCAGGTTCACATCCTCGGAAAAGACGAGGGCAAGTGAGTTGTTGTACGAAGGCGCGGGAGTCGCCGCACCTCCCGAGACGTCGGGCGCACCGGTGTCGGGAAGGAGCGTAACGGTCGTTGTCGAACCGGTGAGAGTGACCGTTGCGGGCTGGACCGAAATCACGGTCGGCGCGTTCCCCTGCTGCACGAGGTAGGTCCCGCTCCACTGGCGGTCGAGCGGCACCCCCGACTTGGCGGTGCAGCTCGTCGACAGCGTCCAACTATAGAGAGTCTCCGCGGTCCACTGGGCCTTCGGCGCGATTGTGACGGTGGTCGCCGAGGCGTTCCAGCTCAACGAGTAGGCTGTTGAGGGGCTCAAAGAAAATCCATCCTGGAAGCTCGTCTCGCTCATCGGCTGCGAGAAGGCGAGCGAGACCGAGGCTCCTTGCCCCACCGTAGAGCCGCTCGCCGGCGTTATCGAGGCGATGATGGGCGGCCCCGCGTTCGTCCCCACGTAGAAGGGAACGATGATGTTCTCCTGGAACGTGCGCCCGTCGTTCACATTCACCGTTCCCTGGAGCGTGAGGACGTAGCGCACCCCGCGCTCGAAGGGGGAAGCGGGGGTAAAGGTCAGCTTGTTCCCCTGCCAGCTCAGGTCGCCCGGTACCGCCTGCCCGCCGGTTCCCGTTACCGAGAAAAGCGGCTGCACCTCCCCCTCGTCGACCGCCGCGGAAAACTGGACCCAGACGTTGGGGGCGCTTGAGAGGACCTGATCCGCGGTCGCGGGCATGGTGGTGATCGGAAAGGGGAGGAGGTTGATGAGGGCGCACCCCGAAAGCGCGAGAGCCGACGCCGCGAGCGCCGCGTAGAGAAGTTTGGTACCGGAAGCGGCGAGGAGACCGCGGGCGGCGGCACCGGCTCTCGCCCGGGCGGCGCCCGCGTCGCGTTCGCGCGCACCTGCGTTCGCGCGACTCACCGCCGCGCTTCGAAAAGGTTTACCCCTCGACATCGACCTTCTCCCCATCCTGGAGCACCGGCGAGGGCTCGTCAACGACGCGCTCCCCGTCGGTGAGCCCCCGCGTGACCTCCACTCTTCCGGCCGGAAGCCCGGGCGCGCTTTCGACCACCGACACCTTGCGCTCGAATGCGCGTCCGTCGCGCACGGCGAACAGCACCCCCTTTCCACTGTCTAGGGAAGCGAAGGCCGACCTCGGAAGGAGCATGGCCCTACGGGTCTCGCCGGTCTGAACCCGCACTCGGATGAACAGCCCCGGCTTCAGGCGCGAATCCGAGTTGGGGAGGAGGGCCCGCACCGTAAGGTTTCCCGACTGCGGATCGACGAGCGGCGATACCACGGAGATCCTCGAGTGGAAGAGGCGGTCGCCGAGGGCGGGCACCGTCACCTCCACCGGCATCCCCTCGGCGATCGACATCGCCTGAGCCTCGGGTACGGGGAAGACCGCGTAGACCTCCGAGTCTTCGATGAGGGTGAAAATCTTCCCGCCGACCGAAAGGTGCTCTCCCACGCTCGCCTCCCGGGCGCCGATGACGCCCGAGACCGGCGAATCGATCGTGAGCTGGGCGACGAGGGCCTTCGCCGCGTCCAGGTTCGACTGCGCGGTCTTGACCCCCGCGAGCGCCGCGTCGAGCTGCGCTTGCAGGGTCTGGGTGTTGATCTGGACGAGGAGCGCGGTCCGCCGCGCGGCGGAGGCGGGGACGGCGAAGCCCGAGTCGCGGATGTCCTCGTCGCGCAACCCGATCTCGCTCACCTCGTAGTCGTTCTCCGCGTTCTCGTAGGCCGTCTCGGCCGACTGATATTGCAGCTTGAGCGACTCGAGCTGCTCCGAGCTTATTCCCCCCACCTTGAAGACCTTTTCGCGGCTCAGCAGAGTCGTTTCGAGGTTGGCGGCCTCGCGCTTCTTCTGGGCGATATCGGCGACCATCTTTTTCAGCGAGAGGATCCGCGCCTGGACCTGCTCCTTGCCCTGCCAGAGCTGCGCCTTCGCCACCTCCACGGCCGCCTTTGCCGAGGCGAGCTGCGATTCGGCCTGCCGCTCTCCGATCTCGAGTTGCACATTCGAGAGCCGCGCGAGGAGCTGTCCACGGTAGACCGGGTCCCCCTCGTGCGCCGCGATCTCCGCCACCGTTCCCTCGACGCTTGCGGAGATCGTGGTCTCGGTGCGGTAGGAAATGCTCCCGAAGCTTACGATCTCGGGGGTAAGGGGGGCGCTCTTCACGGTGATCGTCTTGACCGTTGCGGCGGGAAGCGAGGTTGCGTCGCCCTGGTTGCCTCCGCGGTGCGCGCAGGAGGCGAAGAGCCCCGCGGCGAGCGCCACGGCG
>DAHVAK010000270.1 GCA_027314665.1 Spirochaetales bacterium
CGCGTCGCATCGCGCGCACAGCACCTCGGTGCGAGTCATGAAAAACGAGCGGTCGGTTTCAGTGCGCACGTTCTGCTTGGCGATCGGCTGGTAGAAGCTCGGCCATCCGGTGCCCGAGTCGAACTTGTCCTTCGAGCTGAAGAGGGACTGGCCGGTCGCCGCGGAATAGTAGGTCCCTGCGGCGTGGTTGTTCCAGTATTCGCCGGTAAAGGGCGCCTCGGTGCCCTGCTCCCGGAGAATGTAGTACTGCTCGCGGGTGAGGCGGGCGCGCCACTGCGCCTTGCTCAAGACGATCGGA
The DNA here is from genome assembly GCA_027314665.1 of Spirochaetales bacterium. Taxonomy (GTDB): domain Bacteria; phylum Spirochaetota; class Spirochaetia; order DAHUYW01; family DAHUYW01; genus DAHUYW01. Next base: position 299 of record DAHVAK010000270.1, read on the forward strand.
AACCTGAAGTGCGGCCCGACCAGCTGAGGCGAGCCGGGCGAGGCATTCGCCGGGCCGAGGGATTCTGACTGCGCGGAAGTCGTCCGGACGCCCTCGGCCGAGACGGTTCCCGTACGCCCGACGACTACCGCGAAAACGACGAGCGCGCCGATGGCTATCGCACCCATCAGCCTTGCGGCATAGGGGCTTTTCTGCGTCTTCATGATGCGACTATTCTACTCGCCAATCGTCACGAAAGTGTCACGGGGCCCGAGAGGTTCCCGCCCCCGCAAGGTGAATCTTTCGTGATACTTTCGTGATCGTCTAGCTTTATATTCAGGTACAAGGCTACAGGAGGGGGAGGTGCAGATGAGCACAAAGAGCCTCGCTCGCGCAGTCGAGCGAATCGTGAAAGCGGGAGATCGTGAGCTCTATCCCGGGGCGAAGCTGGTCGCCTGGCTTGAAGGGGCGAAGGAGGCGGACCTCTATCGCATCAACACTTTCAAGGTTGCCGAGGAGCTTGGGGTTGACCGCGCGCGGCTCCTGGAGACCTGCATCCGGCTCGTGGACGACAAGGCGTTCGAGCTGAATTGGGATTTCCACTGCACCGAGTGCAACGCCGTCGCAGGATCTCACCGTCATCTCCAAGAGGCGACCGCGAGCGATCACTGTCCGCTCTGCAACGTCGACTTCCGCAACCAGCTCGACCGCAACGTCGAGGTGACCTTCACCCCCTCGCCGAATCTCTACCAGGTAGGCAAGAGGTTCCTCGACGAGCAGACGCGCATCATCGTCGCGCTGCACAAGGAAAAGAAGATCCGCCTTCCCGAAATCTACGTCTCGGGGCTGGACTGCCTGCAGGTGCCCCTCTTCCGGCAGATCTTCGAGACCGAGACCCTCTCCCTGCGGGAGAGCCTGCGCATCGGCCAAGTCTGCATCATGTTCACCGACATCAAGGGCTCGACCGCCCTCTACGATCGCTTCGGGGATTCGGCGGCCTACGGCCTGGTCAGGGATCACTTTGACCTTCTCTTTCGCAGCATCGAGGAGCACGACGGGGTAGTCGTGAAGACCATCGGGGATTCGGTGATGGCCTCCTTCAAGCGTCCCGCCGACGGAGTGGCCGCGGCGCTCGCCATCCAGGAGGCCTTCGCGGAGTTCAACCGCCGCGAGAATCTGCGCAACGAGATCCTGGTCAAGGTTGGGCTCCACGCAGGGAGCACGATCATGGTCAACCTCAATAACCGTCTCGATTACTTCGGTCAGACCGTGAACATGGCGGCCCGCATCCAGAACACGGCCGAAGGGGGCGAGGTCGTCATCTCGGAGGCAATCCGAAGCGATCAGGATGTCGTCGAGCGGCTGAGGGGAAGGGTCGCGAATCTCACGAAGAGGCTCGTCGAGCTCAAGGGGATAAGCGGCTCTCACGCGGTGTACCGCCTCAATTTCGCCGACCGGATTGCGCGAGGCGCGGGGGAGCAGGCGCATCCGGCTCCCGGTGGCAGGGGCCAAGACGCATCGGCCCGACCCGCCGCGCTGGGCGAGAGGGCTCGATGAAAACCCTGCTGTGCGGAGCGCGGAGTGTTCTCCTCGCAGGGCTTTTCTCGGTTCTTTTCGTGGCCTGCGCCCGAGCCTCCGGGCCCTTTCCCGATGCCCCGGCCCTACCGACCCCCGCGGCGGAGAGCTCCTCTCCGCAAACCGCGGTCCTCGCCGGCGGCTGTTTCTGGGGGATGGAGGGGCTCTTCGAGCGGGTGAAGGGGGTGCTCAACGTGGTTTCGGGCTACTCCGGCGGAAGCGCCGCGACCGCCCACTACGAGATGGTGAGCACGGGCACCACCGGTCACGCCGAATCGATCGAGATCACCTATGACCCGGGGGTGGTCGGATTTGGGACGCTTCTCAAGATCTTTTTCTCGATCGCCGAGAACCCGACCGAGCTCAACTATCAAGGACCCGACTACGGCACCCAGTACCGCTCAGGCATCTTCTATCAGAGCGCGTACCAAAAGCGATTGGCCGAGGACTATATCCGCGCCCTCGAGAGGGCGAAGTACTATTCCAAGCCGATCGTGACCGAGGTGGTTCCCCTCGAGGCCTTCTATCCGGCGGAAGCTTATCACCAGCACTTCCTCGACAAGCACCCCAACGATCCCTACATCGTGATGTGGGATATCCCCAAGCTCAAGACCCTCGCGCGGGTCTATCCGACCCTCGTCGCCGAGCGCTACCGCTCCGGAGGGCTCATCCCGGGCGACTGGCGGGGCGCCGCCGGGCTGTAGGCGGCCGCGCGCCCCTTTTTCAGCCGACGAAGTGACAGGCGACGCGGTGGCCCGAGGCCACCTCCGTAAGCGGCGGCTTCTCCCGCCGACAGAGTTCCTGGACAAGCGGACACCTTCCCGCGAAGGGACAGCCGACCGGGAGGGAGGTGGCGCTGAAGGGGGCGCCGAGGGCGCCGCTTCGCTGGGGAAGGGGTCGATCCCATCGGGGGATCGAGTTGTAGAGGAGCTGGGAGTAGGGGTGGAGGGGGCGCTCCATGAGGTTGCGCGAGGGCGCCTCCTCCATGAGGCTCCCCCCATAGAGAACCCCGATTCGATCGGCCATGTAGGAGACGACCGTCAGGTCGTGCGCGATGAAGAGGATTGTGAGATTGAAGCGCCTCTTCAAGTCCACCAGTAGGTTGAGGATCTGCCCCTGAATGGAGACGTCGAGGGCGCTCACTACCTCGTCGCAGATGAGGGCCACCGGGCGGTAGACCAGAGCCCGGGCGAGGGAGATGCGCTGCCGCGGCCCGCCGGAGAACTCCGCCGGGCGCCGGGCGAGGTCGCCCTCGCGCAGGCCCACCGCCGCGAGGACCTCTCGCACGCGAGCCTCGAGCTCCTCGCGGCTCATCGCCCGCGGGCCGTAGGGCACCCCCGCAGTGAGGATCCGGGAGACGCTCATGCGCGGATCCAGCGAGGCGGCGGGGTCTTGAAAGACGTACTTGACCTCGGAGCGGAAGTGACGGAGGAGCGAGGGATCGGCTCGGCTGATCTCCCAGACCTCCGGGAAACCCTCCCCGGAATGCCCGCCGCCGGGCGTGTAGACGATCCTGCCCGAGGTGTGGGGCACCAGCTGCACGATGGTGCGCGCGACCGTCGTCTTTCCCGAGCCCGACTCGCCTACCAGTCCGTAGGTCTCCCCGCGTCGGATCTCGAGGCTTACCCCGTTCACCGCCCAGACGTGACGCCCCGCCGAGGCAAAAAGCCCCGCCTCGAGGTTGAAGACCTTCGTGACCTCGTGCAGGCGGATGAGGGCCTCATCGCCGGCCGCGCGCGGGCTCATTTCTTCACCCCCGGGAAGATGCAGCGGTAGAGGCTCGACCAGGCGCCGGCGGTCTGCTCTAGCGCGCCGCTCGCACCTGCCGCTTCCGGGGTCAGGCGTGAGGCTCCCGCGGCCTCCGCGCCCGCACTGCCCGCGGGGGCTTCGGTGGCCGCAGGGCGCTCGCGGTCCTCATCGAGAGGCGGGATCGCGCGGGTGCAGGCCTCGACGGCGAGGTAGCAGCGCGGGGCGAAGGGGCAGCCCGGCTCGTGCCGGGTAGGGTTGGGCACCGAGCCCTTGATCGTGAAGAGGCCCTCGCGGGAGTAGTGGGCCCCCCAGGAGGGGAGCGCCGAGAGGAGCGAGCGGGTGTAGGGGCTGTGCGGTCGGCGCAAGACCTCCGACGCCTCCCCGGTCTCGAGAACGAGCCCGGCGTACATCACCTGGATGCGATCGGCGATCTGGCCAACAAGCCCGAGGTCGTGGGTGATGAAGACGAGCGACAGGCGGCGGCGCTCTCGTAGCTCGGCAAGCAGCCCGACGATCTGCGCCTGGATGGTCACGTCGAGCGCGGTCGTCGGCTCGTCGGCGATGAGGACCTCGGGATCGTTCGCGAGGGCAAGGGCGATCATGACCCTCTGAAGCATTCCGCCGGAGAGCTGATGGGGGAAGCTCGACAGGCGCTCCTCGGCCTGCGGGACATGGACTTCGCGCAGGAGGCGCACCGCGCGCTCGCGCGCCTCCGCACGGGAGATCGCCGGGTTCTTCGCTCGGAAGGTCTCCTCGAAGGTCTTGCCCATGCTGTAGATGGGATCGAAGGAGCGGCCCGGCTCCTGGAAGATCATCGAGATCACCCGTCCCCGCAGGGAGCGCACCTCCTCCCGCTCCATGGCGAGGAGGTTCCTTCCATTCAGGTGGATTTCTCCCTCCACGACTGCGTCGCGGGGGAGGAGCCCCATCGTGGCGGCGAATGCGACGCTCTTTCCCGAACCCGACTCGCCGACCACCCCCAGGCACTCTCCGCGATTCACGCTGAGATCGACTCCGCGCACCGCCCGGAGGGGGGCTTCTCCGATCGGGAAGGTGACCGAAAGCCCCCGCACGACGAGCGGCGGCCCGTCGCGGTCGGCCTCCGGAGCCGGCGCGCCCTCGCGCCCCGCGGTCGAATCGAGTGGCGCGCCCGTCCCTCGCGGGCGTCCGCGAAGCTCCTCTGCGCTACCCACGGCGGCGCTCCCTCCAGTTCGGATCGAAGGCGTCGCGCAGGAGCTCGCCGAGGAAGTTGAAGGAGACCGCGACGAGGATGAGGAAGATCCCGGGGATGAAGAGCCAAGGGAAGGAGACGAGGTTCGTGAGGGTAGTCGCGTCGCGGCTGATCATGCTCCCCCAGCTCACCGCCGGGGCGGAGATCCCGAGCCCCAGGTAGGAGAGGATGGTCTCCCCGAGGATGAAGCCGGGAATCCCCAGGGTAACGCTCACGATCAGGATCGACGAGATCTGCGGAATGATGTGCTTGAACAGGATCGGCAGGGCCGGCATCGACTCAAGCTCGGCGTTGGCGACGAAATCGTTGCGCTTCACCGCGTGGACCATCCCGCGGATCATGCGGGCGGTGCCCGGCCAGCCGACGAAGGAAAGGATCACCGTGATGAGGGCGTAGGTCTGGCCCGGGTCGAGGTTGGTGCTCAGGATCGAGCGCAGGAAGAGGATGAGGTAGAGCCCGGGGATGAGGATGATGAACTCGCACAGGCGCATGATGAGCCAGTCCCACAGCCCTCCGAAGTAACCGGCCAGGCCCCCGAAGATGAGGGCGAGGGTGAGCGAGATCGCCACCCCCACGAACCCGATCGTGAGGGAGATGCGCGAGCCGTAGAGGATGCGGCTGAAGATGTCGCGCCCCAAGTTGTCGGTTCCGAACAGGAAGACCGGCGAGGCCCCGCTCGCAGGATCCCTGATATAGTCGGTACCGAAGAGGTGGGTCCGCATCGGGATGAGATTCCAGAGCCTGACCTCGGGGCCGACGGCTAAGAGGCCCACGCGAGCGACCTCGCCCTTCACGCGGACATAGGTGCGCGCAACCGGATTCAGCATCACCATCGTCGCGGCCTGGGGCCCGAAGCCCAGCTTCTGCGAGTACCACACCACGTTGGGCGGCTGATCGGAGTGGCCGACGAATTGCTCATTCGGGCCGTAGGGGGCGATGAACTCGCAGAAGACCATCCCCAGGTAGAGGAGGACCAGGATGATGAAGGAGGCGAGCGCGATCGGCCTTCCGGGTAGGAGCTTCCAGAAGCGCTTCATGCCGCCGCGTACCTGATCCGCGGATCCACCAGGGCGAGTGCGATGTCGGAGATGAGCATCCCGAGGAGGATCAGGAAGCTTATGAACATGATGTTCGTCATCACGAGATTGATGTCCTTCTGGAGCACCGCTTGGTACATCAGCCGCCCGATGCCCGGATAGGAAAAGATGATCTCGAGGATAAGCGAGCCGGAGAAGAGGTCCGCAAGGAGGTTGGAGGAGCTCGTGATGAAGGGGTTCATCGTGTTGCGGAAGGCGTGGTTGAAGTAGATGCGCGGCTCGGCGATCCCCCGCGAGCGCAGGGCGACGATGTAGGGAGCCCCGAGCTGATCGAGCATGGTGGCGCGGATGAGCCGCAAGGATCCCCCGATCCCTCCGAGGAAGGCCCCGATGAGGGGCAGGAAGATGTGGTAGAGGTAGGAGGTGAAGAAGGCGAAGGCGTTCCCGCCGAAGTCCTGGGAGGGGTAGGCGGTCACGGGAAACCAGCCGGTCGAGGCGGCGAACATCTGCAGGAGCAGGAGCATGAGGATCCCTGGAAAGGCGTTCAGGAAGAGGCTCACGAAGGCAACCGCCGGGTCGACCTTGGTTCCCGCCTTCGAGGAGAAGTAGATCCCCAGACCGAATGAAAAAACCGTGAGGAAGACCAGCGAGATCAGGTTCAGGATTATCGAGTTTTCCATCCGCGTCGAGACGAGAAAGAGCACGGGAGCCCGGGAGATGAGCGATCGCCCGAGATCGTGCTTCACCACGACCTGGTGCAGCCAGTGAAAGTACTGCAGGTAGAAGGGGCGGTCGAGCCAGAGGCGATGCTTCGCTTCGGCGATCTGCTGGGCGGTCCAGAGGTTGTTGGTCGACTGGAAGCCCCGCATGCTCACCATCTGAGCGCGCACGTACTCGTCGACGATGTCGCCGGGAGCGAGGGACATGAGCCCGAAGACCGCCAGCCCGAGGAGAAGAAGAACCGTGATCATCGTGAGGAGGCGCCCGGTGAGGAAGGTCGCGAGGGGATGGCGCCGCCGCAAGGCAAAGAGGAGGTCGCCCGCGGCGAAAAAGGGGTTGGCCCTGAGGCCGGCAGACGGAGTAGGGGAGCCGTCCGGCTGCGAGGCGCTCGTGTGCTCTCTCGACACCGTATCTAGTCCTTTAAGTAGACATAGTTCATATCGGGAGCGCCCAAGGTGTCAACTCGGATGTTGCCCCAGCGGTTGCGGTAGGCGACGAAGGAATCGGGGTAGACGATGTACATCAGGGGGAGCTCGTCGAGGATGATGCGCTGGTAGCGGTCCCAGATCGCCTTCGCCTTGACCGCATCGAGCTCCGAGAAGCCCTTCCAGTACAGCTCGTCGATCTCGGCCTCCCACGGGGTGGCGGGCTTCGACTCGAGAGGATGCCAGAGGTGCAGGTTTCCCGAGGAGAGCCAGACGTTGCCGCCGTCAATCGGGAAGATGCTCGAGGTGAGCCCGATCAGGACCGCCTGCCAGTCGTAGGTCTTCATCAGGCCGTCGACCATCGTCTGGAAGGGAACGGCGTGGACCCGGATCGTGATGCCGACTCGCTTCATCTCGTCGGCAAAGACGTTGGCGATATCGTTTGAGACATTGTTCTCGGCCGGGACGTCCAGATCGTACTCGACGATGTTCCCTTCCGAGTCCTGCATGAGGCCCTCATTGTTCGGGCGAATGCCGATCTCGGCGAGGAGCTTCCGCCCGCGCGCGGGGTCGTAGGTGTACTGCTCCTTTATGGAGGGGTCGAAGAAGGGGTTGGCCCGCGCAAAGGCGTAGAGGGCCGGCTCCGCCAGCCCGCGATAGACCTCGTTGATGATCCGGCTTCGATCGAAGAAGCAGCTCATGGCCTGGCGGAACTTGGTGTTGGTGAACCACCGGACGTACTTGGGGGCGAGGTTCTTCGGGTTTTCGTTCCAGGCGATGAAGGCTGCGCTCAAGGCCGGGCCGGCGTAGTAGACCGTGTAGTCCTTCGGGCTCCTATTCACCATGTCCTCGAGGTCCTCGGGCCGCAGGGTGAAGCTGTCGAGCTCGCCGGCGAGGAACTTCAGCTTCTCGGTTTCGCGGTTGGGAACAATCTTGATGTCGATCTGATGGATGTAGGGAACCGATTGACCGTAGGCGTCCCTCTTCCAGTAGCTGGGATTGCGCACGAGGGTCACGTCGACCCCCGGATGGTAGCTGTCGATGTAGTAGGGCCCGAGCGAGGGGATGGTCTTCGGGTTCGTGTCGACCGACCAGAGATTCAAGACCCCGTCGACCCCCTTTGCCTTCTTGAGCGGTTCGAAGACGTAGCGCGGCCCGAAGTTCATGTTGCTCGCCTCCTCGGGCTCGGCGACGATGCGCGGATAGAGGAGCTCGAAGCTGCGGTCATCGATCTTCTTGATGTCGATGTGTTTTTTGCTGCCGTCGGGCATCTGCACGAACTCGTTCGCGTAGCCCGACTGCTGAAGGGCGGGATCCCCGACGATGTCGTTGTACCAGTAGATGACGTCGTCGGAGGTGACCTTCACTCGCTTGCCCGGATCGGCAAGGGTGGTCCAGTAGAGGTCGTCCCGCAGCGTGAAGATCACCGCCATGGTGCCGGTCTTCTCGTCGACCTGGATCTCGTAGGAGGCGAGCTCCGGCTTCCACTCCTTCGTGTAGACGTCGTAGTTGAGGAGATAGTCGTAGAGCCCGCTTACGACGGCGTCGGTCTGGGTATCCTGGTCGTGGAGGAGGTTGAAGGATTTTGGGTCGTCGGTGATATCGGTGGTCCAGGTGCTGCCGGGCTTGCCCTTTGCGTAGGGCTCGCTGCTCCCGGGCCTATCGACGGTCTTTGCAACGACGCTGTTCTGGTCCTTCTTCTGGAGGTAGGCGATCCGCTCGGTGGTGAGCTCCGGCACGGCGCTCCCGCAGGCGACAAGCGCCATCCCAGCGAGGATCCACGCCGCAACCAGTCTCTTCATGAGTCCTCCCGCGCCCCCACACGACTATTGCAGCCCGAAGCGCTCGGCGCGTCAAGCACTGCGGCGGCGCCTACGGGCGAGCGACGCGCCCACGAACGCTCGGGGAGTAGGAGACGAACAGGAGAATCGCGAAGAGGAGAAGCGCGAGCTTCGGGAACCAGTCGCCGTAGCGGGTGTAGATGGTCTCCCGGTCGCGATAGAGGGGAACCTTGGCGATGAGATAGGCGGGCTTGTAGAAGGGCAGGCGCTCGACGAGACGCCCGGAGGTGTCGACGTAGGCCGTGACCCCGGAGGCGGTTGCCGAAAGGAGGGGCCTGCGGTTCTCCACCGCGCGGAAGAGGGCGTTGACGTAGTGCTGCATCCCCTCGACGGGGGTGAGCGACCAGTAGTCGTTCGAGATGTTGAGGATGATCTTCGCACCCGCGCGCACGAACTCCCGCACGTCGTTGGGGAAGGCGTCCTCGAAGCAGATGGGGGTGGAGAAGGTGACCTTCGGGGTCCAGAAGACCGTGCGCTCGGTGCCGGGCTCCCAAAGGTAGACGTCAAAGTGGGTGAGCATGTCGTAGACGAAGGGGAGCTGCTTTCGGTAGGGGAAGTATTCGGTGAAGGGGACCAGATGGATCTTGTGGTAGGTCTGCATCCGCTGCCCCTGCGGGGAAAAGAGGACCGCCGCGTTGTAGTCCTTGCGCTTCTCGGTCCCGTTCGGCCCGGGGGTCAAGGTGTAGTCGTCGTTTCCGGTGAGGAGCCAGGTGCCGAGAGAGCGCTGGTAGGCCTCGAACTCGCGCACCAGCTTGGCGAGGGGATACTTCTCGGGGTCGAGCGTGCTCCATCTGCGGATATTCGGCACGAAGGCGGTTTCCGACCAGACCACCAGATCGGGGCGGTAGAAGAGGGCGTTGTCCGTGAGGCGCTTCAGGACATCGAAGGTGTGGGTGTAGTCGGTTTTCCGCGGGTCGGTGTTCTGCTGGATGAGGGCGATCGTCACCGTGCGGGCTACCGGCTGCACCCCTTGGGCGAGGGAGGCGATGTTCCCTTCCACGAGCAGGGCAAGGAGGAGGATGAGGTAGCCGGCGGCCGGCGCAAGCGCCCTGCGAGGCTGCGCGAAGGGCCGGGACAGGATGTGGGCGATGACGGCGTTCGCAAGGGTAACGACGAAGGTGACCCCCCAGACTCCGGTAACCGCGGCAATCTGGATGAGCGAGGTGAACCGGTACTGGGTTACCCCGAGCATGCCCCAGGGAAAGCCGAGGAAGCCGTCGGACCTGAGGAGGTCGAAGCCCACCCAGGCGATCGGGACGATCAGGTAGCCGAAGGCCTTGAGGCGGCGGAAGAGCCAAAGGAGGAGGGTCATGAACAGGGCGAACTCGAGGATCATGACCCCGGTCACGAACTGCAGCGACACCAGGCTGAAGGTTCCGAGCCAGAAATTCGTGAGCATCGTCTCGAGCACGCCGAAGGCCGTTCCGTAGAAGATACCCCATCCGAAGGGAACCCGATAGAGGACGATCAGGAGCGGGACCAGGCAGACGAAGCCGAGCGCGCCGATCCCCGCAAGATCGAGGAAGGACGGGAAGGCGAGGACGTAGAGAAAGGCGCCGATGAGGACGAGGGGCAGCGCCCACACCGCGGGGAAATCGCCGAGGGCAGGACGAGCCGTGAGCCGCTGAGGCACCCGCGCGAGCGACCGCTTTCGAGCCCAATCCGTGCCGCCGCGCGCCCGCCGTCCGGTCGTCACCACGACGGCGGTGCGCGGGTAGCGGATGCGATAGTAGGCGATCATCCATGCCTGGATGAGCAGCAGGGGAAGGAAGCGCAAGGCCGAGTTGAGCCGCTCGACCGTCGAGTCGGGGGCGAGCCGGATGTTGCCGTGGGTCGCGGCGAAGCGCTGGACGTAGCTCATGTTGGCGTTGGAGGCGAAGATATAGGAAAGAAGAAAGAGCACGAGCGTCAGCGCCATGAGCACCTCGGGGGTGCGAAAGAGGGCGCGCAGGAGGAGCCGGCGCTCGGCGGTCGCTATCCGATAGGCCCAAATCGCGTGCAAGAGCACAAGGAGCATGAAGAGGTAGTCGCTCGGGGTCTTCCCCGACTGCATTCCGAAGGGGCCGAAGAGAAAGACGATGAACTCCAGAAGGGAGAGCGCCCCGATCAGCAGGGTGGGAGTGCGCCGTTCGATGCCGCTTCGCATGGCATGAGCTTAGCCTGCGCTCTCATGCGCTTCAAGGCGGGACGCAGGGAGCGAGGAGCGCCCCTTTCTCCGCAAATCCGCGCGGAGGGGTAATCGCAGGAGACGGAGGAGTCGCCGGGAGCGGAGAAGGTGACCCGGGTCGGGAACGTCGCATGGGGTCCGAACCTGTCGGAGACGACGGTAGTCCCGTCGGCTTCGGGGGGCCCGTACAGGCGCTCGGACCCCCCTTCGCAGGCAATCGCCGCGTCTTCGAGGAAGCGGCCCTTGGGTTTGGACCTTCCCCTCGGTTCTGCGCGGCCCGCGTTCGCGGAGAGGACCGTGGCTCAGACCGCTTCCCGTTGACATCGCACCTTTACGTGCACCAGGATTGTCCATGCGCAAAGTCTTCGTCATGGTCTGCGCGGTCGCGCTCACGGGGGTTGCCTTTCGGGTGGAAGCCGGGCCGCAGGATTGGCCGACCTTCGGATGGGACGTCGGGCGCTCGAGCGCGCCGACGCTCTCGATGGGGATCACGGCGGCGAACGTCGGCACGATGGTGCGCCAGCGGGTCGCGCTTGACGGGACCGTGGATTCCTCGGCGATCTACCTTCGCGGCGTGAGCGTGGAGGGAGAGATCCGCGATGTCTTCTTCGTCACCACCACCTACGGCAAGACCATCGCCGTCGACGCCGACTCGGGGGCGGTGCTCTGGGAGTACACCCCGTCGAGCTACGAGGCCCTCGCGGGAAGCTACCGGATCACGAACGCGACTCCGGTCGCCGATCCGGACCGGAGGTACCTCTACGCGGCCGCTCCCGACGGGATGATCCGCAAGCTCTCGATCTCCGACGGGCGCCCGGTGTGGGCCACCGCGATCACGCGCCTTCCCGAGCGCGAGAAGATCGCATCGCCCTTGAGCTTTTTCAACGGAAAGGTCATCGCCGCTACCAACGGCTACATCGGCGACCAGCCGCCCTACCAGGGTCACGTTGCGATCCTCGATGCGGCAAACGGCGCGCTCCTTTCGGTCTGGAACTCCCTGTGCAGCGACCGGCACGAGCTCCTCGAGCCGGCCTCCTGCCGAGAGAGCGATTCCGGGATCTGGGGGCGCGCCGGGGTGGTCATCGATGCGGCAACCGGCAATCTCTACCTCGCGACCGGCAATGGGCCGTGGGACGGCGTCACGAGCTGGGGCGATGCGGTGATCGAGCTCGATCCCGGGGCGACCCGCGTGCTGGGCAACTACACGCCGGCCAACACCGAGCAGCTCAACGAGGATGATCTCGACATCGGCTCGACCTCGCCGGTGCTTCTCGGCGCAGGCCTCCTCGCGCAGGGCGGAAAGGATGGGCTGATCCGGCTGCTCGATTGGAGTGCGATGCGAGGAGTTGCCCCGCACCAAGGGGGTGCGATCGATCGCGTCGAAACTCCTTCCGGGGCGCCCCTCTTCACGGCTCCCGCGGTGATGCACGAGGGCGCGATCACCTGGCTCTTTGCAGCGGACAATCGGGGCACCTCGGCGTGGACGGTCGACGGCAGGCGCCTGGTGCTGCGCTGGCGCAGCGACTACGCCGGGACGAGCCCGGTAGCCGCCGACGGCCTGCTCTTCATCTATGACCCTCGCGGGGGACTCCGCGTCTCCGAGGCAACGAGCGGGCGGCTCGTGGCAACCCTCGCGTGCGGGGGCGGGCACTGGAACAGCCCGATCGTCGCCGACGGGCGCATCGCGCTCCCGGAAGGCAGCGCGAACTGGCGTCGAACGAGCGGGGTGCTCGACATCTGGCGATTGCCATGAAGGCCGACGGCCTGCTCGTCTCGCCGGACGGGAGCGCCCCAACAACCTTGCCGCCGACCGGGATTCGTAGTATATTCTGTATGACCATTTAAGCGCTTTCGGTCATAGAGGTTACATGCCGCGCGCATTCAATGATGCCGAGCGGGAGCGGATCCGGGAGCGGCTGATCGCGTCCGGGAAGCGCCTCATCAACCGCGTGGGGCTCCGCCTCCTCGCGGTCGAGGAGGTCGCGCGGGAGGCGGGGATCTCCAAGGGGAGCTTCTACTCCTTCTTCCCCTCCCGGGAAGAGCTCATCCTCTCGGTCTTCGAGTCGTGGGAGGCGGAGTACCGCGGCGCGCTCATCCGGGAGATCTCGGAGGGCAAGGGCACCCCTCGCGAGCGGATCGAGCGCTTCTTCCTGGGGGCCTTCGAGATGCTCGAGCGGGAGCCGGGGCTTGCTCGCCTCGGAGTGCGGGAGATGCAGACGATCGTCGACCGGCTCCCGCCGGAGCGGCTCGCGGCTCATCAGGCCGAGGACAACCGGGTCCTTGGGGAGACCTTCGGGCGTTGGATCAGGGAGGGGCTCCTCGCCCCGGAGCTCCTGGACGCCCTTCGGGGGCTCGTGCCGGCTCTCTTCTCGATCGCTCTCCATCAGGAGGATTTCCCGCCGGGGAGCTACCGCCCGGCGGTGAAGTTGATCGCCGAGGCGCTCGCGATGCGCATCGCCTCGAGCGCGGGCGGCACAGGAGGGAAAACATGACGAGCAGGCTTTCCGCCCGCGGCGGCGCGGGAAGCAGGGGCAACTTGGCCATCAGCGCGCAGGGCCTCGCGAAAAGCTACGGCCCGGTGAAGGCCGTGGTGAAAGTCGACCTCGAGCTCCGCTGCGGCGAGATCTACGGCTTCCTCGGACGAAACGGAGCCGGCAAGACCACGACCATCCGAATGCTCCTCGGTCTCATCCGTCCCAGCGCCGGGAAGATCTCGATTCTCGGCGCCTCGCTCGGAGAGGATCGCGAAGGCGTGCTTTCGCGGGTCGGCTATCTTGTCGAATCGCCGACTGCCTATCCGAACCTCACCGTGAGGGAGAATCTCGAGATCCAGCGACGCCTCCTAGGGGCAAGAGCCTCCGCGGTCGACGAGATCATTCGCCTCCTCAAGCTTGATGAATACACAGTTAGGCTGGCGGGGCGACTCTCGCTCGGCAACAAGCAGCGCCTCTCCCTCGCCCGGGCGCTCCTTCACGACCCCGAGCTTCTCATCCTCGACGAGCCGGCAAACGGGCTCGATCCAGCCGGGATCGTCGAGATCCGATCCCTGCTCCGCCGCCTCGCCGACGAGCGGGGAACGACTGTCTTCATGTCGAGCCACCTGCTCGACGAGGTCGAGCACCTCGCCGATCGGGTCGGAATCGTTCACGAGGGGAGGCTCATCGAGGAGGTCGACTTCTCCGAGCTTCGCGAGAACGGAAGACTCGCGATCGAGATCGGGGTCGACGACGTCGAGCGGGCCGAGCGGGTGCTTCGCGACGAGCTTGGCCTCGTCGGGCTCTCACGCTCGGGAGAGGCCTCCCTGCGCGTGACCGACCGAGCTGCCAAGCCTGCACCGATCGCCCGCGCGCTCGTCGGCGCCGGCATCGCCCTCGAGCGTCTCGTCCCTATGGAAGAGGACCTCGAGCAGCACTTCATGCGCTTGACCGGAGGGCTATCATGAAATTCCCAACTCTCGTCGCGACCGAGCTCATCAAGCTTCGCCGGAGCAGGGTGACCTGGCTCTCTTTCGCCGCGTACACCTTCATGGTGGCGATTGCCGGGCTCTTTCTCTGGATGGCGGGAAACCCGCGCGCCGCCGCGAGCCTCGGGCTCCTCGGCCAAAAAGCCAATTTCGCCTTCGGCGGTCAGAACCTCGACTGGCCGACCTTCCTCACCTTCATCGTGGAGATGGGAGGGGTGGGCGGGCTCGTGATCTGCTCCATCGTCACAGCCTACGTGTTCGGTCGGGAGTACGCCGAGGGAACGGCGAAGAATCTCCTGGCCCTTCCGATCGCGCGGAGCCGCTTCGTGCTCGCCTCGATCTTCGGGCACACCGGCTGGGCTCCGTGGGTCCCCTGGTCCATCCTCGGTCTCTATTCCGGCGTGGCCGGGGCTGCCGTCGATCCCGGATGGGGAAGCATCCTGGTCATCCTGGCCACCTTTGTGCTGGGGACTGGACTCACCATCCGCCACGAGGTTCGCGCCGACAACGGGCAGTAGCGCGAGCGATCCCGCCGGCAGCGGCGCAGTTCATGGGCCTACGTCCGATTCTCGCCCGCCTTCTGCCTGGGGGAGCGACCGAAGCTCATGCGCGCGAAGAGATGGTCGCGGCGGATGAGCTGATGGTAGAGGGCCGCCCCAACGTGCACCACCACGAGGACTCCCAGCAGCAAGAAGAGGAGGAAATGGAGACGCTCGTTAAACTCGCCGTGGTGAAGCGCCCACCGCCCAATGACCGCCCCGAGGATGTTTGCCTGGAGGGCCGAGAGCACCGCGGTTGCCGTCAGCGCGAAGACGAAGAGGTAGAGCAGGGCGTGGGTCGTCTTGCCGAGGAAATCGAGGAACGGGCTTCCCGTGGTTGCGGCAGGGGGCTTCGGCGTGAAGAGGCGGACTGCGACGCGGACCAGGACCGCCGCGAGGGTCGCGATGCCGAGGATCATGTGGATCTGGATTTCGCTGCGCAGGGGGGCCCAGAGTAGCTCGAAGTGAAAGGCAAGACCGATGACGGCCTGCGTTAGGACGAGGAGCGCGATCAGCCAGTGGAGCACGACGAGCGCGGCATGATAGCGCTGCGGGGGATTTTGCATCTTCATTGTTCCCTATTCTAACCCAAATTTCTAAGAATTCGGTGAAGTCGCCGCCTGCTCCGGAGCGGCGCCAAGCGGGTGTCCTTAGGGTTCGAGGCGCACCTCCACCGGCGAGGCCACCCGAGGGAGCGACACCCAGGTGAGGTGTTGCCCCGCGAATCGCCAGCCCGCACGGGTAGGGCTCGTCGCGCCGCCGCGCGCGGTGCCCTGTCTATCGCGACCCGGCCCGCGGCGCTCCGCGGCTGGGTCGCCGGCGCTTGACGCCCCTCCATCAGTCCGCTCGATTCGCGCGCCGTTGACCGAGACACGCTCGGGGGCTCGCTCGCTCCAGATGCGGATCTCATAACCCTTGGGCCGTCGGGCGTCGCGGTAGCCCCCTGTCGGGGCGCCGATCGAGAGGCTAACCGTCCCATCCGGGCTGCGGCGGCATCGGTAGCGGGTAAGGGCGCACGCGCCGGCGAGGTAGTCGTAGGACTCACCGTCATCCTCGTAGAGCAGGCCTTCCGAACCCTCCCCGGGGTAGACCAGAAGGGTGATCGGGTCGCACCGCTTTTCGGCGACGTACTGCATCTCCGGCCCGGTGGGGATGATCGCGCCCTCGCGCACGAAAACCGGGAGGGTCGCGAGGTCGACCGGAAGGGAGAGCCTTCGCCCGCCCTCATGGCGCTCGTGCGACCAGAAATCGTACCAGGCACCGGGCGGGAGGTAGAGCTCCCTGCTCGTTGCTCCCTCGGCAAGGACCGGGGCGACCAGGAGCGCGGGGCCGAAGAGGTACTCAGTCGCGAGGCCGGCCGCCTCGGGGTCGTTCGGGAAGTCCATGACGAGGGGACGCATGAAGGGCTCCCCGTGCGCGCACGCGCGATACGCGCAGGTGTAGATGTAGGGCAGCAGCCGGTAGCGGAGGCGAATGTAGCGCGCGGCGATCTCCTCGACCTCGGGTCCGCGGATCCAGGGGAGCTTGCTCCGCTCGGGGTGGCCGTGCGCCCACATGATCGAGCTGAAGGCGCAGTACTGGGTCCAGCGGAGGAAGACCTCGTCGGAGCGGGTGTCGCCGCCCGAGTAGGCATGCGAGCCAAGGAGGGTCCCGCCGTCGCTGGTGATCTGGGAGTAGTGGCCCCCCATGTCGGGGGCGCGGAAGGGGTTTCCCGAGAGGGCGGAGCTCAAGGACTTCTCGATCTGCGCGGCGAGGACGTCGAGCCCGGAGTCCATGTCGCCCGGCTGCACGATCACCCCGTAGCGGTGGAGCCCCGCGTAGCCGCTTCGGCAGCGCTGGACGACGCGGCTGCGCGGGAAGTCCCGGCGGTGGTTGTCGAAGAGGGTCCGCTGCCGGAACAGATCGAAGACGTTGTGGCACCGCAGGTAGGATCCGGCGAGGAGCTCGCCCTCCTCCGGCCCCTCTCCCCCGTCGTTCCACCAGGAGCTCACTCCCTTTTCGTAAATCCGCTTCAGCAGGGCCCACCACCACGCGCGCGCCTCGGGGTTCGTGAAATCGATGAAGATGGTGCCCCAGGCAGGGTTGTAGGCGAGGGGCGAGCCGTCCTTGGCGCGCACGAAGAGACCCCGCTCGAGGAGCTCCCGGTAGCCGGGGGTGTCCGCGCTCGCCTGGGGATACTGGTGGGCCATGAGGGTGAAATGCTGCGCGCGAAGGCGCTTGAGCGTCTTCGCCCCGCCGGGAAAGAGGTAGGAATTGAGCTCGTAGGAAGCGATCGGCTTGTCCCAGCCCTGCTCGCGCATGAAGGTGCGGCTGTAGCTCGAGAGGAAGGTGAGGTGATCGCAGGGGATCCTTCGCTCGCGCAAGGAGCGCGCGAGATCGAGAACCTCCTGGGAGTTCATGAAATGGCGGCTCGACTGCTGATAGCCGAAGGCCCATCGCGGGAGCATCATCGGAAAGCCCGTCAGCTCGTAGTATCTCCTCACGATCTCGTCCATGGTCGGGCCGTAGAGGAGGTAGAGATCGAGCGTCCCGTGGGCCGCCCGGTACTCAAGGAGCCTTCCCGGAGCCGCCTCGATGGAGCCCTCATAGGGGTTGTGAAAGAAGAGCCCGTAGCCGGCGCTGCTCAAGAGGAAGGGGGAGGGGATCTCCGAGCCGACGTGGGCGGTGTGACGGGTCCAGATCCGATGCACCCGGCCCGAGCGCTCGAAGCCCTCGCCCCCGTCCCCCATGCCGTAGAGCCGCTCCCCCTCAGCGAGCGCGAAGCGCGCCGCCACGGGACGAAGGCCCTCTGCGGCAGCCCCGATGTGGCCTGCCTCCGACCCGCCCGCCGCCGCGTCATCCGCGGCCCCGCCGAGGCCGACCGCACGCCCGGGATCCGTGCGCAACAGCCGCCGCCCGCCGGCGTCCGCGAACTCCACTGCGAAGGGCGAGGCCGCCACGGCGATGCTGAGCCGCTCGGTCTCGATGACCAGCCTCCCGGGAAGCTCCTCGCGGCGAACGCGGACCGCGCAGGGTTCCCATGGCCCGTGATCGAGGATGATCCGCTCGGCCTCTCCGTATGCCTCGCCGGAAGCGAGCCGCAGGTTGATGATCCCCGGCGAGCAGACCGCGATCTCGACGGTCCCAACCGCGCCGTGAGCGCTCACGGATCGCTCCCCGAGCGAAAGTCTGTCCGCCCTGTCTATCCATTCCATGGCCGGTAGCTTCGCGGAGGCGAGGCCGGCTGTCAATGAGGGCTCCCAGGCGGGCTGGCCGCGGCAGCCGCGGGCGGGTGCCGACTCTCTTTCCCATCCTCGCGGCCGCCTGTATGATTCGACATGAATACCGCCGCGACCGGAACGTGCTCGAGAAGGGGCCGAGGATGAGCGAAGTACAGTTTCCGGATGACTTCTCCTTTGGAGCCGCCACCGCGGCCTACCAGATCGAAGGGGCTTGGAACGAGGACGGCAAGGGCCCGTCGGTCTGGGACACCTTTGTCCGCCGCAGGGGCAGGATATGGCAGGCTCAGCGCGGCGACGTCGCGGTTGACCACTATCACCGCTACCGAGAGGACGTAGCGCTTCTCGCGGGGCTCGGGGCGAACGCCTACCGCTTCTCAGTGAGCTGGCCGCGAGTGCTTCCCGAGGGCAGGGGCGCGCTCAACGAGCGCGGCCTCGACTTCTATCGTCGGCTCGTCGACGAGCTCTTGAGCGCGGGGATCACCCCCTTCGTCACCCTCTACCATTGGGACCTCCCTCAAACCCTTCAGGAGCGAGGGGGCTTCGCCGAGCGGGACTGCATCGGCTGGTATGCCGACTACGTTCGCATCGTGGTGGACGCCCTCGGGGATCGGGTGAAGCACTGGATCACCCTGAACGAGCCCTGGGTGAATGCGGTGAGCGGCTTCCTGTTCGGCGATCATGCCCCGGGGATCCGCAACCCCTGGACCGCGCTCCGCGTCGCGCACAACTTTCTCCTCGCCAACGCCGCGGGTTACGAGGTCATCAAGGGCCGCACTTCGGGAAGCTCGGTCGGGGTGACCTTGAGCCTCATCCCGGTCTACCCGATGCGCCAAAACGATCGCGACCGAGCGGCGGCCCGGATGGCGAATCAATTCGCCAACGATCTGTTTCTCGATCCCCTCTGCCACGGGAGCTTCCCCGAGCCGCTCTGGAGGAGGCTCGGAGTCCTTCGGCCCCGGGTGCGGCCAGGCGACATGGAGGCCATCAAGGGCAGGTTCGATTTCATCGGGGTGAACAACTACACCCGCGAGCGCGCCTTCTCCGCGCCCTGGATTCCCTTCATCGGGGTCTGGATGACCGGACGCAACCCTGACGGACACGAGCATGTTGACCAGGGGGTCCAATTCACCTCGATGGGGTGGGAGGTCTTCCCTCATGGTATGTACGAAGCGCTCATGCTCATCAAGGAGCGCTACGGCAATCCCCCGATCTACGTCACGGAGAACGGGGCGGCCTTCGAGGACCGGCTCGAGGACGGGAGGGTGCGCGATTCGAAGCGCCTCTCCTATCTTCACGACTACCTAGTCGAAGTGCGCCGGGCGATGGACGAGGGCGCGGACGTGAGGGGCTACTTCGTGTGGTCGCTCATGGACAACTTCGAGTGGGCCTTCGGCTACAGCAAGCGCTTCGGCCTCGTTCACGTCGACTTCCCGAGCCAGCGAAGGACGGTCAAAGAGAGCGGCCACTGGTTCCGGGAGCTTGCTACGAGCCGGAGGCTGCCGTCGGTAGACTATCGAGGTAACGGTCGAGGATAGCGAGAAGGGCTCTGCCTGCAACGAGATAAGGAAAGAGGGCGCGCAGAGCGCTTCGGGCGACGGCACGCTTGCGGGCGGAGGCGAAGCGCTCGATCGCGAGATCATAGGCGAGGGGAGGCCGAGGAAGCCCGCTTCTCGACTGATCGCCCGTGCGCAGGGCTCTTCTCACGGGGCGGAGAAGCGAGCGAAGGTCCTGCTCCTCGAGCGGGAGCCCGTCGCTTAGCACGCGATCCCGGGCCGCGCGGATCTCGGCCAGGAGCTCCGAGAGCGTATAGGGGCGCACCCGCTCGATGTCGAGGGTGAGCGCCGCGCACTCCAGAAGCGGCAGGCTGATGTCGCGGTACTCCCGCATGTCGCGCGGCAGATGCTCGCGCAGCCGATGGAGAAGGGAATCCCCCGACACGGCGCCCGCAGATCTCAACAGCGAGGCAAGGGAGGGCGCGGCGCTCGGCTCGCGTATGAGGCGGTCGAGCTCGGCGAAGAGGGCTGGGTCCGGCGCGATGAAGTAGCGGATCCCCTCGTAGCGAGCGAAAATCCGCATCGTGTCGAGATAGCCGAGCTCCATGAAGCGGCGGATGAACTCCTGGTCGAGCTCGAAGATGCTTCCCATCTCGATTGAGTTTTTGATGTAGACCGTTTCCGTGCCCACCACATCAGGCTTGCGGTTGACCCCCAGCCCGGAGATGTCCACCACGATGATCCTCCGGTAGCCGCGGCTGCGCGCCATGCGGAAGGGAATGTTGTCAAAGATCCCCCCGTCGGCGAAGCGTTTGCCTTGGATCTCGGCCATGCGAAAGGCCGGGAAGGAGGCGCTTGCGAGGAGGTAGTCCGCGAGAAGCCCATGTGGGATCTCCTCCAGGAAGATGGAAAGGGCCTTTAGATCGGTCAGCTCGTAGGTCGTGATTCCGAAATCGACTCCAGAGGCGCGGATGAGGCGCTCATCGACAGAGCGGCGGATGAGGTCGCGCAGGGGCTGGGTGTCGAGGCCGTGGTTGCGAAGGATGACGCGGTTCAGCTCGGCGAAGGAGGCGAAGGGATTGTGCGAAAGGCCGCGTGGAACGGTGACGATTCGGTCGATCGAGATGGTGCGCCACAGCTCGATCGCCGCCTCGTAGGCCCCCTGCGCCATGAGGGCCCCATTCAGGGCCCCGACCGACGCGCCCACGATGGCGTGGAAGCGCAGGCCGAGCTCCCGGAAGGCGCGCCAGGCGCCGATCTGGTAGGCGCCCTTCGTGCCCCCGCCACCGAGCACCAGCGCGAAGGAGCGGTCGTCGGCTATCTCCCGCACTCGCTCGTTATACCGGAAAGCCTGGCGGTTGTACAGCCGCGGGAGGCCCCCGCGGCAGGCCTTCGCGAAAGGCGGAGAACCCCCGTGCGAAGCGCGGGGCCGACGGTTGTATAGGGCACGCGCGCCGCGGTAGAATAGCGGACGGTTTTTTTTATCCATAATGACGTGAATAGCGGAGAGCAGGGGTGAACAGGCGGTTCGTGTCCGAGGGCCATCTCATCGATTCCAATATCCTTCCGCGGATCCTCAACCTCATCGTCGAGGAGGGAGCGGAGTATCGCATCGCAACCTTCCAGATCGGCCAGACGAACCTCGATCCCTCCCATCTCGAGTTCGACCTGATCTCGAAGAGCGATGAGCAGTGCGCCGCGATCACGAAGAAGCTCGTCCAGCTCGGCTGCTACGAGGAAAGCGCCTCGGAGAGCGTCGTTCGAGCGGCCGAGCGGGACGGCGCGGTCCCGGATGATTTCTATTCGACGACCAACCACCGCACGGAGATCTACCTTGCCGGCAGGTGGCAGGAGGTCGCCAATCAGCGCATGGATGGGGTGGTCGTCATAACGGAGAGGGGGCCCGTCTGCAAGCTGCTGCGCGAGGTCCGGGCCGGCGACCGCATCCTGTGCTCCTCGGAGTCGGTTCGGGTCTTCCCCCCGGCGCGCGATCGGGAGGCGGACATCTTCAGCTTCATGACCGGCGATGTCTCCTCGGAGCGGAGCGTCGACGTCGCCGTCGAGCAGATCGCCGAGGATCTCGCCGAATACCGAGATGCGCGCCGCAAGGTGATCGTCGTCGCCGGGCCCGTGGTGGTGCACACCGGCGGGGGACCCTCCCTTGCCGCCCTTATCCGCGACAACTACGTCCACGGGCTTCTTGCGGGGAACGCCCTCGCGGTCCACGACATCGAGTCGGTTCTCTTTGGAAGCTCCCTGGGGATCGACCTCGCGACCGGTCGGCCCATCCACGAGGGGCACCGCAACCACCTGCGCGCGATCAACCGCATCGCTTCCTGCGGCTCGATCGCGGAGGCCGCGCGCAGGGGAGAGATCACCCGGGGGATCATGTACGAGGTCGTGCGCACCGGAATACCCTGCTGTCTCGCCGGCTCGATCCGCGACGACGGCCCCCTGCCCGAGACGGAGACGGACATGATCCGCGCCCAGGCCCGCTACGCCGAGATCCTGAAAGGGGCCTCGATGGTTCTCATGCTCGGCTCGATGCTCCATTCCATCGGCACGGGGAACATGCTTCCCTCTTGGGTGCGGACGGTCTGCGTCGACATCAACCCCGCCGTGGTCACCAAGCTTGCCGATCGGGGATCGAGCCAGGCCCTGGGGATCGTGAGCGATGTCGGCTTTTTCCTGCGCACCCTGGCCGACAGGCTTCAGGCGCGGGTCTGAGCGGAGCTGCAGCCGATCGGGAGCTCAGGGAATGAATTGGAAATACGGATCCGTTAGCAGCGAGGAGTCTTCGAGATGAGCATCGATGTGAAGAATCTGCATCCCCTTGAGATCAAGCTCTTGCGCTACGCGCAAGGAGAGCTGCGCGCCGAGCGCGCGACCGCCGACCTCGGCATGAATGTCGGCCAATTCAACCAGGCGACAAGCTGGCTGCTCGGCAAGGAGCTCATCCGCGAAAGCCAGCGCTCGGCCCGAACCCTCTACGAGCTCACCGACTTGGGGCATCAGTACCGCGCAAGCGGCGCTCCGGACGAGCTTGTCCTGCGCGTCGTGGGGGAGCGCGGTCCGCTCACCCTTCCGGAGATCGCCGAGGCTGCGCGGATCGAGGCGAAGGAGATCGGCTCGGCCTTCGGCCAGCTCGCGAAGGAGGGGCTCGTGGCGATGGATGAGGCGAAGCGGGTGACCGTGAGGGGGGGGCAGCCCTCCCGGCGAATGGCGGTAATCCGAAGCCTTCTCGATCGCGCGGCCAAGGTCGGAATGCTCGAGGAGGAGTCGCTCGGCGAAGAGGAGCGGCAGGTGGTAGCCGCCGTCGCCCGCAAGCGGGGGGCGGGAAGCGCCCCCTTCAAGGTCGTCGAGCGAGAGGAGGTGGTCTATCGCCTCACCCCGGAGGGCGAGTGGACCCGCAAGGAGCTCCTTGCCACGGGAGCAATGGGGGATGAGATCGGCCAGCTCACCCCCGCCGCGCTTGCCTCGGGCTCCTGGAAGGGCAAGAGCTTCCGGGAGTACAACATCGCCACTCCGCCGGCGCGGGTCGCGCTCGGACGGCGCAACCCCTATGCGGAGTTCCTCCAGTGGGTGAAGGACAAGCTGGTCTCGCTCGGCTTCGAGGAGTTCGACGGCCCCCTCGTCGAGACCGAGTTTTGGAACGGCGACGCCCTCTTCATGCCGCAGTTTCACTCGGCGCGGGACATCCACGACGTCTACTACATCAAGGAGCCGACTCACGCCCGCGAGATCGAGCAGCCGTGGCTCGACCGGGTCGCCGCCGCCCACGAGAATGGAGGCGCGACCGGCAGCCGCGGATGGGGATACGCCTTCGACCGGGACTTCACGCGCAAGCTCCTCCTGCGCAGCCAAGGCACAGTTCTCTCGGCGAAGCAGCTTCCCAAGGCGAAGATCCCCGGGAAATACTTCGGGATCGTTCGCTGCTTCCGCTACGATCAGGTCGACGCAACCCACGGAGCCGACTTCTACCAGACAGAGGGCATCGTCCTCGGCGAGGAGGTCAACCTGCGGACCCTCCTCGGGCTCCTGAAGATGTTCGCCGAGGAGGTAGCCGGCGCAAGCGAGGTCAAGTACGTCCCAGGCTACTTCCCCTTCACCGAGCCCTCGATCGAGGTTCACATCAAGCACCCGAAGCTCGGCTGGTTCGAGCTGGGAGGGAGCGGGATCTTCCGCCCCGAGGTGACCGAGCCCCTCGGGATCAAGGTCCCGGTGCTTGCCTGGGGGCTGGGGATCGACCGGATGGCCTTGATGCAGCTCGGGCTCTCCGACCTGCGCGAGCTTTTTACCGGCAACCTTGAGAGTGTGCGCCTGCGGAGGAGGAGTTAGTCATGCCGAAGATCGAAGTCTCCGAACAGTCCCTGAGCAGGCTCCTGGGGCGCTCGATCGCGCCCGAGGAGCTCGAGGGGCTCCTCACGGTCGCAAAGGGAGAGCTCGACGGGCGCGAGGGCGATCTGCTGAAAGTGGAGCTGAACGACACCAACCGCCCGGACCTTTGGTCGACGGCGGGGCTGGCCCGGGCGCTTCGCGTCTACCTCGGCGGGCCGACCCCGCGCTACGACTTCTTCTCGACCCCGACGACGGCGAAAGACTCCGGCGAGCGGATCATCGAGGTCGATCCGGCCCTTCGCGAGATCCGGCCCTACATTGCGGGGTTCGTCGCTTCGGGTTGCGCTCTCGACGAGCCGGCCCTCAAAGACCTCATCCAGACCCAGGAGAAGCTCTGCTGGAACTTCGGGCGCAAGCGCCAGTCGATCGCAATGGGGGTCTACCGCAGCGACGCGATCGTCTACCCGGTCCGCTACCGCGCGGCCAACCCGGAGAGCACCCGCTTTGTTCCCCTGGGGGCCGAGCCTCCCCGTCCGATGAGCCTGCGCGAGATTCTCCGCGACCATCCGAAGGGCCAGGAGTTCGGCTCGATCGTCGCTTCCTTCCCTCGCTTTCCCTACCTGGAGGACGCGCGGGGAGCCACCCTCTCCTTTCCGCCCGTCATCAACAGCGCCGACGTGGGCGCCGTCAAGGCGGGCGACTCCAGCCTCTTCATCGAGCTCACCGGAACCGATCTCTCCACCCTGCTCCTCGCCGCCTCGATCGTGGCCTGCGATCTAGCCGACCAGGGTTTCACGATTCTTCCTGTGGCGGTGCGCTATCCCTTCGACACCCCTTACGGGCGCGAGGTAATCACCCCTCTCTACTTTCAAAACGAGATCTCAGTGGAGATTGACTACGCCAACAAGCTTCTCGGAGCCCGCCTTTCGGTCGAGGAGGCGGCAGCCGCCGTGCGGCAGATGGGCTGCCCGGCCAAGGTCGCCGGAAGCAGGCTCACGGTTACCGTTCCGGAGTATCGAAACGACTTCCTCCATCCGGTCGACATCATTGAGGATGTCATGATGGCCCGGGGGGTGGAGAGCTTCGAGCCGCTCCCGCCGAGCGACTTCACGGTGGGTCGCCTCTCGGAGGCCGAAGGCCTCGCGCGGCGGGTCAAGGATGTCATGGTCGGCCTCGGCTACCAGGAGATGATCTTCAACTACCTCGGCTCCGGGCGCGATTTCGTCGAGCGTATGGGCATCTCCCCCGAGGGGATGGTGCGAATCGCGAACCCCATGAGCGAGAACTACGAGTACCTGCGCTCCTCAATCCTTCCCTCTCTCCTCGAGGCGGAGGCGGTCTCGGCTCACGCCGTCTATCCCCACCTGCTCTTCGAGGTGGGAAAGGTTTCCTACCTGGATGCGAGCGACGCCTCGGGAACGGTGACGCGCGACTACCTCGGTCTCATGATCGCCGACAAGGAGGCCAGCTTCAATCAGGTGCGTGCACACCTCTCGGTCTTGTTCTATTATTTGTCCTTGGAGCATGCGCTGGAGGCGGCGAGCGATTTGCGCTTCATTCCGGGGCGCTGCGCGGCGGTGATCGTCGGAGGAAAGCGAATCGGCCTCTTTGGCGAGATCCACCCGCAGGTGCTCGAGAATTGGGGCATCCAGATGCCCTGTGCTGGGGGGGAGATCGATCTGGGCCTGCTCCCGTGATCCCCGCCTGAACGGAGGAAAGCCATGGAGATCAAGCTTCACGCGGTACAGCTTGCCTGGGAGGAGGGCTGCAACATCATCGTGGGCCAAACCCACTTCATAAAGAGCGTCGAAGACATCGCCGAGATCGTCGTCGGCTCGGTCCCCGGAATAGAGTACGGGCTCGCCTTCTGCGAGGCCTCGGGGCCCAGTCTTATCCGCACCGAGGGCAACAACGCGAAGCTCGTCGGAGAGGCGACCGAGTGCGCGCGCGCCGTCGGTGCAGGCCACACCTTTTATCTCATTATCAAGAACGCCTTCCCGATCAACATCCTCAATCAGCTAAAAGGGTGCGCCGAAGTGGCGAGCATCTACGCGGCGACGGCGAATCCGCTGCAGATCGCCGTTGCCGAAAGCCCCCAAGGCAGAGGGATTATGGGAGTCATCGACGGCTCGTCGCCGAAGGGGGTGGAGACCGAAGCTGACAAGCGCGCGCGAAAGGAGCTCTTGCGGAGGTTCGGCTACAAGTTCTCTGTATAGAGTGCAGGGCGATCGCGAGGGGGACGGAAGTGAAGAAGATACTTATTGTCGACGAGTCTCCGCTTTTTCGAGACTACCTGGCGAAGAAGCTCGTCGAGAAGGGGTTCAACGTGGTCCAAGGATTGAACGGGCTCGACGGCGCCATCAAGATGCGCAGAGAGGTGCCCGATCTCGTGATCATGGACTACTACCTTACGCGCAAGAACTCACTCGAGCTGCTTCAGGAGAAGAAGGAGAACCCGAACGTCTCCGGAAAGCCGGTGATCATGGTCTCCTCCAAGATCGACAAGGAGAAGCTCGTCGAGCTGAAGCCCTTCAACGTGAAAAAGATCTTCACGAAGCCGCTCAAGATCGACGTCCTCCTGAAGTCGGTGGCCGAGCTCCTCGGCGAGAGCATCGAGATGGATGATACCCCGTGCATCATGGAGGCGCACTTCAACGACGAGATCCTGTTCATCGAGATTGCCCTGGGTTTGAACGCGGAGAAGATCGAGCTACTCCAATACAAGATCACGGAGCTGCTCGATCTCTATCAGGTGCGCATCCCCAAGGTGCTCCTGATGCTCGCGAACCTGCCGCTGAAGGTCGGCGACTCGGGCAAGCTCCAGGCGCTTCTCCGAGCGGTTCTCGACTACGGCGGCGCCAATGCCCGCAACGTGAAGATCCTCACCAACGACGATTTCGTAAAAGGCTATGTCTCCTCCCACCCCGACTTTGCCGCGATCGAGGTCGTGAACTCGCTGGAGAAGGCGATGGACTCCCTCCTCATCGCCAAGCCGGAAGGCAGCGGACGGGATCCGATCGCGCGCGAGCGCCTCCTCAAGAGCCTCACCCCGAAGTCCGACAAGGAGGAGACGGTCGAGATGCGCTTCGCAGCCGAGGCGGCCTCGCCT
This sequence comes from Spirochaetales bacterium, assembly GCA_027314665.1. Lineage (GTDB taxonomy): Bacteria > Spirochaetota > Spirochaetia > DAHUYW01 > DAHUYW01 > DAHUYW01. The sequence goes on from DAHVAK010000270.1 coordinate 27,186, forward strand.
CAGGAGAGCCTCGGCCAGCTCGGAAAGGACGTGACGATCGGGGTGGTCGACGACGACGAGATCATTCGCGAGCTGGTGAAGACGGTGTTTTCCGACACCGGGTGGTCGATCCGCACCTACGTGAACGGCAAGGAGTTCGTGAACGACCCGCTTTCGAGCTCCCTCGATCTCATCTTTCTCGATCTGATGATGCCGGAGATGGACGGCTTCCAGGTGCTCGAGCACCTGAGGCAGCACTCTCTGCGCCTGCCCATCATCATCCTTTCGGCTCTCTCGCAGAAGGAGACGGTCGTGCGGGCGGTGAGCTACGGGGTGTCCAGCTACATGATAAAGCCGCTGCGCCCCGACCGGATTCTCATGAAGGCGGCGGAGATCCTCAAAACCAATTTCTAAAAGGAGAACCGGCGACGAACAACCTGGAGATCTACCGGAGCATCTTCCGCGATTCGTCGGTTGGGGTCGTGCTCTTCGGAAAAAGCGGGGCGATTCTCCTGACGAACGAGGCCTTTCGCCGCATGGTCGCCAAGAGCGAGGCGGGGCTCGAAAAGATCCTGCTGCTCGATCTGGTGCACCCCGACGACCGCGACTACTGCCTCGGGGCGATCGCGCGCCTGTCCGGAGGGAAGGCGCGCCATGAGACCGTCGACCTTCGCTACCTCGGCGGGAAAGGGCGCACGGCATGGTGTCGGATCCACTTCTCTCTCGCCGCCCTCCCCGATCGGCCAGGGCGTTTCATGATCGGCTTGGTCGAAGACATCAGCCAGCAGAAGATCAACGAGGAGCGGATCATCGCTTCCCGGTCGGCGGCGGAGGAGGCTTTCCGCCAGGCGCACGAGGAGCGAGAGAACGCCGAGCGCGCCCGGCTTGTGTCGCAGAACGCGGCTCAGACGAAGTCCGACTTCCTCGCGAACATGAGCCACGAGATCCGCACCCCGATCCACACCGTCATCGGCATGAGCGATCTCCTCGCCGAGACTCGCCTCGACGCCGAGCAGCAGGAGTACACCGCGCAGATCCAGTTCGCGGCGGAGGTTCTGCTCGGGCTTGTCAACGATGTGCTGGATTTCTCCAAGATCGAGGCGGGGAAGCTCGTCCTTGAATCGATCGATTTCGATCTCTACAAGATGGCGGGGGAGGCCGTGGATCTCGTCGCGCTGGAGGCGCACAAGAAGGGCCTGGAGGTGATTCTCTTCATCGAGAACGACGTCCCCCGCTTCGTTCGCGGCGACCCGGTGAGACTCCGACAGATCGTCATCAACCTGTTCAACAACGCGGTGAAGTTCACCCACGAGGGGGAGATCGTCGTCTCGATCATGAAGATTCTCGAGACCGAGACGAGCGTGAAGCTTCATCTCTTCGTGAAGGACACCGGGGTCGGGATCCCCGCCGAGAAGCGCTCGCGCCTCTTCCAGGTCTTCTCCCAGGTCGATTCTTCGACGACGAGGAAGTACGGCGGCTCGGGGCTCGGGCTCTCGATCTCGAAGAGCCTCGTGGAGCTCATGCAGGGCGAGATCGGGGTGGAAAGCAAGGAGGGGGTCGGATCCACCTTCTGGTTCAGCATCGAGTTCGGCAAGAGCCTGACGGCGCCGGTCCCCGAATGGGACGACCTCGAGCTGCTCGCAGGGAAGAAGGCGCTCATCGTCGACGACATCGCCTCCGCCCGAATCGTGGTCGCGCGCTATCTGGAGGGGTGGGGCTGCAGGGTCGTTCAGATCAACGGCGGGAACGAGGCCCTCGCTGCGATGCGCTCGAGCGCCGAATCCGGCGCGCCCTACGACCTGTGCCTCATCGACCTGCTCATGCCCGGGATGGACGGCTGGCAGCTCGCGAGCGAGATCAACGCCGACAGGCGGATCAACGGAGCGAAGCTCTTCCTCCTGAGTCCGGCGGGCAAGAGCGGCGAGGAAGCCAAGATGAAGCTCCTTGGCTGGTACGACGGATACTTGAGCAAGCCCGTGAAGAAGGGGCTCCTCTTCGACACCCTGCTCCGCGAGTACCGCGATAAGCACGAGCTGGAGGCCCCTGAGGAGCTCGCGCCGCTTGAGCCGGAGAGTCCGGCGGAGGGACGAGAGTCGGAGCTTCCGAAGGCGCGGCTCCTGGTGGCGGAGGATCACGAGGTGAACCGCCGCCTTTTTGAGACGATCCTCACGAGCCTGGGCTTCCCGGTCGAGCTTGCGACGAACGGGCGCGAGGCGGTCGCGGCCGTGACCGCGAGGCCCGCAGGCTACTTTGGGCTCATCTTCATGGACGTTCAGATGCCCGAGATGAACGGCTACGAGGCCGCGACGCGGATTCGCGCGGCGGGCTTCGACATCCCCATCATCGCCGTGACCGCAAGCGTCACCGAGAGCGAGCGGGAGAGATGCCGTGAGGCGGGCATGTCCGATTTTCTCGGAAAGCCCTTCAAGAAGGGCGACCTCGTGCCGGTGCTAGCCGAGTGGCTGAGAGGCTCAAGCGGCGCGTCGCCGCAAGGATCGGCGCCTCCCGGCGCTCCGAGCGCGGGGCAGCCCTTTGCAGAGGGCAGCGCCCCCGCACGGGGCGCGTCCGACGAGCCGCCGGACCCTGCTTCCGCCGACGGAGATCTCGCGGGCGTCGATCCGGCAATCTTCGACTATCGCGAGGCGGTCTCGATCTTCATGGGAAAGTCGGAGGTCGTCGTGCGAATGCTCCATGCCTTCGTGGAGAGGGTGGAGGGACAGCTGCCGAAGATTCGAAGCGCCCTGTCCTCGGGGGATCTTGCCTCCGCGAAGGCCGAGGCTCACTCGATCAAGGGTGGCGGATGGAACCTGCAGATCCGTCGGGTCGGCGACGCCGCGGCGAAGCTCGAAGCCGCAGCGGCCGATCAGAACTCGGCCTTCGCCGTGCGGGCCCTCGACCGCCTCGAAGCCGCCTACGCCGAGCTCAAGGCTGCCGTCGGCGGCCCCCTGCCGGTGTAGGGCCCGGCGATCGCTCCGCCGGAGACTTCCTCTCCGGCGGCATTCGTCCGCGGTAGCCCTCTTCAATTCGATGGAACAAGGCGAGGTCCGCCTCGCCGCTGCGCCTCAGCAGGCGGCGTCAAGGGGGAGCGACCGCGAAGGCCCGGCGGACCTGGCTACTGGGCCTGCCCCTGGAGCGCCACCGGGACATAGACCCAGCCGTAGGGCGTCCCGCAGGTGATCGAGCCGCCGAGGGTGAAGGAGACGGCCTGAGCCTGGATGGCATTCAGGATCATGCTCAAGGTCTTCCCGGTCGAGTTCTCCATCTGGAGGGTCACCGTCGCGATCTCGCCTGGTTGGATTGCGGTGGACCGCTCGGTGTGCAGGAGCCGGTACCTCTCCTGATTCAGCACCAGGTAGGTGTCGATCCGGTCGACCGAGATGGGAAAGCTGTTTGTATTCTTGACGTTGAGCCTGATGCGAAAAAGATCCTGCGTGGGCAGTCCAACTGCGCCCGCAAAGCTGACCTCCGGAATGCGCGGAATCGGAAGCTCCACCGTGCGGCTGAAGGCAATCGGCTCGAAGCCGAAGGAGGCCTGCGGATACACCATGCCGTCGAAGGTCACCCGCAGCTTCCCTTCGGCGAGAAGATTCGGCGCCGACTTGAGGATGTCCTGCATGGAGATCTGAAACGGGAAGGTGACGTACTCATCCCCGTTTCCATCCATCCTCTTCAGATCGGTGAAGCTGGAGGTGAAGAGCTGCTTGTCGAACAGGGCGCTTCCATAGTCAATCTTGTCGAGACCGAGCGACTGGCGCATCGTATTGTGAACCGTGACCCTCGCTTCGAACTTGATCACATCGGGGGTAATGACGGTGGAGGATAGCCGGCTTACCTGTACTGTGGGGGGCTGCGGAGTTTCGGGTCCTTGGCTCGCGCAGGCGGCGAGCAACGCGACGGCTGCTATGCCTGCAAGGAACAGACGTACGGTTTTTTTCATGACGACCTCTGGGGCGCATTGTACCGGGCGCTCCGCCCCGCGGTCAAGGCGAAGTTTTCCCTCCTCATGCGGTGAGCCTGCCGCTCCCGTGTCCCTCGGGAGAGGGATCGCTTAGGTAGGGCAGTCCGCTCACCCGCTCGCTCAAGGTCCAAAGCCGTCGAGCCGCCCGCTCATCATAGGTGCGCATGGCCGACGATCGGGGCTCGTCCATGTACCAGTACCCTCCGGCCTCATTGGCAACCAGGGGATTCGTCGCGAGGAAGACGATCGAGGCCGCGGACTGCGCCGCGCTGATGCCGTGTCGGGCATGCCAGCGCCAGAGACGGCGAATAAGCAGGCCGGTCTCCTTTTCGCCGAACTTCGTGTCGACGAGGCCCGGATCGGCGGCAAAGGTCGCGATCGTGGCCTCGCGGCTGCCGGCCGGATAGGCAGCAAGGCGCCTCGCGAGCTCGTGGGTGAAGAGGACTGTCGCGAGCTTCGATTGGGCGTAGGCTGAAAGACCGTTGTACCAGCGGCGCATGCCGACGTCTCGCCAGTGGATCCGCCCGAAGGCGTGGGAATCGGAGCTGACCGTGATGACGCGCGCCCCCGGCGCCAGGTGAGGCAGGAGGAGCCCCGTGAGCAGGAAGGCGGCGAGATAGTTGACCGCAAACTGGATCTCGATTCCGTCGACGCTCTCTTTTCTGCGCCAGGTGAACAATCCGGCATTGTTGATGAGGATGTCGATCGGCGCGTTTCGGGCCGCAATCCGTTGCGCGAGCGCCCTGACCTCCGCCTGCGACGAGAGGTCCGCCAGCTCGCATTCTCCTCCGCTGCCTGCGCTGCGGATGCGGCTGAGCGCCTGGGCGCAGCGGGCGCCGTCCCTCCCGACCCCGATGACTCTCGCCCCGAGGGAGGCGAGGCTGCAGGCGATCTCGAGGCCGATCCCCGAGGTCGCTCCCGTGACGACACACACCTTACCGTTCATGGAGCTCTTCTCCTCACTGCAAGTGTATCGCGATTTCTCCCGAGGACAGGGTCGCCGGGCGCGCAAGCCGCGCGGGCAGGGAATCGCCGCCGCGCGCCTCGCCGCCGCCGGGCTTGTTTTCCCCTGAACGGGGCGGGGTGGTGGATGCCCCCGCGCCCTCTGTTTACACGGCGGCGTCGGACGGGTAAGCTTTTCGACCGAAGAGGTGCACGATGCAGATTGAGGTGCTATCGTCCAAGGGCGCCGCGGGGGCCGCCGCCGCCGAGCGGGGAGCCGCGATTCTCAAAGAGGCCTTGGGGGCCTCGCACACCCGAAAGGGAGCCGCCGATGCGCTCGTGCGCTTCATTGCCGCGACCGGTGCTTCGCAGTTCGAGATGCTCGAGCACCTGACCTCCCTCTCCGGAATCGACTGGGCGCGCACCGAGATGTTCCACCTCGACGAGTATGTGGGGATTTCCGCCGATCACCCGGCGAGCTTTCGCCGCTATCTCTCCGAGCGGCTGATCGAGCGGGTCCATCCCGGGAGGGTGCACCTCATCGAGGGCGATCGCCCGGACCCGGAGGGCGAGGCGCGCAGGCTCGGCGGGCTCCTCGCCGAAGCGCCGGTGACGGTTGCGTTTGTCGGGATCGGAGAGAACGGCCACCTCGCCTTCAACGATCCGCCGGCGGATTTCGAGAGCGAAGAGCCCTACCTCGTGATGCGGCTCGACGCCGCCTGCCGGATGCAGCAGGTGGGCGAAGGGTGGTTCGCTTCGCTCGGGGAGGTGCCCGAGCGTGCGATCTCGATGTCGATTCGCCAGATCATGAAGGCCCACGCGATCGTCTGTACGGTCCCCGATCGTCGCAAGGCGCAGGCGGTGCGCGACTGTCTCTCCGAAGGGGCTCCGGTCAGCCCCCTCCACCCCGCCTCGATCCTGAAGCGTCACCCGAACGCCTTCATCTTCCTCGATCGCGATTCGGCCGCCCTCCTGTAGCGGCCCGGCTCCCGCGCTCTCGTTACGCCCTCCGCCTTGCATCCGGAAGACCGGATCCAAGGCGCCCGCTCCCTCGTTACGCCCTCCGCCTTGACTTTCAAAATCCCCCATATTAGGTTGTACGGGTAAGTCTTAGCACCGCAGTAGGAAACCAGATCCCTGCAATGAACACGCGGACACAAGGGCTTGTGCGCTCGGCGACCCTGCAACCCATTCCATCCCATCGCTTCTCGCTACCCATCGAGGCGCGCCATGCCTCCTGATAGGATTCCGGTGGTATGCGTCGGCCTAAGCTACCGAAATGCCACGGTCGAGCTGCTCGAGCGAGTCTCCGTGCCGACGGAGGCTCTAGCGGAGGCGCTTCGCGAGCTCTCCGACACCCAAGGCGAAGAGCACCGAGAGCTCGTGGTTCTCTCGACCTGCAACCGGGTGGAGATCTACGGGATTCGCCCTGAGCTCGTCTCGACCGCGAGCGCCTACCTCGCCCGCCGGAGCGGGCTTCCCTCTGCGGCGATCGAGCGGACTCTCACGGTCTACTCGGGCCAGGAGGCGGCGCGCCACCTCTTTCGCGTGGCGTGCGGCCTCGATTCCCTGGTGATGGGGGAGTCCCAGATCCTCGGCCAGGTCGAAAGCGCCTATGCGGCCGCTCAAGGCTTCGGATGTGCGGGGTCGATCATGACCGCGCTTTTTCAGACCGCGATTCGCTGCGGGAAGCGGGCTCGCAATGAGACGGGAATCGGGCGGAGCGCCGAAAACATCAGCTCTGCGGCGGTTCGCCTCGCCGAGAGCTACGTCGGGGATCTCGCGGCGGCGAGGGTCCTCGTGGTCGGAAGCGGGGAGATGGGGCGCCTCGCCGTGCGGACGCTGCATACCCGCGGCGCGGAGCGAATCGATCTCGTCAACCGCCACTACGAGCATGCAGCCAAGGTAGCCAGGCGCTGGGGAGCGAAGGCTCACCTCTTCCAGAACCTTCCCTGCCTCCTTGCGACAAGCGACGTGGTCGTGAGCTCGACGAGCGCCCCCCACCCGATCATCTCTGCCGAGATGGTGCGCCGGGCGATCGAGGAGCGGCAGGGGCGTCCCCTCGTGCTCATCGACATCGCGGTGCCCCGGGACATTGACCCCGAATCCGCCAGTATCCCCGGGGTACACCTCTTCGACGTCGATGCGCTGAAGTCGCTCGAGACCGCCGAGGAGGGACCGACGACGGCGGAGGTTCCCGCGGTGGAGGGGATCATCGGCGAGGAGCTTGCCGCTGCGCAGGTGAAGATGGCGGAGATCGCCCTTCGCCCCGTGATCGCCGAGCTCTGGCAGCGGGCGGGCGCGATCCGCAGCGAGGTGCTTGCGCATACCCGCAGTCGCCTGCCGGGACTCGACGAGGAGGGCTGGGCGCAGGTCGAAGGCCTCGCGCAGGCACTCGTCAACAAGCTCCTGCACGCCCCGGCGACCCGCCTCCGCTCGGAAGCGGCGAACGGCCACGCTTCGGACTACGCCGAAGCCCTGCGCTATCTCTTCGATCTTCACGCTCCCGAGAGCTCAGGAGCGCCCGCGGGTGACAAGGCCGAAGGACGATGACGATTCGGGTCGGAACCCGCGCGTCGAAGCTCGCCCTCTGGCAAACCGAGCTCGTGAAGGAGAGACTCCTCGGGGCGCACCCCGGCCTCGAATGCC
>DAHVAK010000280.1 GCA_027314665.1 Spirochaetales bacterium
GTTGCCCTGGAGCTCGATCTCGGGGTAACGACGAGCGGGCCCCATCGCGACCGCTTTCACTTCATCCTGGGCGGAGAGAACTTCGCGAAGATCGCTTCGACCGGCCAACTCCGCCTGATTTCCCTCATCCTTCGGGTGGCCCAGGCAAGGTACCTCGAGCGGAGCATCCGCCGTCGCCCGGTTCTCCTGCTGGACGATGTGCTGCTCGAGCTTGACCCAATCCGCCGCCGCCGCTTCCTCGAGAGCCTTCCGGAGACCGAGCAGACCTTCTTTACCTTCCTTCCCGACGAGCAGTACCTGAATTGGCGGACCGATTCGACCCGTATCTATCGCGTGAATGGCGGGGTTATACTGGCGTGATGGAGAAAGCGGGCGATATCTTTCGAGCCCTCCTGGACCGCCGGCTGCTTGCGCGGGGCGAGCAGTACGCCGCCTTCTTCGGCAGCTGGACGCAGGTCGCCGGGGATCAGATCTCCGCCCACTCGGAGATCAAGGACATCCGTCACGGGGTCGTCGTGATCGAGGTCGATCACCCGGGCTGGATTCAGCTGATCCAGCTGCGACAGCACAGCCTCCTCGAAGCGCTGCGGAGACGGTTTCCGGACCTCGGTATCCGCGTCCTGAGGCTTCAGCTTCCCCGAGCGGGCGAGCGTCAGGAGGCGCCTCCCGTCCCACCGGCCGCCCCTCCGAGGGCGGAAGCAACCGCGGAGCTCCCTGCCGAGGACCGTCCGGGCGAGCCCACCCCGTCGGCCCAGGAGACGCTCGAGCAGCTTCCGCACAACGAGCTCCGAGCGGTGCTCCAGCGGCTGGCCGACGGTATCAGCAAGCGTGCCAGCGGGAAGAGTTGACACGCGAACGGACAAAAAAGTATACTCATCTCCTCATCGACAGGATGCGGTAGTCACGGTCGAGCAGAGGAGACTTCCTGATGAAGCGGACCTACCAACCGAGCAGAACAAAGCGGACTCGAAAACTTGGCTTTCGAGCGCGAATGAAGACTCGGAGCGGACGAGATGTTCTTTCCCGACGGAGAAGGAAGGGACGGCTCAAGCTGACTGTCTCCGATGAGAAGAAGCCTTACTAAACGCGAGAGGATATCGAACCGAACCGACTTGAAGAGGGTCTTCGGTTCTCCGACCCAGGTGAGTTGCCCCGGAACGAAGCTCAAGTACCTGGCAAATGGCCTCCGGTGGAGTCGGTTGGCGATATCCCTCTCACGGAAGTTTGGCAACGCGGTACAGCGCAACTATGCCAAACGGGTCGTGAGAGAGACCTACCGGAATCTGAAGGGCGACCTCCTACCGGGGTACGACGTAGTGGTGATTCTTTACCCCAGCGCGACCGAAAGCGCCCGTCGAAGGACGGACCTCTTGAACCTCTTTCGGAAAGCGGGGCTCCTTGCGCCTGGTGCCTCCGAAGCCCGTGAATGTCGATGATACAGTGGAGACACAATGGATAAAAGAACGCTACTCGCCGTCGTCCTCTCGGTGGTGATTATCTCAATAGGATTCTTCCTGCAAGGGGTTCTCTTTCCGCAGCCGAAGACCAGCCTTGCGGCGGCAAAACCGTCCGCCGCAAGCGAGAGCACCGCCCCGGGCCCGGCGCCGCTCTCGGGCCCGTCGAAGGCCTCCGGAGGAAAGCAGCCCGGCGCCGGCGGTCCCGGGACCCTTACCTCCGTCACGTCGGTCGAGCCCTCGCCGAGCGATGCGAAGGACTTGACCGAGGGGACCTATGTCCTGCAGACGGATCTCCTGCGCGTGGTCTTCACGAACCACGGCGGGGCGGTCGAGAAGTTCGAGCTCTTGAAGCAGCTCGACAACGGCAAGCCGCTCGAAATGGTGAACAGCGGGACCAGCGGGGCGACCGCCTTCAACCTCTCCTTCGGCGGTCCCAGCAGCCCCTACACGGAGGCGCTCTTTCATTTCACGAAGGTGAGCGACACGACCTATCAGTTCTCGCGCGAGTTCCTTGCTCCCGGCGGGGTAGGGCAGCCGGCGGTCCCCTTTCTCCTCACCAAGACCTACATCTTCCATCCGCGCAGCTACATGCTGGAGCTCAAGATAACAGTGCAGAACAGCATCAACGCAGCCCCGAATCTCGACAGCGGGGGCTACGCCTACACCCTTCAGTTCGGTCCGCAGATCGGCCCTCAGTTTGTGAAGCTCGGCGACCAGGGTGAGTTCCGCCATTTCTACACCTACAGCGACGGCAAGCGGGCTACCATCAACCCCCCTGCACGGGGCGAGAAGACCATCGATCAGCACATCAGTTGGACCTCGATCGTCGGCAAGTACTTCACCGCAATCGCGATTCCCGACGCGACGAAATATGCCGTCACCTATTCGAACAAGCCGATCCCCGGCGTGGTTTACACCTCGCAGCTCTACTTCTCTCGTCCTCCGATCAGCAGCTCGGTGAGCTCAAACCTCTTTCAGTTCTACCTGGGTCCGAAGGATCCCCGAATCCTCGGGACCTTCGACAATCCGGACAAGAACGCCTTCGGAACCTCGGGACTTCAGCTCGAGAAGGTGGTTGACACGACCCCGCTTCTCGGATGGTTGGAGGACATTCTCAACTTCTTCCTTCAGCTCTTCTACAAGCTGATCCCGAACTGGGGCGTCGCGATCATCCTGCTCACCGTCCTCATCAAGGTCATCCTCTTTCCCTTCACGAGGAAGAGCTTCGAATCGACGAGCAAGATGCAGGCCCTCACGCCGAAGCTCAACGAGCTGCGCGAGAAATACAAGAGCAACCCCACCAAGCTCAACCAGGAGATGGCCGCCCTCTACAAGCGGGAGGGAGTGAGTCCTCTCGGAGGATGCCTTCCGCTGCTTCTGCAGATGCCGGTTTTCTTCGCCCTCTACGGGCTGCTGAACACCGAGTTCCAGCTCCGCGGCGCGGTCTTCATTCCCGGCTGGATTACCGACCTTTCGCAGCCCGAATCGATCCTTCACTTTCACAACTTCGCGATTCCGCTCCTAGGATGGACCGACCTGCGGGCGCTTCCCTTCCTGTACGTCGGCAGCCAGCTGCTCACGAGCAAGCTGATGCAGGCCCCTGACAGCCAGGCCAACAAGAACATGCTCCTCATAACCTATCTGATGCCGATCATGTTCTTCTTCATTCTCTACAACGTGCCTTCGGGGCTTCTGGTCTACTGGACCATCACGAACCTGTTGAGCGCGCTTCAGCAATTGATCATGAATCGCGCCAGGCGGAAGAAGCTGGGGCTTGTGAGGAAGTGAATTGCCATATCCATTCCCATTGAGGAGCCCACATGATAAAGGAGTTTGAAGGCAAGACCGAGAAAGAGGCAATCGACAAGGCGATCAAGGAGCTATCGCTCGATCAGGAGGAGTTCGACGTCGAGATTGTCGAGGCTCCCCGGAAGAGCGGCCTTTTCCGACGAGGAACGGTGCGAATTCGGGTGCACGTGAACGAAGAGGAGTCGGAGGAGCAGAGGCCTCTGCCCGCTGCCCGACCGCGTCGCCCCACGCCGAGGCCGCGCGCGGCAGTCGCCGCGAGCGCCGCTCCCCTCGAGCCCCAAGGGGAGCTCGAGACTCAAGTCATCGATTTCCTCGAGAAGCTCATCACGAAGATGGGCTATTCCGGCAAGGTGGAGGTGGTCAGCCGCGATGAGCGGAAGCTCGGACTCGGGATCATCACGGAGCATTCCAACATCCTGATCGGAAAAAAGGGGAAGAACCTCGACGCAATCCAGGTCCTCGCGAACGTCTTCGCGGGCAAGCTCGGCAAGAACGGCGTCCGCATCATCGTGGATGTCGAAAACTACCGCTCGCGGCGCGAGGACAGCCTTGTTCGGCTTGCAACCGAGATGGCCGACCTGGTTCGCCGAAATAGGGGGTCGAAGCTTCTCGAGCCGATGAATCCCTTCGAGCGGCGTCTTATCCACACCACCCTGAACGGCTACGAAGACATCGACACCAAGAGCGAGGGCGAGGGACTCTACAAGCAGGTTCGCGTCATCTATCGCGGACCGAACCAGCGCCGTCAGCAGTCCTAAACAGGGTGCTGACAAAGTGATTGACCCGCTGCCAAAACGGCGTCTTCTCTTGCCTCTTGCCCCGATTTTGTTCGAGAAAACGCCGTCTTAGCAGGTACCTGTGAGTTTGTCAGCACGCTGAACGCACACCGGAAGGGTTACAACCCTCCGGCTCGAAATCGGCCGGCTTGGCGCTATCGATCGGAGGCCGGCCGCTCTTTTAGGGCGCTCTTGCGACGGCGGTTTAAGCGGTCCAGCACCAGGAAGAAACCGATCGCAACGACCCACGCGAGCAGAATCCACACGAACTCACCGTCCACGGGATCGATCTCCCAGAGAACTGCGCTGACGCCGAGCAGGATGCTGATCGCGTAGATGATGCCGAGGATCCCGCGGTTGGAGACCCCAAGGTCGAGCAGCTTGTGATGGATGTGCTCGCGGTCCGGCTCGGAGATCGGGGTGTGGCGACGCAGGCGGCGCAGGATTGCCGCCGCGGTATCGAGGAGCGGAACGAGAAGGATCGTTGCCGAGAGGATGATCGCGGTCCCCGCCTGGGGGCGAACCGGTTGGATCAGGGGAAGAGAGGCGAGCGCAAATCCGATGAAGAGCGCGCCCGAGTCTCCCATGAAGAGGCGCGCCGGCGGGAGGTTGAAGAAGAGAAAGGCTATGATCCCGCCGGCAAGCGCGAAGGCGAAGAGGGCAGCGACGAAGGCCCCCTGAAGGGACCAGACGACCCCCATCGCGAGAGCGGCAATCGAGGTAACCCCGCCCGCAAGTCCGTCCAGCCCGTCGATGAGGTTCACCGCGTTGCAGATCCCGACCACCCACAAGAAGGTGATGAGGTAGGAGATGAAGCCGAAGGAGAACGCGAAGCCGGCCCCGGGGAGGTAGAGGCTC